>CAZIMF010000010.1:11266-22001 GCA_964540445.1 uncultured Candidatus Saccharibacteria bacterium
TGGAGTTTTGCGAGCAAATAAAAGCGCTCCTTGTTGCCCTTTTCCCCGGCCACTTGACTGTCTGCTTTGGCATGTATTTTAAAATATTTGGCAGCCCAAATCTCAAAATCTTTAAGGATTTCACGACGAACTTTTTCATTTTTAATGACACCTTTATGCTTTAAGTCGTTGTGAACTGCTTCGAACTGCGGCTTTACCATGGCAATAATTTTTGTGTTGCGCCCGGCCAACTTTATGACTTGTGGCAGTATGTCACGTAAAGAAATAAACGAGACATCAATAACTACATAGTCAACCTGCCGACTTAGTTCTTTGACGCTTCTAATATCAGTTTGCTCATGCAGTTCAACTCGCGGTTCATTGCGCAGGCTGGGATGAAGTTGGTCTTTCCCAACCTCAACCGCTATCACATAGTCCGCTCCATGCTTCAGTGCGTAGTCGGTAAAACCGCCGGTACTGCTACCGACGTCGAGTACTGCCGTACCCCGGAAATCTAATGTAAATGTCTCTGCGACTGAGGCTAATTTTAAGCCTGCCCGGCTGACGTACTGCCGCGCCACATTAAGCGTAATGGTGTCTGTTGCTGAAACAGGATGACCCTGCTTTGCTTGTATCTTACCGTTAACTTCTACAACGCCCATGCGTATATAGCTGCCCGCCTGGCTACGTGTTTTAACCAACTCTCGACTTAACAATTCTTGATCAAGCCGCTGCTTATTCATAACGCTTAGTCTTTCTTGCGTTCTCGGTATGCGCCAGTGGAAGTGTCTACGCTAATAATGTCACCTGTTTTGATAAAGCCAGGAACTTTGACACTCACCCCTGTTTCGAGGGTAGCGTCTTTGGTAATTGCCGAGCTGGTATCGCCTTTAACAGCATCTTCGGCGTAGGTAACTTTTAGAAAAACATTCTTTGGTAGTTCAACGCTAATAACCTGACCATTAAAGCTTTGGGTCTGAACCCGATCGCCTTCTTTAAGAAACCGAGCTTGATCACCCACGATATCAGCGGCAACTTCGTGCTGCTCAAAGGTTGTCTCGTCCATAAAGAAGTAGGTTGAGGCATCATTGTATAAATACTGTGCATTGCCATTACTAACGTCAGCCGATTTAATCTGTTCGTTGCCTTTAAAGGTGCGGTCTAGTATTTTGCCATCAAGTAAGCTTTTGATTTTGACGTTAACGATAGAACCACCCCGCCCCATCACTTTCTGCCCATACTCTAATACACGGTATGGGATGCCGTCGAGTTCAAAGATAGTTCCCTTTTTTAAATCTGTTACACCTAATGCCATTAGAGAGTCTCCTTTATTTGATCGAGGTATTTGTCTGCTTTTTCCATGCTGGACTCAGCTAAAATATTAACCGTCCGGGCCATATTACACTGGGCACGAACATTTTCAATATCACTGGCCGTAGCCTTGCCTGCTTTAAGCTGGCCAATAAACATATCGACCGTGCGTAGTATTCCGGCACCAACCCCTGCTTCGAAGCCGTAGATACCATGATGACCGCCAAAGTTTGGTATTTGAGCAGTAGTAGCCGTATAAACCAATTTTCTAAGCTCAAGTGCGATGGTTAGGTCAGGCATGATATATCCTTAAAACAACTTTTGCAGTTCGCGGCGAAAATCTTCGCATTGATCTTTTAGCTCGTCGGCGTGTCTTGGGCTCATTGAACCGGCTTCACCAGCTTCATGCAACAACTGGATAACCTGCTTTACACGATCCTCGAGACTGCGCGGATTTTTGCCTACTTGTGCTTCATCTTCGAGTCGCTGTACTTCTTGTTTTAACGCACGGGATATATTGGTACTAGTATCATCGGTATAATCGTTAACCCGATGCTGAAACGAAACAATTTCTCTATATAGTTGATCCATGATGAACCTCCGTTTGTGGTGTTAAACCTAGTTAGAAGCGACGAATGGAAGTAGCGCAAGATGCCGTGCACGCTTGATAGCAACTGACAAACGTCGTTGCTGACTTTCGGTAAGACCGGTTTTTTTGCGAGTTTCGATTTGACCGTACTGATTTACATAACGCTGCAAGGTTTTAAAGTCTTTGTAATCGAAATAAGGTACGTCAGTCTTGTGTTTAAAAATCTTTGCCATATGTTGTTGTCTCCTTTAAAGAATTAGAATGGAATGTCGTCTAAGTTAATTGGTTCGTCGCCGATATCTTCGATAACGACGTCTTTGTCGGCTTTTTTCTTTGCTTTGGGTGCTGATTCGGATGAGCTGCTGCTAGAACCACCATCACCAGCGTTATTGTCACCGTTGCCTTCGCCGCGTCCGCCTAAGAAGGTTACGTCACTGGCAATAACTTCTAGTTTATTGCGCTTTTGGCCATCTTGTTCCCACTGACGGCTTTGTAAACGCCCACTGACGAGTACCGGTCGGCCTTTAGTCACGTATTGTGCAACGCGTTCGCCGAGCGGTCCCCACGCAACTACATCTACAAAGTCGGTTGCTTCGACCCATTCGCCATCTTGGCCTTTGTAGCTGCGGTTTAGCGCAAGACTAAAACTACAAACACTTTGCCCGCTGGGGATTTGGCGTAAATCTGGGTCGCGGGTTAGGTTACCCATTAAAATTACTTGGTTAAAACTTCGTGCCATTGCGGGCTCTCCTCTATGATTTATTAGGTTGTCTACCTTATCGTATATTTGCGAGGTTAAATAATCGTTAAATGTAAAATGATTATTCTTTTTCTTCGGTGGTTTCAGTTTTTGCTTCGTCTGCTCGCTCACCACGGGCCTGGGCTTTTTCGGCTTTTTCAATCCGCAGCGCTTCGGCTTTGGCAATTGCCTTAAGGTCTGGCTTGGTAATCAGGTATCGGATAACTTCGTCGGTGATGTTAAGCGTCGCTTCAACTTTGCGAACGCTTTCACCTGGCAAATCAAGCGTATAAAAAATGTAGATAGCCTGATCTTGATTGGCAATTTTATAGGCCAATTTCTTTTTGCCCCAGTTATCAGTTTTAGTGATTTTGCCACCGTTATCGGTGAAAATCTTTTCAACTTTGGCTTGCGGTTTGCTCAAATCGATTTCGAGATCTGGATGAAACAACACCGCTATTTCGTAGCTATGCACTGTGCATGTACTCCTTTGGTTACTGCCTGCACACTAAAATGTTGCAAGCTGAGTTAATAGTACTCATATTTTACTTTATTTACCCCTGTTAGTCAACTACGCCGCCTGGTATTGCACCGAGAGTCTTTGGCTAAGTTCCGCAAAATAGTTCTGCTCAGTGCCTCTTACTCGATTTTTTAGAGCAGAGAATGCACATACCGGTGCCCAGTCTGGTATAGCTTGTTCTCTCCTTGCCCGGCTGTAGTCGGCAAACAATGGATCAACTGCTGCACCCAACGCAGTATTGATAAGCTTCATACCCAGTAATGTTCTCAGTTCGGCCTTTTGGGCATCGTCATCTCCGTCATTCATTAATTCAATAAATTGATCAATGTAGTCGCGCTTAACGTGGTCAAAATCTTGTCCAATGGCATAGCGCATTAGAAAGGCACCAATCTCATTCCGTTGCTCAACATCTTTCTCCACAGTAAATGTATTAGGCAACATAAGTTTAGCTCGCTGCCTTGCATTCAACTCAAGAATATCTTCTGTCGGCCGAGACAAATCTATGGCATAGCGCGGGACATATGGCGCGCAGTTTAACAAGGCTAATTTAAATGCCTGTGCTCTACCACTAATCATTTGCGTACCATCAAAAAGCTTATGCAATCTTTGGTGAGGAACCTCTTTTACATACTGGATCCTGGAAAAGCGAAGGGCACGGTTTTCGTCCGTGCCCTTTAAAAAATCTCTCGCGTAGTAATAGCCATGGTGCCGGTTAGTGATACCGGCTCCTCTAGGTGCCCACAGCGGCAAAAGAACCCCTGTATCAGCTTCATAGGGGGACAGATCTTTACCCTTTGCATTCTTGGGTATAATCCATCCTGCCACACTGTCCTCCAAGCTGTTTTGGTTTTATAATTGTTACTATATTGTTAATAGTTTAAAAGCTCAAGCTTTTTTCAATGTAGTTATAACATCAGTTTAGTAATTACTCCAGTCAGGCGCATCTATCTGTTTTGAGTGCTATATCTCTGTTTCATTAAGACTTCATGAAACAGAGATATAGCACGTAAATTACTTAGTCAGGACCAAAATATACATTTAAAAGTGGGGCTTAATCGTCTTTTGAGTCGTCGGGCATGTCGTCGTAAACATCGCCGTCGGGAGCTACTCCAACACTGGCTGGACTGCCGAAGACGTCATCCATGCTGTTGACTAATACGTCGCGTGGACGGGCACCATCGGCTGCGCCTACAATGCCTTGCTCTTCCATGTTTTCGATTAAGCGGGCCGCACGGGCATAGCCGACCCGGAGGCGTCGTTGTAAGAGGCTGGTGCTGGCTTTACGGCCTTCGATAACGACGCGGACGGCATCGCGCCACAGAGCGTCATCGGCTTCACCACCGCCCCCCATTTCAACCACAATTCCACCCTTGCCATTCAGTTGTACCGGTTGGCTAACGACTTCGTCGTCATACTGAGGCGGACGCTGGGCTTTAATAAATTCAACAATTTTTGCAGTTTCGGTGTCAGATATAAAAGCCGCCTGAATACGCTTTGGTTTTGGCATTTCACTGGTTAACAGCAACATGTCGCCTCGCCCCAGCAGTTTCTCGGCACCAACGCCATCGATAATAGTTTTTGAGTCTACCCCACTGGCAGTTGTAAACGCAATACGTGCCGGTACATTAGCTTTAATTAAACCAGTAATGACATCAACGCTTGGTCGTTGCGTAGCTAGCACTAAGTGAATGCCGGCAGCCCGGGCTTTTTGTGCCAAACGAACAACCAGCGCTTCAACGTCACGGGCCGCAACCATCATAAGGTCTGCCAACTCATCAATTACGATAACGATGTAGGGCATACCCTCTTCTTTTTTAAGTTCATTATATTCGCCAATGTTGCGTTTGTTGACTTCGGCCATGGCGCGCAGGCGCCGTTCCATTTCGGCAACTGCCCATTTAAGTGCACTAATACATTTTTCAGGTTCATTAATAACTGGGGTTAAAAGATGCGGTAAGCCGTTATACGGAGCCAGCTCGACTTGTTTTGGATCGACTAAAATTAGCTTTAGATCTGATGGGGAGTTGCGATACAGCAGTGATGTAATGATGTCATTAATCATGACTGACTTACCCGAACCGGTTTGACCAGCTACTAATAGATGGGGCATTTTAGCCAAATCGCCAACAATCGGGATACCGGCAATATCACGGCCAATTGCAAAACCAAGTGGGCCAGTTATCCCCTGCCACTCACGCGAAGACAGTATTCCGCTCATTCGTACCATTGCAGGTTTTACGTTTGGTACTTCAACCCCAACCAGGCGCTTGCCGGGAATTGGTGCCTCAATACGAATTGAGTGAGCTGCCAGATCGAGAGCTAAATTATTATCTAAGGCCGTCATTCTGGTGAGTTTTACTCCGGTTGGCGGCTTGAGTGTGTACTGCGTAACCCGCGGGCCAACATTGGCGCCTTCCATCTCTACCTGGATATTAAAGTTAGTAAATGTCTCTTGAATAGTACGAGCGTTGCCTTCTACATCACCGGCATCCGCTTTATCTTGTTTTTGATCGAGCAGTTTAAGGCTTGGAAATTCCCAGTTAGGATCGCTTTCGGTAGTTAGTGCATCGTGGCTTTCGGACGGCGCCATTCGTTGGGCACTATTCTTAAGACTACTCAGCCGCATCGGCTGCTTTACTTCAATTGGTTCTGATCGTTCGGTTGGAACACCTTCGTTGAGCTTAAACTGACTTTCAGAACGCTGCTTTAGTGTTTCTAAATCGGTGTCGTTTTCTTTATGACGACGTTGGAATGGTCGAGCCAAGATTTTTGGTGAAATATTAAACGATAAAAAGAACATTAGCAGTGCCACTACAGCTAATAATATGCTAGCAGGAGCCATATCGAGTGCGTGCAGTAGTGTGCCGCCTAATGCTGAGCCTATGTGGCCGCCGTGGCCGCCAGTAGTAACTTCAAAATCATCTGTTTTCACAAATAGCGTATGGGCCAGTGCAGAACCGGCAAGCACAAACGCTAGCATACTAAACAGTTTGCCAAGAGGAATCTGACGGTTTTCGTCGCGGAACTTAAGTACTCCAAAATAAAGAAGGGCAAGGGGTGACAAATAGGCTGCATAACCGAGTGCCCAATACACTCCATCAAACATGGTAATCGGTGCCGGGCCACCGGTACCAAAACCACCAAGGACGAGGAACAGTGCAAGCAGCATTAAGAAAATAGCCCCCGCCAGTGGCCAAAAGACCGACGGTTCTTTATTAACCGGTGCAGATGCTACTTTTCGGGATTTAGCTTTGGATGCTTTTGATTTTTTCTTTTTAGCCATTGTTTGTCTTATTATACTAACTTCTCTGTTAATACGCTAGTGTTACATTGTTAATTGTAGCACAAATTACTACAAAAGTCAATACACAAGCGTTATGTTACAACGGATTGAGGTATATAATCAAAACCATGAAATGTATTGATGCAAAACTAAAGAAACGAGAAGATCGAAAAGTAGAACGAAAGTCCCAAGAGGCTGCTAACTATGTCTGCAAGGTAGAAAGATGGAGAAAACCAACAGAAGGCGAGGCAAATCTTGAGGTACCTATCGGTAGACGGGCGTGGGGATCTGACCCAGAGGAGTACGCCCAGCGCGTAGGCATGCGTACCGCCAGCCTACTGCGGACGCATGACACGCTAGGCAATTATCGGTTTGACCCCGATGCAACCAGAGAAGCTTCACAAAAACCCTGCCTTACAGGTCTAAGTGCCTATGATCATGATGGCCGTATGCTCATAACTGAAAAGCCGGCAGCTCTTTCAACCAAGATGATGGGGAATCTTACATTAGTTCTAGTAAACGAACAGGCTCAGTCTGGCGCGATACCTCCCCCGCGACTAGTCACAGAGCTGGGTTAAGAGCTGGCTGGAAACGAGACAATCCAGTCTTGGTGTGTATCTGATCGTTGCTCAACAATCTGAGTTAGCGCATCGTTAATTTTTTTGGTGACAGGTCTTGCTGCCGGTAACATGTATTGTTCAATTTTAGTGATTGGAGCAATGCGGGCAGCGGTACCGGTAAGGAATACTTCGTCTGCTAGCAGTAACTCCGAGCGATCAATCTCACGCTCTACTACTGTTAATTTAAGGTCGTTGGCAAGCTCAATAACACTACGCCGTGTAATGCCTTCGAGTATATCGCTGGTGACAGTTGGAGTGATTAGCTCGCCACTCTTTACCATAAAAATATTCATGGCACTTCCCTCTGCGACTTTACCGCGACTGTTTAAAAAGATTGCTTCGTCATAACCGCGTTCGACTGCTTCGGTTTTAGCCAAAGCTGAACTAACGTACGTACCACTGATTTTACCGCGTAGCGGTATGGAGCGATCTTCGCCGCGCGTCCAGGAACTAATGCAACACGTTATGCCATCGGCTGATACATAGTCACCCATTTTGACGCCATATATGAGTAAGTCGAACTCGATGTCATGCAGACGTGGCGCAATACCCAGGTCGGATGCGTATAGTAGTGGCCGCAGGTAATACGGTTCGGCAGGATTGGCAGCTATAAATCGTGTGATTGCCTCTGTTATTTGCTCTGGGGAAACTTCTTGACTCAACAAATGGGCACTGTCACTCAAGCGACGCGTGTGTAGCTCTGGCCGGAATAATGCAATGTTTCCGGGCACCTTTTTGTCGGGATTGGCGCGCATACCGGCAAACGCTGCCGTGCCGTAGTGCAATGCATGAGTAGCCACCGAAACGTGAGCTTCATCAAAGGGCACAATCTGACCTCGTAAATATACGTTCGGTAAAAATGTATTGCTCATCTGTTTATCATTACTTAATTATTGCTTTTTCTCAAGAAGAATAGCATTTTGAATACGAATTGATTCAGCCATTAACAGTTGCCAGATGGCACTTACCATTATTGGATCAAGGCCATGTTCAATTGCCAACCGTTGCCGAGCTTCCACCACTTTCTGATGACGTTCAGGCTGATGAGCCGTCATGTTTGACTCTGCTTTAAGATGAGCAATCTTAATTACCTGAGCCTGGCGCTTAGCGATTAACTTCATTATTTGCTCATCAATGTCGTTTATTTCAGTTCGATAGGTATCTAAATCGCTCATCGGCTCATCCTTCGTACGGTCACCTGTATTTTATCTGCGCCCCTGGCAATAGTAGTAAAGCGCTCGTCATTATTGCTCATCTCAAGTCGCAGATAGAATACATACGAGCCAAGTTTACTGCGATTTGGACGCGATTCAATCTGTTGGATATTAATTTTTTGGTCTTTGATGATGCTCAAAATATCATACAACAGACCAGGTCTATCTATTTCAGGAGCCATAGCTACCATGATAAACCCGAGGTTTTTAGTGCCCGGTTGTTTTGAAATAACTACAAAGCGGGTCTGATTATCTGATTCATCTTCGATATTTTCTTCAAGTACGAACAGCCCGTAGTCAGCGGCGGCAAATGGAGAACCGATGGCAACAGCATGCGGATCCTGCTGTTGCGCAATTATCTGCAAGCCAGCGGCAGTGCTTTTGGTACTTATGATTTGGGCATTTGGGTACCGTTGCGCAATAAAATTACTGCACTGGCTCAGCGCCTGTTGGTGCGAATAAATTTTCTGCACATCAGCCGAATCAATGTCCTTAGCGAGCGCACATACTGCATGATGAATGTCCAAAACAAGCTCATCAATAATGTATATCTCTGGTTGCAGAGCCAGGTTATCGAGCGACTCAGCTACTATTCCGTGGATAGAGTTTTCAAGGGGTATAATAGCCTGCTCCACTCTGTTGCTGGCGACATTATTAATCGCTTCGCGGATCGTGTTGCAAACTACAATATCGGCCGACGGAGCATACAGCTTCGCTGCCTGAACACTATAGGTACCCTGGGGACCGAGCGTTGCAATTTTCATGCTAGTCGGTGCGAGCGTCCTGGTTTAATAGCTTGGCACGCATGGTGGCAAAACGTTGCTGCATTTCGCTAGCTTCTTGCTCGGGGGTCTTTTGTTCAACGGGTGGTGCGTTTCGGTTAGCCCCACTTTGCTGGTCGTTCTGATTGCTGTTCGGACGACCGCCGCCTTGCTTGCCACCAACTACATTTACAACTGGAATGACAATCGGGCTACGACCGGTTTTCTCGTACAAGAAATGGGTAACATGCTCTTTGAGTTCAATTTTAAAACGGTCTAGGTCGATGCGCTTGAAGCGCTGTGACACTGCCCGCTTTAGTTCAATGCGAAAGGCATTCATTAAATCTTCTTGACCCTTCATATAAATGAAGCCGCGGCTGATGATGTCTGGGCTGGTCATCAGCTGACCAGTCTTTTTATCAATAGTTAGAACCACCGCTACCAAGCCTTCGTTGCTTAACATCAGGCGGTCTTTAACCACGACGTTGCTGACAATCGCACCAGTTTGGTCTACTAAAATGGTACCGTGCGGCACGCTGCCAATCACTTCCATCTTGTCTTTGGTAAACGCAACAACATCACCGTTATCAACGTTTAGCGTGTTGCCACGGGGAATTCCCTCTTCGACAGCGATTTCGATGTGTTGTCTTTTTGAAGTGTAGTCACCGTAAATCGGCAAGAAAAATTTTGGTTTGGTCATGTTAATCATGTCTTTGTATTCGTCGATGCTGGCGTGGCCAGAAACGTGGAGTGGTCCACAGCCGTCAATTTCGCGAGTTTCGTGACGGAAGACATGTACACCTTTGCGGTACAAATCGTCGACCATCGAACGAACTTTCGCGTCGTTACCAGAGTAAGGAATTGGTGTACTCGAAAGAATAACCGTGTCTTGCTCTTTTAGTTTAACGTGACGATGTTCGCCGGTGCTCATACGCTGCAGCGCCGAGCTTGGCTCGCCTTGTGAACCAGTACAAACAATTACTAATTCTTCGTCTTTAATGGTGTTAACGCTGGCAATTGGGGCAAATGTGCCCTTTGGAATCTTTACGAAACCATTGCGAACAGCCATCTCGAGGGTGCTAACCATGCTGCGCCCGTCCATAACTACCTTGCGGTTGGTTTGTACAGCAGCATTGATAATCATCTGGACACGGTTCATATTGGTCGAAAATAAGCCAATAAAGATACGACCGGGTGCATTCGACATGATGTCCACGAAGCTCTGTTCGATAGTAGTTTCCGATGGCGTGCGACCAAGTCGCTCGGTGGTAGTACTTTCGCTTAGTAATGCTAGTACACCTTGTTTACCGAGTTCGATAAATCGCTCGGTGTCGGTGCGCTCATGATCCAGCGGGTTCGGGTCGAGACGAAAGTCACCGGTGTTAATGATACGACCGACCGGTGTATCGAGCACGATTGAGGTACTGCCAGGAATTGAGTGCGTTACTCGAAGTAACTCAACGAAGAATTCGCCGATTTTAAGGCGCTCGTGAGTGTCTTCGTTCATGATGACGGTGCGCAGTTCAAAACCTTCGGGCATTGGCAAGCCAAAGTTGCTAAAGATTTCTTCGACGCGACCGATAGTGAAACGGCTACCGTAGACTGGCGCCGGATAATGCGGCAAAATGTGCGGCAAGCCACCAATGTGGTCAAGGTGACCGTGCGTAATGATATACGGTTTAATTTTATGCTTGATTGAATCAAGATATGTCGTATCGG
>CAZIMF010000011.1:0-21751 GCA_964540445.1 uncultured Candidatus Saccharibacteria bacterium
CGCGACATTCATTGTTACTTGCGCAAAGAGTGCCAGACTATGCCTCGGCATGCGCCGATAAAGCTTCGGATAATATTATTGACTCTCAGATAGTAACCTCACGACAACGTAACAGCATTAGAAGCAGCGTCATTAGTAGCATAGTAAGAAGTTATGCAGAAAAACCCGATTTGCAAGCAGCCGTAGAAAGCGGACAAGAAGTAGGGATTGACCAATTCCCGGGCACAAAAGGTTACTTTTATTACCAAATTGCTAGAAAAGTTTTCCCTAAAGTTTTAAGCAGAGAGTATTACTTATCAAAGCTTAAATCATGTGCTTCTACGCCTGTTCGTTCAGAAAACTTACCTGAATTTGAAGATTACCAAGAAATGCTGGCATATTTCCCCGGGGAAAGAGCTGGTGAGTATATTGCTCAAAGCATGGACTTGACTCGTAGTGTCTTAGGTGAGTTAGCAAAGCATCCTGGAGGAGAGAACGCTCGCAATCTCGCCAGGATATTTAAACGAGCAACCAGCAACGCGAATGGCACTAGCGCCCCCTCTATAACTAAGTTTGCCAATGCTCTCTCCCCTGTACTCGAGCAATTGACAGATAAGCCACTGCGGAAACTGGATTCAGCCAAGATAGACGATTTCTATTTTGCTATATCACGCATATTGGCTTTTGCCCGTCACGGAGTTGAGGCGCCAGAAGGAGAAGAGACAGTTATCGATTGCGCTTCAGAATGCGCTATTCAGCTGGCAGAGGTAGGCGTTGACAATAAGATAGCTCAAAAAGTAACGACCGTCGGCGATTTAATCGTAAGATATCGTAATCTCACAGCTCAGCAATTGGGCCAACTGTTCAATAAACTCCAGTCACCAAAAAATGAAGATCGTACTCACGTGTTATATAAAGAGCTGGCGCGTGGCCAAAGACGAGCTCATTATGGACGTTTTGTAGTGCGCAAAGGCCTGCAAAACTAAAGGCTCGAACAGCTCAATTCACAGTACGCACATAAGTGCTAAAATGTAGTTATGAATTGCCCACTCTGCAATAAACCTATGAAGAAAATCGCTTGGCGTATTACTAGCAATCGCAAAGAAGGTGAAGAATATAAGGAATACGAAAAAAATAACTACACCTGCGAAGCAGATGAGGTTTTTGTAGAAACAGAAATGCCAATCGCAAAATAGTTCCAGACTAGAAAAGTTACGGCCTCAAGTATCGACATAATGCAGCTTTTGTGGTATTATTTGTTTTATGATTGATGACAGTATCGAAATTGAACCGGGGATGATAGTTCGCCATGATCCTGAAGGCGGTCTTTTATATCGAGTTGATAGGGTGAGCCCTGATACAGATGATTATGAAGCCACCCATGTCTTGAATGGTTTGCGAAGAGTTGCCTACACTCAGCTTGAAGATGGTGGGTACCCCGCAGGCTCACCTTGGGATAAAAGTGAAGATCAATTTAGGGCGCACTTTACTGTTGAAGAGAGTCTTGGAAACGAAGTTTCCGATCCAGCTACAACGTAATAGTTCCAGACATGGACCGTTACAGCCTGCCAAATATCCGCAACCTTGAAATTTGTGTTAATTTTGTCACTATTGAGCGTACCGTTCAGGCGTATAATTTAAAGCATGGGGAAAATTTTTGCCGATATATCAATGTCGCTTGATGGATTTATTGCCGGGCCAGAGCCAACGCTTGAGGAGCCGTTAGGACGTAATGGTGAGGAGCTCCACGAATGGGTATTTAGGTTGGCTGCTTGGCGCAACCCGCACGGCAAATCCGGTGGCGAGACTGGCCCTGATAACGACGTTATAAAGGAGTCAACGGCCAATACCGGAGCGGTTATTATGGGCCGACGAATGTTTAGTAACGGAGAAGGTTCATGGAAAGATGACCCCAAAGCAGATGGATGGTGGGGGGATAATCCTCCGTTTCATGTGCCAGTATTTGTATTAACAAAACATACGCGAGCAAAAGTTAATAAAGAAGGTGGAACCTCATTTACCTTCGTTACTGACGGTATAGGAAGCGCTTTATCGCAAGCCAAAGATGAAGCTGGAGATAAAGATATCTCGATCGCTGGCGGCGCTAATGTAATTCAGCAGTTTATAAAAACCGGTCTTTTAGATGAACTGCAGATACATATGGTACCTATCTTACTCGGTGGTGGTACTCGCCTGCTAGAAAACCTTGGAGACGCAAAATTAGAGAAAATCAGAGTCATCGATTCCCCACTAGTCACCCACCTAAAATTTCGGATACAAAAATAATCCCAAACATTATTTGCCAGATTAGTATTCATAACTATACTATCTATAAATAACGGAAATTATTATGACGGATAGACCAGAAGCCTTCCCCTCTATCACCAAGCCTGACGTAAACGCTAATGTAGTAGCGGCCGAGAGACTGTTCTTCGATGGGTCAACCGTGGACAGCCCACTAGCAGACTGGGCGAGACTACGGGGGCAGGATTTTGGTGAAACCATCGTCCCTCGTCAATTGCACATTGTAGGCAAAAATGGAAAACCACATACTGTCGCTTGGTTACATCGTAGCGGTATGGATCTAAACACAGGCGAACCGTACGACTATCATCATTTGGCTTGTGATTGCATGCCCCAGGCTGAGATAGAAGGAAGTATGGCAGGAATGTTTGCCTGCGAATCTCTCTCCACTGCTTTGCTCGGCCGGGCGCAGACAATTCGGGCCGAGTTTGGGCTGCCCGATATACTGCCCGCCGATCCAACAGCACGGATGTGGACCGGAGGAAAACAAATTGTTGTCAGCACTATGCTGTATATACTAGAACGCGATCGGCTACATCCGGAATCCTGGATGGCTAATTATATGAGTGGGCGGCACGAGTTATCTTTATTATCATTAGTTCTAAACAGAGAAGTAGCCGAACTAGCCATGTATGCCGAGATACTGCAAGAGGCAGGAAAAGTGGAAGTTAATAATGCAACCACTGTAATGTTAGCAGCAGCTTAGCTTACAGTCGGCGAGCGAGTTAAGCACACTGATAAGGCAGCCTCAAAGCTGTTCCGTACTGCTCGCTAAATTGACATTATGCATTATTTATGCTAATATTAGCGTATTGGAATTAAACAAAAATGCACGAAACAATACAACCACAGCCCGGATTAGATGAACGACGCTTAGGTGCTTTGGTAATTACCGAAGATCAACTTGGCCCGCCTGCACCAACCCAGCTAGAAGCTCGGGCAGCCGAAATTCAAGCAGCCCTCGACCCCAATGACGCCTTACCTAACGTAACAACTAGAGGCCGTCCCTGACGATCCCGGCAAGTTTAGTATAAACGGCGATCTTGGGCTGGGCATGGAACCTGTTGGTACATTACGACTTGTCCGCGATGACCATGGATGGCTAACATTTCGCCCAATTGTGCTTAATAAAAAGGATGAACGTGTTAAGGCAGTAAAAGGATTTGGCACGGCCGCAACGCTAGAAGTACTCAAAAACGCTGTACTTGCTGGTGAGAATTTTGGTTCTGACTCCGTTATGATGACACCAAGCTCTCGCGGGTTATCCGAAAGCTTAGTCCGCGCGGGTGTAGCTCGAAAAATAAAAGATAAAGATGATCCAACATTTGAACATTATGTGGTTGAGGCAGTACCCGGCTCATATGGCGACTCAGTCTGATTGATTACAACTCTGTAAAATTATTTCTTGCTAGTTGACTTACTGACGCTTTTGTGATACTATTTCATTATGCGTTTAGCCAAAATAAATAATAGTAACGATTAAAAGGTATAAGATTATGACTTCAGCCCACCGTCACGAAGGTCCTTCCCTCCCAGCTCCAGCAACTGCACCCCCTGCTACCGATATAGCATATGAACAAGGACAAACTCCTCCTGAACTACTACCAATTAGTGTCCAAAACGCTGATCACTTGGGAGCACTTATTGATGCCCGCCTCCAGGCTATTGATCCAATGAGTGCTTCGGTTGAACAAAGTCTGGACGCTATGCATGCAGCCTCCCTTACAACCAAGCTCCTGATAGAAGCCGCTCAGACAGACCCGGAGGCTTTTGCTTTTATTGGTAAGCCGCTGGACGCAATGCGAAGAACAGCACGAAATATACATCAGCATCAAACCGGGCATCCACTGCCTGAGGTTGCAGAGCGACCTTCAGATGCCGATACAGCACTCGCAGCGCTTCACGCAGTAAAGCAAAAGGCTGAAGATAGACGATGGGATGGAACCATGCCCGAAAGACTATACGCCGACGCTAATCCTACTACCGCAGATGGACGTCGCACTATCGCCAGAGAAGCGGCTCGCGGGCTAAAATGTATTGCTGAAGAACGAGGCCAAGCGATGGTATCCACAGCTACTGCTCAAGAATTAGCTAATCTTCTCAAGACACGTTAAAACACTTTTCTTTGACCAAACACCAGTTTTATGGTAATTTATTAAATTATGAGTGATAGAGCCCCCAACCAAATTGGTCTCGCTGAGCCATTGGTTGCAGCAGTAGATAATGGTGGATCAAATACGCAGATCTTAATCGTGCAAGGGCTCACGCGTGTCAGTTATGCAAAATACGACACCCCTCCAAACTATGAAGATGGTGTATCTACCATGGTAGAAGCTATCCATGAGTTAACTAATGGCCGCCCCGTTGATGCAATTGGTATCTCTGCTGCAGGCAAAGTTAGAGACGGCCGCATTGTTAGTGCCGGTGCGTTACAAGAAAAAGGTTATGTAGACAGAGCTTTTCAGGATGATATTGCCGGAGAGCTGGTGCTAGAGTCCGGCTTAGTAATAATAAGGAATGACTGCATAATGGCTGCACTAGCCCAGCGAGTCGCAAATCAAAGAACCAATGGCGCCCGAACAGGTTACATCGAGACCATAAGCACCGGCAACGGTGGTAGCGGCTTTACCCTCGAACCCGAAGTTGCCGGCGAAACAGAAATTGAAGATGAGCCTGGGCATGAACACTTAAAAGATGGCGCTATCTGCCCCTGCGGCATTGAAGGCCACGTCGAAGCTCATATTGGTGGCCGCGGCGTAGAGCTTAAGTTTGGCGTGAAAGCAGAAGATTTGCCGCTAGATTGCTGGCCAGAAATAGTTGGAGATACCGTCGAAGCTCACGTGCGGCTCTTAAACCGACTTGCCGCTAAAGGCTTTAGGCCTGCCACCATCTACTTATTTGGTAGTATGGCCACCAAACAGCCCTTCCTTCTCATGCCAGGGCTAACGTCTGGTTTACGAAAAAGACAAGGAGAATTACCGTTTCTACCGAGTATTGCCTATGCAACCCACGGCGACGATAGCGGCCTTGTCGGTGCCCGCGATGCCGCACTCGAAGCCCTCGACTATAAAATGGCTAAGTAAGCCGTGGATTTATAATCTACTCAGCGAGAGTGATTACAGCTAGGATTAACTATTGAACACGATTATTGACAAATCACCAATAATTTGCTACTATATATTATAGAAAGCACAAAAATAAACATGTCTTCTTCATCCTCGGCTCCCAACTCACCTCCACGACACGGACACGCCCATGCGCCGGGCTTTGAGGCGCCCGGCTTTGAAGAAGCACGCCGCCCTGATCTTGAGTTTGAAAGGCTTGATCCGAATCGAATAGCAGTCATCGATATCGAGAATCCCCTGGCAGAGGCTGAGCGTTTCAAGATTTCTGCTGAGATTGAAATGGGTGGCCAGGACTACCTTATTTTGGATATGCGTGAAAGCCCCCGAATTGGTAGATTTATCTTCCCTTTTGATGATGATACCAGAGTCAGCGGAAAGGTTCAGTTTATGATTGTCGATAAATCTTTTGATCCTACCACCAAAGATTTGCGGCATGGCATAGGCTACAAAGGAATACGGACAGATGAACCTGTTGCCATGGGACGACAGCACAACCGGGAACGTTTTGCATATTCAGCTACTACTTCGGCTGATCACGCAGAACTTTTGTATGATGCGGCCGGCAATTTGACGATCAGAGATCTTCACTCAACGAATGGCACATATGTTAAAGCTAGTACTATAAATCAGGTAAGCCCTCAGGAATATGTCCGCATGAGACGAGGTGCAGCGCCCCAGCCTCCGCGCCATCAAGAAAACCGATACGATGAACGCGGAGATGATGCTGGTGATGCCCGCAAAGCCCAACAAGCTGCGGCTCGAAAGATCCGAGAACAAGAAGAAAGAGATATGCGAGCGGCACAGGCAGAACGCCGAGTACAACAAGTCCGCGAACGTGCCGAGCGCGAAGCCGCACAACGCCGAGAAGATGCAGCTATCAAGCGTGCATGGCAAGCTAAAATCGCAGAGCGCGACAGGCAAATTGGCCTCCTAGAATTTTCCGTTCGCCAGGTGCTCAACATGGAAGACGAGCGCAACCGCAGAGTAATAAACATACCCGGAGACCTATCGATTAACGATGCCGCCAATGTTGTACGTGAAATTATACAATTACGCCGTGATGGAACCCCGGACAAAAAAATATTTAGAGGTATGGCGCTAAAACTACACCCCGATCCTAAGGGATCTGATACCGAAAAAGCCCAGCAAGAGCTCAGGTTTAAATTCTTGGGTCAACTGTACGACGACAAGGCTAAATCTGGCGATCAAATAATTGGAAAGTTCAAATTCTAACTCAAATCGATTGATATGTAGGTATTAGTTTTCCATGGTTCAAGTATGAAAACAGCTACCGCTTTAGAAATGACTCCCGGTGCAGCCTCAGAATTTGCCGATATCAGCTTTCGCTCAATATTGACAATATTATGTATCTATGTTATCATTTGCACTATTACTGAGATAGTTTGACCATGAGTACACCAGACCCCGAACGACGAGAACGAATCCTTGGCTTACGAGTTCCGAAAGGCCGTGAACCGCTGAGTGATCGTGATTTGTATGACCTGGCTGACTTTGCTGGCAGAATGGGTCTTGTGCCTATTTTTGAAGTTCCGCAGTTGGTTGTACGAAGCAACCGACGACCTGACCATGAAATGGTTTTACAGAAGCATATTGACGCCACTCGCCCAAGAAGCCGTGATGGCAATTTGGCTAAAGAACACTTATGGGCGCTTGGAGAGGAAGTTGGAATTGCTAGAAAAGTTACCGGGAGGTTATTCGTCCAACTATGTTTTCCGATTTCCCCGGGGGCACGCTACCATTCGGATCGCGTTCGGGCAATTCCTCCTAACGAGCTCGGTCTAGATGTCAAAACCAGGCTTGATGTAGGGATGACTTATCCGCCGGTTCCGATTTCAACAGGCACTACTTCTCTTAATGTATCTGCTCATGCACCCGGTCAAGATGTAAATCATGCTGTCACCGATATGGTTATCGGCGTAGACAGTCTGATTGAGTTTGGCCTGGGAAACACTCGCCATAACGCAGAATTTTCACCTGCTTCCCAAGATGCATTAGACCGAATGCTTCCTCACCTCATCATGCTACCCAAAAACTAGTCGGGCTTAGCGGTTCATTGTTTGTGAGATTTGGGCAGCTAAATCGGCAACGTTAGACACGCCGGCACCATCCGAGAATATAGTGAGTACGTACGTGCCTTTTGGATGGTAGACAATGGCAGTATCGTGCCAGTAGCCGTCTAAAAAGCCTACCTTATCGGCAACAACCATGTTTTTTGAGCCGGCCGGAATGCCCGATCGGTAAATTTGTTGCTGCATTGCACTCAGCAGCTTATCGCGCTGCGTTCCAGTCACCAATGTGCCGTTTAGCAGACTTACCAACCAGTCGCTGGCGTCGTTGGCGGTAGTACGCTGGTTACCCGAACTGAGTGATGTATTTTCAAATCCTTGAGCATGCAATGTACCGTCATTAGCGCTCCAGCCGATGAGATTACCAAGCGCAATAGCACAGTTATTATCAGACACACGGATCATCTTATATAAACAATCGTCGATGGTAGCACCAGTTGTAGTAACCGTGGAACCGCTCAGCGTGCCGGCGGTTATTCTGGCATATACAAGTGATTCTACATACAGCTTATAAATACTGGCGCTGGTAAACTGCTTGTTTGCATTGCTGCTGGCACTGATTGAGCCATCAATGGCACGAAGATCAACGCCGTACTTACCTTTGTGGTTTGGTATCCAGTAGTCTATTAGAGCTTGGAGGCCTGCACTGCTACGAGTGTAGCTACGATCAATTACGCTGGTTGGAGCAATAGGAGTTGTTTTGGCGGCAACACTGGCGACGGCAGTTCCCTGGGCTTGCACAAGATTACTTACTAAATCATCCAGCATTAGTGCCTTGCCCGGTGTGCCGGGGCGTTGACCGCTTTGCTTGCCATCAACATATACAAGAGTGGTATTGGTGGGGGCGCTATATACCGCCGTGGCAAATGATTTTAAGCTGGCTTTAACTTTTGCCGAATCAAACGATGTTTCTATGGTGCCCTTTTCGGGAGCTGGCGTGACAATATACCAACCGGCAATTCGAGCTGCATCAGCTGTGGCAGTTTGTGTACCAACTGTAATTATAATTGGCGTATTAATCCGCTCTTGTACTGCCGCTGCAACAACATTGGCCGCTTCTGTCGTGATTCTGGGCTTTACTGTTTCAGGCGATAACGTAAGCTGATCGTGCAACACAATATTGGCCTCAAGCAATTGTTTATCAAGACTGTCTTTGGTGAATACTGACCCATCTTCACCCGGCACAACAACGACGGTGGTACCTTCTATTTTTAACTGGGCATCTTTGGCTTCTTTTGCAGGGTTAGCAGTAAGGCTTTGCGTAAAACGAGTCAGTTTTTGCGGCTCATAGTTTTTTATAATCGGATACTGACTTTTCGCTTTTGAAGCGACCGAAAACGGGACCAGTCGCTCCTTAAATGAGTAGTTGCTAACACCTGCGGCTGTAGCACTGACATTGGCAGATATACCTAACTCATCGGCGGTAGCTTCAATTGTTTTGTCACTGGCGGCAATGGTAATTTTTCTGGTATTTACCGCCTGTAATTTGGCTGAGATTTCACTGGTGGTCTGAAAACCAACCCAAACACCATTATCAAGCCGGGCAAACGGCAGCGCCCGGTTTGCCGGATACGCTAACTGAATTACAACCATGGTCATTGCTGCTACGTAAGCAGTGGCGACAAATTGTAATGCAAGCGTTCGCACAGCCTTAAGTCGCACCTGATGACACAGATGCCACAAGGTAGCAGCTTCATAGCTTAGTGTGTGGACGAATTTTTGCATATTTTTGTTTTTGCTTTACTCTATAAATTATACTCTAAAAAAGACTAAATGTCAATATTATTTTATGTACATGATATAATACGATTATGAGTGTTACAGAAGATGTGAGAAAGTACCCCCCGGCTGATTACGGGCTAGAGCAGTTACGCGAGGTAATGCTGTTCTGGGATCTGTATCGGGCCCCGACAACTCCTCCTCAATCGGAACACGCTGAAGCTGATCCGTGCGAAGAAGCGCTACCCCTATGCGTATTTACATCAATGCCCCAAAACGAACCCTTCAAGTGTGTTCTTGGTAAGCTGGCTATACATAACCCAGACGATACGTTAACTACTCTTAGGTTGCTACCCGACGACCGGGTGCACCGCGAAATCGTGAGTGTAGATGGCCATGAAGTAGCCTACGACTTTATCGCCAATGACGCAGAAGCGCGTAGCATATTGCACGCCATACGCGACGTAGTACAGATATAGCTTTGCTTTCGTTCTGTGTATAAACAGTAGACATTTTATAATATCGGGTTTATGATGAGGTTAATACAACAAAAATAAAAAACGAACAGGTAAAAATATGGTTTTTTTACAAATATTCGGCTCACTGATCTGGCTCTGGCTACCATTACTCATTATTTACCTAGTAATCAGGTATAACAAGAAAAAGCCGGACTCAGACTATACATACGGCAATAACCCGCAAGTAGGTGGGCTTAACGAACAATGGCTGGCATACTTACGATCGTTTCAAGGAGTTGTTAAGTCAGCTGCCGAGAAAAAATTACTTGAGACATTAATTATCGGCCGATCGGCTGATGACCTTTATAAAGAGCTCAACGATGATACTGTGCCGGCTCCGTCTGCACTGCCGGTTGCCGCAGTACAGGCAAGCACCGCACAAACACCGACAGTATTTGAAGAAGTACCTACGCCATATGCCGAAACTCAAGCGCAAACGCCGGTTAAGCAATCAACCCCAATTGATAACACTATTCTATTGCTTTATTTTGGTGCGTTCTTGCTAGTAGCCTCGGTTGGGTTATTTGTGGCAATTAGCGGTCTGAGCGGAGTTATGCGGACAATAATTGTAGCCTTAACGGCGGCGATTTTGTATAGCGGCGGCCTGTGGCTTTATAAGAACAATAAAAAACTGGAGCAGGCGGGCATCAGCTTTGTGGGCACCGGTATGATAATTACTCCGTTGATTGGTGTAGCCTGGTTCAACCTTGTTTCGATGGGTGCGAACGCCGGAGTAATATGGTCACTAACCTCCATTTTATGTATTACGCTCTATGCCCACGCCTACAGCCAAATTAAAAATGACTTTATCTCATATCTGTTAATCGGCAGTTTTGTTTCATCAGTTGAATCAGCCGTGCTGACCATTGACTTGCCTTCATATGGTTATGCCTGGGGACTCGTTGCGGCTGGGCTACTTTTGAGTGTCACGAATCGTCGGGCTCAGAAGTCGTCGGGGCAGCTGCAAGCTGCCAGCGCGGCTAGCTCACAATTACTTATTCCACTCAGCGTAGTTGGATCTATGGTTTTGATACCTGAGTTTGGCAGCTTCCAGTTAGCGGTGACACTTGTTCTTGCCGGAGTCTACTACTCATTATTAGCCTTGTGGCAAGCCGAACAACGAACATCCTTTAGCCTGGCGGCACAAGTATCGTACATTGCAGCTATCGCCAATATCGTCTATGCGAGTGATCACAATTTTAATACAACCGGTCTTGCCCTGCTGGGTATTGGCGTTCTCTATGCTGCTGCCCTCTCTGTACTGCGCCTGCCGACAATTCGTATGCATAATCTTAAAAGCGTAGCTATTTTAGTGAACAGCGCAGCCGCTCTACTATGTATTGGTGATGCCTGGTCGTTTATTAGTAGCGCATTCCTGGCGATTGGGTTGTCTATTATTCTCTGGCGACGATTCGAAAGTGCCTCTGCCCTACAAATTGGTTCACTAATTCTTCTGCCGCTGCCGTTTATCGTTGGGCTTGCCGCTCTGGATCTAAACGTAACCAGTTGGGCACAACTTGGCCTGTGCGCTAGCAGTGCACTATTACTCGGTCTGCTTACTGCCGCGTGCTGTATCGAAAAATCATCTAAGCCGCATTATGAAACAAGCGCGGTATTTTACTTTATGGCCATTGGTCTTTTATTTATACCGGCATGGGGGCTTGGCTACGAATCGGTCGGCCTTGTTACTGCCGGCGCCTTTGCCAGCTTTATGGCTCTGCGCTGGCTTTCAAAAGATGCTGATTGGCTGGTAGGCATGAGCTTTATTCTACTCGTGCCTGTGGTACATGCCATGGCCTTCTACGACATCGACAGCCCGCAATTTAGTGCAACTCTGGGCGTTGCCTTACTCGGCAACATTATATTATCGCTTATGACGAGACATGCTGTTATCCGCTATGTGGTAGTTGGCTGTATTTTGCTGGCTCCTCTGGCTCTGGGCGGCGGCGGTCTTGGATTCAAGTGGGATTCAACTGGTTATGCCGGCGGCTATATGCTGGCTATGGCTAGTTGTGTACTGGCCCGTACGATTGCCCGCGGGAAATTATTACTCTCTAGTAAAGTACCTATTTCGAGCTACTATGCCGAGGCAAGTGAAGCCTATGTTCTTGGTTACACCGTAGCTGGCGTTATCGCCCTCCTTATCTCCTTCTATGCCGACAATTCCCAACTTGTTACCAGTCTGGTGCTCGGAGCAATTGGTATATTCGTAGTTATAATCGCAAAAATTGAGCGTAGTCCTCAGCTATATGCCCTGCTTCCAATTATTTTGCAGGCGTTATTGTTTAGTGCTATCCGACCAGATTTGGGTGATGCTACGACAACTGGAGTTATGGCGCTTGTTTCGGTTTTTGCTGCAGTTTGTTCCTACGCAGCAGTGACATTAATCGACCCGTCACACGAAAACAAAGTCAGCCGATCCGTTAATCTGGTGAGCGTTTTTAGCGCATATATCGGCCCGATGCTGGTTATGACTCAAGACCATCCGAGCTTATTGCTACCGGTTAGCCTCTTTATTGCCGGGCTTGTAACGCTTGCCTACAACTATAGAAGTACTCAAGGTGTTAAAGAAGTCAGTATCGCCGTTAGTCTGGCTGCCATACATTGGTTTATATATCTCCTCGGAGTCACCAATATTCATATTCATACCCACATACTAGCCGTATTCTTAGCCTCATTCGCAGTTTGGCGAAGTAGTCTGAACGATAGTAGTGCCGCTCAAAGCTACACGCAGGCACTGTTCTTTGTAGTCAGCATACCGCTTGCCTTGCAAGCCATGGGCGGAGAAAACGGCAGTACTTACGGATTAATCCTCATTGCCGAACAAGTTGCCTTTATGGTCTACGGGGCTAGCTTTGGGCAACGATTCTTACTTCGCTGGGGTCTGTGGACCGCTCTTGCCGCTATTCTCTTCCAGTTGCGTGGCTTAGGTTGGGCGTTCTTAAGCTTATTGGCGCTCATTGTAATTGGTGTCGCTGTCTATCGGCTTCAAAAACATACACCACCTGACGCCAAATAATACTCCTTACATTTGGATGTTCTATAGATTTCTGATTGACTATTTATAGTATATATGGTAATATATAGACTATGAATCGACATAACGCACGCCACGCACGCCCAGGCGGCCGACGTAATAGAAAGATAGTCACAAGCGCTATTACTTCGTTAGCATTGCTCGGTGGCGCCAGTCCAGCGTTAGCCAGCGAAACGCACCCTTCTCCAGAACTCGTTAAACGAGTAGAAATGATACATAAAACAGAGCGGAACCTCGAACGTAAACTTAAAACCAATCAAGAAGTTAGCTTTGATGCTAGTCATGATGTCTATTGGCGACGCGCTCCTCGTAAAACAGCCGATGGCTCTCTAGTTCCTCCAAAGAACACGCATCTACTTAAAACTGAGGCTGCCTTAAAAGCACGAGTAAACGGTGAAAATCGCTTGTTCAGAGTAATTTTTAAAGACCTCAAGCCGGATAGCCCTATTGGAGTCCGTGATATTGATGTAAAGGTGCTCCCCAAAGACGTACTGTTAGTACCAAGTAGCGTAACCAACGGTCCACCAGCTCCAGGCTCACCATGGCCGAGTGAAATTCCAATTGAGACACAATCGGCAACGCTTGATCTTAACTATACGCATACCGGTGGTTACGCCAGTACCGAGGTACAGCGCGCCGACGGTCAAGCTTTTACTATCCACGTTGGTCAAACCAAACAGACCAACAGTGATGGCGTTGTTCTTTAGTAACTAATTACTGTCCCATAATTGTATTTATTTCGGCTGCGAGGCCAGCGATAGCCGCGAAGCTACTGCCTTCTGAGAATACCGATACTACATAGGTGCCCCGAGGATGGTACACAATACCAACATCGTAGCGTATGTTCCCTGACTGACCTGCTGAGTCAGCTACTGGAATGCCGCTGGAGCCAGCTGGTATGCCATTGCGGTTGTTTTGGGCGCTCATCAAGCTAATAAGCGCACTTCGCTGGGCTACGGTAGTAATACCGCCGCCGAGCAACTTGATTGCCCACTGGGCGCCGTCTTGTGCAGAGGTACTGCCGCCGCCCGATGAAACACTGCTATCCAGAAGCCCTTGGGCTGCCAGTAAGCTGTTATTTTCATCCCAATGAATAAGTGAGCCAAGCTCACGTGCACAGGCGTCGTGACCGCTTAAAACCAGTTTATCTATACAACCGTCAATGGTAAATCCAGTTGACGTAGTAGCGCCCGGATTGAGCGCCCTGGTTGTGATGCGACCATACGTTAAATGAGGGACATATAACTTATACGTATTGTTAAAAAGCTGATGCCCGTTGGTGCTGGCAGCTATCCGCCCATTCTGAGTCTCTAGGGCAACACCAAAACGCCCTTTATTATTAGCCACCCAATAATTCAGCAGACTCTGAAAACCTATACTGTCTCTGGTATACGAACGAATATAGTGTTGTTTTGTAGGTTCATTAATAACGTTTGCCTGAATCAGCCCGACAGTCCAGTCGGCTGCACTGGTGACTTGATTAACCAGGTCATCAAACTGCAGGGTGCGGCCCGGCTTGCCGGGCTTACGTCCCGCCTCAACGCCATTGAGAAGTGTTATTTCATCCGGAGCGCCGGTAAGATCTACGCTCGCAATAATCGGTCGCAACGAATCGGTGACTTTAGCATGGTCAAAATACAGATTGATAGTACCAAAATCAGGTTTTTCATCAATTATTACCCAGGCGGCAATTGTTTCTGGCGTTAATCGGACATTTTGGTCGGCGGCCGAGATAGTCAGGCCTGAATCGATTCGTTTTTGCATATCAACCACGCTGCTCTGGGCAACTTGGGTAGATATTTTTGGTGCGATAGTTTCGGGTTCAAGGCTAATTGGCTGTTGTTTAAAGTCAGTTTGGGCAATTTGCTTTTGTAAGGATGACTGTACATAGTTATATCCTTCCTCCGAGGGGGAAACAATCAATCGAGTTCCTTGCATTGTTACGCTCGCATTTTTAGGATCTTTTGTAGTAACCGTAAGGACACTTTTAGTAAAGTTAGTCAGCTTTTCAACGTTTACATCTCTGCTTACCCGTGTGGGCTTTAATGACTGAAAAAATATTGAAAATGGGATGAGACGCTCCCCTATCGGATAGTCCGATAAATCATTAAACGTCTCTTCGGCATTTGCCCGAACTCCCATGACTGAATAGGAGGTATTGAGACTGCTATTTCTGGTGGTGACCGTTACCGGCGAGTCGTTAATTGACTTAACTTTTTGTTCAATATTTGACATGGTTTTAAGCCCGGCAAATCCATTTCCTTCAAGGTGGCTCAGGGGTAATGTGCGTCCGCTTGGATACATTATTTGTACTAGCACTGACAAGCAGGCAATGCCGAGCACAACCACCAGAATGCGTCTAAAACCCGAGTATGGATATGGCTTGTGAAGCCAGTGGGACATAGCTGCCGCGTCCTCATCATCTTCGATTTCTGGGATAACTGAAATTGGTGCTGGCGTCCGGGTTTTTCGGAAAAATACTAGCCAGGCAAAACTATGCCGAGCATGATTTGAGTGTAAGTACAGTTGCACAAACCGTTCGAATAAATATTGTCCATCACTTACTTTTGAAACAGATTTGGCAGCTAAGGCGCCTAAAAGTACGCCAGGCTTTTTAACTTTGCCGTGTTTGCCATGCGACTCTGCAACTGGTTTTGCTAGAGGTTTTGCGGCAGGCTTCTTCACACGTGATAAAGACTTACGTGGTGTTGCCTTAGTTCTTAGTTTTTTATTTAATTTTTTCACAAAGTTTTTAGTTTTATTTTTAGTGAAAGTTCACTTAAAAAGTAACATGTTTATGGTTATTTATCAATTACTTTAACAGATAAAAACGCCTGGTGGCCTCTGGCTACAGTAGCATTCTGTTACTATACCTGCGTTTCATGAAGATTTAATGAAGCGGAACTATAGTGCTCAATAGTACTCAAACGGTGGTTCAAACGGTGGTTTAGTGGCTTAGTCAACTATAGGCCAAGCGGTTTGTCGTCGAGCGAAGCAGCTGGAAAGTCTTTTTCGTCGTCTAGAGAACTTAGATCCTGGCTGATTGCGTTACTTGCCTGCTCGAGGTCGATTGCCTGAGCGGGCTTTAAGTTTTGCGACAAAACAGCTTCGGTTGTCTGCTGGTTTGTTTGAGTAGTCTTTGGCTTTTTGTCGGCGCTACTGAGGACTGCGATAACACCTAAAATGAGAACTAGTGCAACACCGGCTATAACAATGATCACTAATTTGCTTGGACCTTTTTTGCCGCCAGCGTTTGAGTTAGCGCTTACGGGCATTCCGGAGGGAGACGGTGTAGTGGATTGTGAGCCATACGGTGTGGCTGCTAGCGATGAGGGCGACGTGTATACTCCAGCCTGCGCCGTGGGTGCACCATTTGGACCAGTGGTGGAGCCAGGTGTGCCTGGTGGTAGGCTAGACTGTGGCTGCTGGGGTTGCGGTTGCTGTTGATTTGGATCCATATTAACGTCCCTGCTCCGTTGATGGCTTGCCTTGTAATTCGGCAGCTAGGGCACTGAGTGATGGTTTGATCTCATTATTAAGGTAGTTGCGTATGTCGGTAGATTGGTCGCGTAGCTGAGTGCGGTAAATACGGGCAGTATCGAGAAGAGCTTTGAATCCGACCAAATCGACCCGACAATTAACGGCTACAATGTCGTCGAGTGTTTGGGTATAATTTTGACCTGTCTGCTGAAACGCACTAAATTTTTCGGCTAGTGCTGCGCGCTGTTTTTCTAGTGCAAACGTGTCTTTTTCGGCAATTTTAAGTTTGCCAATCATTACCCATAGTTTGGCGTCGATTTGCTGGTTAGTTTTGACTCGGTTTGCGACTGCAGGAGTTGTTTGGCCTTGTAGCGTGCGAATTTTGCTTTGTGCTGAGACACAAACGCTAATTAAGCGCTGCTGATCTTTTTGGCCGATGACAACATTTCGTTCGGCTTTACGCTGAGCCACACGCTGATCGAGAGTGCTGCCAGGAGCTGCGGCCGCCGGTGGAACCTGTGCGCCAGCGGGTCGACTTATAATAATTGCACCCAAAACAGCCAAAATAATGGCTGCTATGCCAGCTACTGCCATGGTGCTATTTTTTGTTAGATTATGATACATCGTATAGTGCTCTTACGCTAAATTTTACCATAAGCGGCACTAGAAACGAAGATAGGTACGGGTTTTTCGCTGGTCTTTTAGATCATTGGTGTAATCGTTAATGTCTTTGAAGTTAAAAACAATGTGAGAGGCCTGAATTTTACCATCAGGTAGCACCTTAACGTTTTTTACTATCTCTAAGCCATAGCCAATATTAATAACGCCCGAGTATTCACCCTCTTTAAGTTTAAATAGGGCTTCAACGGTGTTAGGGTTAACGTCACGATTTGTTTTTTCGACTGGGAAACCAAAATCACCACCGGTTTCTTTGCCAATTGGGTCTTCGGAAACTTCACGGGCTAGTGTAGCGAAGTCTTTGCCGTTTTTGAGCTGCACCAGAGCTTTATCGGCTCGGTCTTGCGTGTCGGTATCGAACGAGGCAATCACTTTTTGGCTCAACAATTGGGTTTTAAGGCTCCGCTTAAAATCATTCTCTGACCAGTTCCAAAAGTCTTTAAGAACACCCTGAAACTCTTTGTCGCTGGCCCCCAGCCGATTTTGATTACGTACAATTGTAATCTGATCCTCTACTTCACGGTCGCTAACGGTGATTCCGCGTTGTTTAGCCAGCTCTTTTATGTAGGCATCGTTGATAACTTTATCAAGTGCCCGTTTTTTAAACTCTTGAAGTTGTAGCTTGCCAGTATCGCTGTTAAAGTCAAGCTGCTGCTGCGTGCGGTAATAGTGCGTGTAGTGGTTGATCTCAAACAAATAGTTTTCGTAAGCTACAAAATCTGAACCTATCCGGGCAGCCGGAAATGGGATAACCTGAGTTACCCGATATAAAAAGGTGGAGCTCGACTTGAATTTATAGAGGGCTAAGGTGCAATAACTAAAAAATGTCACAATTGCGACCAAAAATAGTGTAATTGAGACAATTACTAACTTATGTTTAGACTGCTGCAGCGGATAAATGTACTTGCGAGCTTTACCTAATACTTCTTCACGGTGCTCCGCAACAGTATCGTTGGTAACCCGATTGGCTACTTCTACTGAACTTCCCTTATTTCGTCGTTTTTTTAGTTTTGAGGTGATTCTTTTCATGTAGTGTACGTACTTATGCTTCTGCCTCAGTTTTTACCATTGGTGGTAAACCGGACAGCACTCCTTTTTCTCGTAAAATAGTTAGTAACTTCTTCTGAATCTTCGCCGGATGGTGTACATCATGGATAATCAGGTCTCCAACGAAGGTTTGCATCATAATTGTACCAAATCCGAGGAGAGTTTCCTGCAAACCACCGACTTCGTAGTTCACCATCTGTATCTGCTGTAGGCCAATATCAACCACGCTACGATTCCACATTCCTTTTTGGGTAATCTGTATGAGCCGTTGATCGGTGACAATAAACACACTGTAGTGCCAACTAATCCACGTCGGCATAAAGACAAGAATGCTGAGAATAAAGCCCCCTGCCAAGCCGCCAAACAAATAGATATACTCTGGTTTAATTAAGGCTGGTACCGTCCCCAGCAAAATAGCCACCATGGCAATCACCAACCCTTTACGCATAACGATTGGATGTTTACGAAAGACAAAAAGTACTTCTTCGTCTTCAAGCTGGTCATCAAAGTACTTATGGTTTTCAGATTTTGTCATTTTTAGTGGTGCCTTATTGCTTAATTATACCCTAATTAGGCCGGTGTTTGTGAAGACTACATCACATATTCCTAACGCCGTAAAAAATCTAACAGTGCACACCTAATAGAAACGATTATGATGCAAGCAACACTTTGGTTTGTAAAGCATCAGACGCATTATCCATAGTGGGGTGTTTAACAAATCAGCAGGCAGACTTGTTGGGAAGTCGATTTTTGGGGATGAAATACGCTACGACTGCATCTGGTTATTTTTTACAGTCATTTCATCAGTAAAAATCGGGTTTGAGCCCGAGTTTATTACTAACCTACAGAAAGGAGTAACTCCTTATGAAGAAGTTACTACAAGCATCAGCTGCAGCCGTAGCCGGTGTAGCATTAAGCGCAGGACTTGTTGCGGCTCAGACCGGAACAATTACTGGCACGGGGCCGAGTTCTAACAACACGGTGACAAGTGCAGTCGTAGACACGGCCGTACTTACCAACTCTAATAGTGCTCTTGCAGCTCTGACCAACAGTCAGACTGGGGTCTCTGGCCCAGCAAACGTCAGTGGTAACACTACAGGTGGTGGCGCTACGAGCGGTAGCAGCACAAATAGTAGTAGTACTGGTGTATCTGCATCATTTAGCAATGCAGGCGCTAGCGCGGCAGCTCTACTTGGCGGTGGCGGCGGTACCAGCACTGGTGTCATTAGCAATACTGGTCCAAGCTCAAACAACCAGATTACTGACACGCACACCAGCAGCGCTGTAGTTACAAACTTGAATACGTTCACTGTAACCAGCATTAATAGTCAAACTGCTGCTAGTGGTAGTGCAAATGTTAGCGGTAACACAACTGGCGGAAGCGCAACCAGTGGTAACACCTCTAATACAAGCAACAGCAGTGTTGTTCTCTCAGCTACTAACTAAGATAACTTAGAAATAAGTTAACCGAGCGTTGTAGCCGAGTTAGGGAGCAGCCGTTGCGCTGCTCCCTACTCAACCATACTTTTACTCCTGAACTAAGCACCGATTTGGTAGAAAGTGAATTATTATGCCCCTAAAGACAACTATTCGTACTACATTTTGTTCTCTGGTCGTCTTAGTACAGATTGCATCATTCCCTAGTTTTGCGCTCGCCCAAGAAGTCGTTACAGAATCACCTACTCCTACTGCGACTGATTCCGCACCGACTTCTGGCTCTCCTGAACCGGAGGCCCAACAGGCTCCCGCACCAGTAGAGTCCAGCAGTACTCCTCCATCAGCGCCGGACATCCAAACACCACAGGGCGCCACCAATACCGGACCGCAATCGCCAACCGGTGCTGATTCGAGTACCTATACTCAAAACCCTGATGGCACCTGGTCTAACGACCTATACACCTGGGATCCTGTAACCAAACAAACTCGACCCAATACTCCTCAGGAATATAGCTATAACCCTGCCACCGGCATGTGGGACACCGTTGACTATATATATAGCCCCGAAACAGGAACCTATGTCCCTAACGTACGATCGCTAGCTGCAAATAACCCCCTAATAGCAGCCTTGGTTCAGCTCAGCGGCGGTTCAAATCCGCTGGTAGCTGGCGGACCAAATACTTTTACCATTGGTAACACGGGACCAAATTCTAATAATGGGATAAATCTTGGCTCGGATACAATGGGGACCTTTGACCTGTTCTTTAACGGCGCAATCAGCAACAACGTATCCTCAAATGCTCAGTCAGGCAACGCCTTGGTTCAAGGCAACACTTTGGGCGGAGATGCGCTCAGCGGTGACGCCAATGCACTTGCTAACCTCCTCAACATGTTACAGTCCTCGTGGCTTGGCAGCTCGAACATGGCAACTTTTGCTACTACTATTGATGGTAATGTCGTTGGCGATTTACTCATCGACCCAGACCAACTCCCCTATGCAATTGGATCAAATAACAGCGACATAGACGTCAATGCCAGCAACAACGGTGCAATCGACAACAATATAGACCTGGCCGCAAAGTCCGGTGATGCAACGGTAGACGGTAACACCGAGGCTGGCGATGCAACCAGCGGTGATGCCCGGGCGATGGCCAACGTAATCAACATGCTTAACTCAGCTATCCACTCCGGTAAATCTTTTATCGGCACAATTAATATTACCGGTAATTTAGACGGCGATATCTTATTGCCACAAGGGGTTCTTGACGCGCTTATTTCAACCACAGGACCAAATTCAACAAATACAATTGGGGGCACTACTAACTCTGACACTACCCTTAACTCTACCGCTAATCGAACTATTAATAACAACATAAACACCGATTCTACCAGTGGTAACGCCGGCGTAACTAATAATACCCAAGCCGGTAATGCTACGACCGGAACAGCCAAGACAAGTGTTGATACCATGAATATAGTTGGTCAAAAGGTAACTGGCAAGAAAGGCTTGTTAGTCTTTGTGAATGTACTCGGACATTGGTATGGCATGGTGGTTGGGCCTGCCACAACAACCGCACAAATTACTGGTACTGGCCCTGGTTCTACCAACTCAATTGGCCCGGGCAATAGCAATCAGTCACTCACGGTTAATTCTGACGAAAACAGCCTAATCAATAATGATATCAACATATCTACACAGAGCGGCGATGCAACCGTCAGTAATAATACCACCGGAGGTAATGCCACTAGTGGAGATACTGAGTCAGCAGTGAACTTACTGAATATTATAGGCTCGGACATCGATATGTCAGATTGGTTTGGTGTCTTATTCATCAATGTCTTTGGTAACTGGTTCGGTGACTTTGGTAACGATACGGCTCATGGTGGCTTTAGCCAATCACCACCCGCTGCTGCTCCATCAACAACTGCAACAACAACTGGTGGAGCTGCGACAAGCAGTACCCCGGCTCAGGTATTTAGTTTCTTTGCCCGTGGTAACAATGCAAACGGTCAGCTTGCTACCAATACCGAACAGACAACGAACGGCAATACAAACGCCAATACTGCAGTCTTTGGAAACACTACTCCAGGGGATCCAACTACCGGCACCTCGTCAAGCAGCACTGCTGTTACCGCGCCACAGTTAAACTGGTGGGTGATTGCCGGAATTATTGGTGTGCTCACTACCGTTATTGTAGTCGCCCGTGAATATATTCTTGCCATCCACGAAGAACAAGAACAACTCGTTTTATAATAAAGTTTTAAATTTAAAAGGTTACAGATGTAATTTCTGTAACCTTTGGTGACCTGGGAGGGAGTCGAACCCCCAACACCCACCTT
>CAZIMF010000012.1:0-21188 GCA_964540445.1 uncultured Candidatus Saccharibacteria bacterium
GACCAAAAACTAAAGAACTATTCGTCGGGTATGCAAGTTCGTTTGGCGTTCTCTATGGCGATTCGGGCCGACGCAGATATTCTATTAATCGATGAGGTTTTAGCCGTAGGCGATGCCGACTTTCAGCGCAAGTGTTTTGACTACTTTAAACAACTTAAGAAGAACAAAAAAACAGTAGTATTTGTAAGTCACGATATGAATGCCGTTCGCGAGTACTGCGACAGAGCAGTGATGATTGAGAAGAGTAAGGTTATAGCCAGTGGCAGTGCCGAAAAAATAGCAACCAGCTACACCCGGATGTTTGTGGAGCAGGCAAATACCAAAACTAGCGGGGGTGAAAAAAATCGGTGGGGGGATAAAAAAATTACTTATGAATCAGTCAATGCAACTCCAGCAAAAGTCACGGATGAGGTGAAAGAACTCACTATTAAAATGTCGATTATTGCGCATGAAGAAGTAGAGCAGCCGATTTTTGGCATCATGATAAAAAATAGTGCCGGTAACTCAATACTCGGCACTAATACTAAATTAAAGTTCTTAAAAATTCCTTTAGTAAAAAAAGGCGAGAGAATAAGTATTGAGTGGCATGTCCCAAATCTATTTAGCAACGGCCGACACTTTATTGATCCTGCAATTGTCTACGGAGATGGAACAAAAATTAGTGACTGGTGGGAAGAAGCCGCAGAGTTTGACGTACACCGTGAAGAAAAGTCTCCTTATATGATAACTCCAGACATCGAGGTTAAGGTTACTAAATGATTAAGCAACATACCGTTTCATATGCTCAAAATCGTGAAGATCTTATTCTCGCCGGCTTTTTTGATGACAACGAAAAGGGCTTTTACGTTGATGTGGGCGCTAACGAGCCCACGCACGAATCCGTTACCAAATATTTTTATGACAAAGGTTGGAGCGGGATTAATATTGAACCAATACCAGTTTTATTTGAAAAACTAAAAGACTTTCGGAAGAGAGACATCAATCTTCAGCTAGGTATTGGGGTAAAAGAATCCACCGCAACCTTGCATTATTATCCGCATGGCGACGGCCTTTCAACCTTATCAGATGAAATGGCGAATGAGTATAAAAAGCATACCTCTGATTTTACGAAAGATGCTGAAGAAATTTCTATAAAGGTTGTCCCACTAAAAACAGTGCTAACAGAGCACGTAGGTAACAAGACTATAGCCTTCATGAAAATCGACGTCGAAGGCATGGAACACGACGTTTTGTTGAGCAATGACTGGAAAAAATTTAGGCCGGAAGTTATTTGCATCGAGGCAAATCACATTCAATCAGACTGGCAGAAATTACTCCGGGACGAAGGCTATACTTCGGTGTTTTTTGACGGCCTGAATGAATATTACACCGACAATACCACAGACCGAGCTAAAAAATTTGATTACGTAAAAGCAATTATTTTCAAAGAGCCAATAGTTAACTTTAGGCTTCTGGATGACTTTGAAGAATACGAGAAAACGGTTACATGGCTTGATGAAACAAAAACGCAGCTTACTGCCGAAGCTGAAAGTAGCAATAAACGAATCTTGGAACTTGAAAAAGAAATCCACGAGATCACACCGCTTGCTAGGCATATAAAACGGCAAATATGGAGAAATTTGCAGCTCATTGATCATAAGATAATTAAATCGCTCGAAGGCAATCAGCGCCATAATCCGATCCCGGTCACAGAAGAAGGAGAGTTATTGCATGCTGCCAAAGAAAACGATCGGATTAACTATGCAGCGTACAACGAAGGCGTAGGCCGGCCTTTTCTTTTTAAAATTTACCTTAAAATTAGGTCGACTGCAGTGAAAATAATTAGAAAAATCCTAAGCGCCCGCAAGAAAAGGATTAGCAAAGCGTGAAACGAAGCTTACTTATAGATGGACAAGTCTTTCAGACACCGGCCTGGCACCGGGGCATGGGCAAGTATTCGTATGAGTTAATCGCGGCTCTAGCAACGCGCAATGCAACAGTCGCGTACTGGGAATCTATTACCGTAATTCTCTCGAGCAAACTAAAACTAGATGACGATGCCAACAAAGTCTTAGAAGAAATTGTTGGGGTGGAAGTAGTTTATCTCGATCTTAAGCCAAATGAATTTGATAACCTTCCGGTTGCAGCTTCAAATCGCAGTGTTGCATCAAACTATTTAGATACAGCAACCGCAACCAGTGGCGTTGAGAACTTTGACTACCTGATTCTGTCTCTTATGCAGAGTGAAATTGCTCCGGCTTTTCCAGATGGCACAAACGTGCGCAAGATTCTGCTTTTTTACGATTTAATCCCTCTCATGTTCCACGACACGTATTTAACCGATCCACTTAATAAAAAAAGCTATCTTTCTAAACTAGCCGAACTGCTTCGGGCTGACACGTACTTTGCTATCTCTAAAACCGTAGCCAATGATCTTTCCTTGTACTTAGGGATTAGCCCAGATCGTGTTCATAGCATCGACGGTGCACCGATTAAACATGGCGCGAAACCCAAAAAGTTTGATGTGCCCAAGCCTTTCATCCTTATGCCAACGGGCAATGACCTGCGCAAAAATAACAGGCGAGGAATTCAAGGTTTTGATGCGTTTAATAAAGAAAATAATAACAAATACACCCTTGTCATAACCTCCTCATTTTCCGACGGCGAAATTGAAGAGTTACAGACACTGAGTGATAATGTTTTTTTCACCGGCAATATATCTGGCGAACAGCTTGAGTATTTATTTGAGGAAACAGAAGGACTTCTTTTCCCGACAGAGTACGAAGGCCTGGGGCTCCCCATTTTAGAAGCACTTGAAAAAAATAAACCTGTAGCCTGTTCGGATATATCGGTCTTTAAAGAAATTTCGGACAGTGCGTTTATATATTTTGATCCGCAAAATATTGCCGAAATCGCAATTGCCCTAAAAAAGATGCTAACTTTTGACGTAACGCCGCACCAAAAAGAATACAAGGAGATACTGCACAGATATTCTTGGCCTTTGGTAGCTGAGGAAAGTATTAAGGCGCTCGAGACTTCACAGCCATCCCTGCCAGAACAAGCCAAAGATAAAGTAGCTATTTTTTATCCTGCACCACACTCATCAATAGTTGGCAGTTTTGCGCAGCAACAGCACGCAGAACTTTCTCATTACTACGATCTTGAGTATTTCTACGAATATCCTACCGACAGCAAATTAGTACAGCGGCTCAACTACCTGCCCTACATTACAAAGTCAAAGAACATGTCTAGGCGCTCTACCGTGAATCACGATGCGTATGTAGCCCGAATCTACACTATTGCTGATAATAACTGTGCAACCACGCTACTAACTGCTTTGGCAGTGCCGGGTATCGTTTTACTACACGAAACAGAGCTTGCAAACCTGTGGCAAGCGTCTGTTGACCAAGGTGCAATCGACAGTAGTCGCTACGAATTAGAAGATAAATTAAATAAACAATATGGAGCCACCGGTTCAGATTTTCTGGTGTCGTTACTCGCTAATCAAAAAGCGGTCGTTGTCTTTAACGAAACGAATCAAAAAATTGTAGAGAAAATAGTCCGAGGTCTGCCAGCAAATGAAAAACCAGAAGTAGTTTTGATGAACCAAAGCGTCAGTGAGCTTGTGTACCCGGCTATTATTCCAAAAGACAACAATAGTGCCGTTTATTTAAAAAACGCAGAAAACACAGATACGTTAGAGAGTTTTGAGCAGGCCGACAGCGGTCTTCAGAAAAAAATCATCGATCCAAAGCAGTTCCTGAATGACTTTGAATACATAAACACGCTGGGCAAGTCGCCGCTTTGTCTAATCGATGCCGGTCAACACAAGGCCGAAGCCATGGCGTATATGTTAGATAGCCTGAAGCTGGGCAATATGGTGGCAGTAGCCAACGAGGGCGGCGTGTTGCCACAGCAAATGAAAAAAGTAGCCCATCCAATTAAAGATAATAAAATCGAAGACTTTATGATCGATTACGAAAAATCAACAAACCGTACACCCGCAGCTGACATAATCAGCTATATCTCGGCACAACACTCGCAGAAAGCATACGCGAAAAATATTTACGAGTTAGTAAACAAAGTGTGCAAAGACGGAGCCGAGTCATGAGATTAATTATTGATATAACCGAACTGGCCGGTTGGCAGGGTAAACTCACCGGCGTGCCGCGGGTCATGAATGAACTCTCACTACGGTATGCAAATGAGCACAACGTCCAATTTGTAACATGGGATGGCCTGCGAAGAAATTTGGTGAGTGCCGAGTTGCCGCAAATTGGGGACGAGCAACCAACCGAAGCACCGCAACCAACACGCGAAACAGCTAGCAAAAGAGCGCTCCGAAAAATCGCCTACAGCAACCCGGCAACGGGCAAAATTGTGCGGCGGCTCAAGAAGATTAGTATTAGCCCAGCACAACAACAGCAGCCGCTGAGTTCTGAAGAGGTTATTACCCCCAAAAGTGGCGATACTCTTTTTGTACTAGCTGATTGGCACGGAGCTGATGAAAACTTTATCAACTATGTGCTTAGTCTTAAGCCCCAAGGAGTAAAGCTGGCTCAGATATGTTACGATATGCTGCCCGTAGTCACGCCACAGTATTCTGGCCATTCTACCAATACATTTAAAACCTATGTCGAAAATATTTACCCGGTCTGCGATGTAATACTCGCCATTTCAGAACACACCAAAAAAGACATAGAGCGATGGCTTAAAAGCCAAAAACTCACTGTGCCAAAGGTACAATGTTTTCGTTTAGGTGATGACTTTAAACAAGAACAGCCAAGAAAGCCTGCTAGCCAGGAGCTCGCTGATACTTTACAAAAAAATAAGGAATTCTTGTTGTGTGTCGGGACAATCGAAGCCCGAAAAAATCATGCACTTTTATATTACGTTTATAAATTAGCCAAACAAAAGAAGATTGAGGTACCGCCAATTGTTGTGGCTGGGCGGCGCGGCTGGAAGAGCGACGATATCTTTGAAATAATTAACACCGACCCAGAGACTAAAGACTCGTTCGTGTTTTTAGAGTCAGCTTCGGACGAAGAACTGGCCTGGTTGTATAAACATTGTCGGTTTAGTGTGTACCCAAGCTTTTATGAGGGTTGGGGGCTGCCAATTGCCGAGAGTATTGCGTATGGTGCACCTTGCGTTGCCAGTAACACCAGCAGCATGCCTGAGGTTGCCGGGGATGTTATCACCTACTTTACCCCCAGCTCAACCGACGAGTGCCTGGCGGCTATTGCTGAGCTACTGAGCCCCTCGCAGCTTACCGAAGCACGTAGTAAACTAAACAAGTACAAATCAGTTAGTTGGGACACCACATTTACGCACGTAAAAGGATTTGTAAAAAGTCTATGAAAGAGAACAATATGGTACGAGTATTACAATTTAGCACCCACAACGAAGAATGCGGCATCGCTAAATACCAAGCCCAGTTTACTGAAAACATGAACAACATTGAGAATTTCAGTACGGAATACTTTAGCTACTCACCAAACCAAACCAAGATTATGAGCAAGGAAGACTTTCAGGCTGTGCTTGGCGAGCTGCAAGCTAAAATGGAAGATTTCGACATGTTACATATTCAGCATGAACTTTCGTTTTTTAAATTTACCGAGCTGCAACATATTGTCGATTTGTTAAAAAATAACGGCAAAAAGATTATCGTAACCGTTCATACTGCTCCCGAGGCGCAGTACCACAAAGCAAAACTCGGGGGAGTTGGCCCACGGAGCTTACTTCATTTCTTAAAATCAAAGGCTTCTAATCAACGATTTATAGATCGATATATCAATCCACTTAAAAAAGTAGATCTTGTGGTAGTGCATAATGAGGTCACCAAACAAAGTCTTATGGCCTTTGGCGTATCCCCAGATAATATACTAGTGATACGTCACCCAGTCTCAAGTCTTAACGTAGTAGCAAAATCAACTGATATCAAAGAGAACCTCCATGTGGTTAAAGGTGATGTTGTGTACGCCACCGTTGGATTTATTTCTCCGGCAAAAGGAGTCATGCACGCGGTAAAGGCACTTAACTATCTGCCCGAAAACTTTAAGCTTGCCATACTCGGTGGTGTTCACCCAAACGCTGAAGACAAAGGATTCATGGATGAGATTGCTGATTATATTTTTAATCATAACTTATCGCACCGAGCATATATAACCGGCTATGTAGAAAAAGATGAAGAACTGAACGGCTTGATCCGAGAAGTCGATGTTTGTGTGTACCCATACGCCAAGCAGTACTACGATTATGTGTCGTCCGGTTCACTTAATCTTGCGTTGGCTAACGGCAAGCCGGTAATTGCATACCCAACAAGAGCATTCTTAGAAATAAATGCCGATCAAGAAGTAGTTAAATTTTGTAAATCAGAGAACTACTACGAACTTGCTAGAAGTCTTAAAGAACTTGATATAGATAAATACACCAAATCAGCGCTTGCGTATGCTGATGCCTATGCATGGGATAAAGAATCGGCTAAATTTGTTGAGCTGTACCGAACGGTCGCTCAGCAGTAACAATTTACTGAACAGTTAGGTCTAAGAATGTCCATGGATCGGCGAAGGCTCCGTCGTAACTACCTTCAATGATGGGCTGAAAGAATTCACGGTAACTACCGTTTGGTGTGTCACCTGGCACGCTCATAGTAAAGCTGTACTTAGCAATTTGCCCTGGTTGTACAACGTGCTGGTTAGCGGCCAGCGTTGTGCCGTTGGCTTCATATACTGCCGAGAAGTTTACTGCTGGACGGTTAGCGCTTGGCCAGCTGCTGTGGCTGAACCGACTAGCACGATTTAAATTATGTGATGTGGATAAATGCATCGGTTTTGTGCCGGCTGTGGCCTGAGACAGAGAAGTATCGTCAAACCATGGTGTATTGCCATTGTTTTGATACCGGAAGAAGACAGAGCTGGTGCCACCACGACTAGCGACCGGGTAAGCCGACTGATCTTTGTAGGCAGCAATGTAGGCGGGGGCTATATTATTAATATCTTGGAAGGTCCATGCAAAGTTAAGGCCTCCATCGTAACTACCTTCGATAATGGGCTGATAAAATTCTCGGTATACTCCAGGTGTTGTATAGCTAAACGGGGATACATTAAACTGATATTTTACAACCTGACCTGGTTGCGCTGCATGTTGGTTGGCTGCAAGTGTGGTGCCATTGGCTTCGTATACCGCAGCAAAGTTTAATGCCGGGCGATTGCCACTTGGCCAATCTACTGCAAAGCCACTCAAATGATTGAGCGGTTGAGCAGTAGCTAAATGAACGGCCTTAGGGTTGCGGGTCGAAGCACTTGTGAGGCCAACATCGTCGTACCATATCTGATTACCGGTGTTCCGGTATTGTTCAGTGACCACTCGGGTTTGATTGAATGTTAAAACGGGGTATGAACTCTGGGCAAAGTACGCAAGGCTATAGGTGGGAGCAGTAATCGAAGCAGGCACTTTGATTGCAGAAAAAGCCACCGTCGAGTTGTCTGGTCTTTGGAATTCAAGATTTACCGATGAATTAGCCATGTTCTGGCCGCCTGGCGTTAGTATCGGGATGGTAATAGTAGTACTAGCGCCAGGACTAAGTGCAGCGCCAATCGTATTTGCGATTATGCCGTCGTTAACCCACGAGCTAGCCTTAAACTCGCTGCCGTTACTGCTAACTATTTTAGTATCACTTGGGAGGGTAGTATTGCCGTTGTTCTTAATTACTAGGTTAAAACTACTAGGCTGATTGGCAGTAAGCTGCAGAGAAGGAGTTGGCGGAGTATAGGCAATAACTGCCGCTTGCGATACCGTTACATCTAAGAAGGCTGCTTGGTCAGCGAAGTATCAGTCGCTGCTACCCTCTAAAATAGGTCGTAGATATTCTCGAGTTGTGCTGGCGGCGTAACCTTGCGGAGCAGTAATAGGGAATTCAAATTTGATGATTTGCCCTGGCGTTGCCACATGCTGATTGCCAGTCAATGTCGTACCGTCAGCCTCATATACGGCTGCAAAATTTAGGGCTGGTCGACTTGGGCTTGGCCAATTTGAGCTAAAGGCGCTAGAACGGTTTAAGGGGGATCCAGTAGCCAGGTGAACGGGGAAGGTGCCTGCCACGGCGGATCCTATACTAGCGTCATCGTACAGGTATGAGTTACCAGTATTTTTGTAGCGCATAAAAGTAGTTACTTTTTCGGTTGGCTTGACGATGGGGTAGGTGCCCTGACTGTGCCAAGCGATAGCCGGTTTTGCATTAACGGTTACATCAAGTCGCGTCCATGGGTCATTAAGTAACCCATCGGAAGTACCTTCTATGATTGGCTGAAAGAATTCTTGGTAGGTGCCAGCAAGCTGGGTAGCAGAAGCAGTAATAGGAAAGCTAAATCGTACAACTTGGCCTGGTTGCGCCACATGCTGATTAGCTGCCAGCGATGTGCCATCGGATTCATATACAACCGAGAAGTTTACTGCCGGTCGAGTTGGACTTGGCCAGCCAGCGCTAAACGGACTAGTTCGGTTAAGCGGGTGGCTGGTGGATAAATGAACCGGTTTTGTACCGGCTGGTGCCTGTCCGAGGCCAACGTCGTCATACCAGGCTACAGAGCCTCTGTTTTTATAGGATATATAGCTTGTTGTCTGTGATCCTGGATCAATGGCTGGGTAAGCACTCTGAGCTTCGTATCCGGTGTAGTAAGCTGCACCAAAGGTATTCCCAAACCAATCATTATAGAGTCTCCAGAAGTTGCGGTTTCCGTAGGCGCTACAACCGTCTCCAAGACCGTATAGGTTTATAAGAGCAGCAGCATTTGGTTGGTACGGTGTGTAGTTGTATAAGCCAGCAGTTGTTTGGTTTCGAATAAAGATATTGCCGGCTCCACAACCCGCATTTGGATTATATTGAACGGTATTATCCCTGAAAGCACGGTATCTAAATAGTGATTCATCTTTGGCGTAGCGCTTGTACTGACGGGCAGCATGATACACCTGGTTAAAATAGCCATAGTATTCTGCATCACAGGCTGCCGTATCTGGGCAACCATAGCCAGTGGCACTTCTAAATTGGATCCACCAGGGCCAGTCATCGGTAACTAGGGACTGTTCTTTTTCTAGCAATTCTATTAAGATTTTTTGGCTAACACCACAGCTTTGCCCGACCTCAAAAATTATTTGCGCCGAAGATTTATTTCCGGCAGTGAAGCCATTGCATAAACCTGGCTCTGCCGGTTTGTTTGGAACGTCTTGGCGATAGTCTTTGAGGCAGGTGTAGGGGGGCGGGTAGCCTTGTGATGCACCGTAGGCTCCGCGAGTTGTCCCGCCGTGGGGTTGCGAACCATTTGTATCACAAACAGGAACCTTAGCATTTAAGAACGCCTGAATATCACCGGTGTTTAAGGCGTTACCATTAAAAAAAACGCTGTCGTCCATAATACGCCCAGACTGAAATTCGCCACCCGACAAAGCACTTGTCTTGCTGGGCAACACAGCAGCGCCGGCAGTTGCCAGCAGTAGGGTTAGTAGTAATAGACGCAGTTTAATCATGTTTTATTTTATCTCGATATTTTGAGCATCAGAGGCACCTTCGGCAGATGCAGAACTGTACGAAACCACTACTGACCATGAGCCTTTTGGCGAAAATTCTTCATTTTTAGCAGCCATAACTGGGCAATCGTTGGAGCTAACGTTTTTAACAGCCGTAACTGACTTTGAGAATGATTTTCCGTCCTTGGTAAAGGCCGCGGTACAGGTTCCACCATCTTCGAAGACACCGAGTACATACGCACCAACCTCTGCTTGCGGTCCGTATTGTCCAGCATAGCTAATAATTGGTTTTATCGTTTTCTTACCAGTGGCAGGGGGTTGATTTTTAAGCTGATTATCTCGATCGACTATAGCTTGCTTATTTTGGTCGGCGCGTTGCTTGTCTTCCTCGGTTGCCGGCTCCAGATTTATTTTTTCTTGAGAGTTGGGATTTTGGGTTGTCTGCTGAGAGTCTTTACTGTCATTTTTAAGCAATAGATACGCTGCAACGCCTCCGATTACGAGAACTACAAGGGCAATTAATAATACTTTTTTTGATGGATTTTTTATTTTTGTCATATTACTTTAATAATAGCAAAAAATAAGCGTTTTGTCCAGGGTTTATTGACCAAATAACTCGAGGATTCGGTGTGTAAAAAGCTATTACAAATCGAGAGAGTGCCTTAGACTTAAGCGTATGCGTTGGAACCAATGGGAGAATACTAAAATTAAAAAAGAGATTGCACACTTTTACAACCTACTAAAACGTATACGATTATCTTTGGCTGTTATAGCTATCTCGCTAACTCTAGGCGCTGTAATAGCGGTAAACCGGGGCCAAGATCTTAACTGGGATCTTTTAAATTATCATTACTATAACCCCTTTGCTTTCATCCATGATAGGCTTGCTTATGATTTTGCCCCTGGGTACATACAAACCTACCTTAACCCCTTGCTTGATGTGGGGTCCTACTATTTAATAAATCACTTTAGCCCAATCGTAGTCGGAGCCATTCTTGGAGCCATTCAAGGCTTGAACAGTTGGCTGGTATTTGAAATTGCTAGACTAGTTCTTCGAAAAAGATTCAGCGGTACGCAAAGTAAGGTGCTGGCATGTATTGCAGCTCTATTCTCTTTTTTTGGGGTAGCAAGCCTTGCAGAAATAGGCGGGACTATGGGGGATAATTTAACAAGTATTGGGGTTCTCGGTTCTCTTTTTCTTGTGTTGTTATCGAGCGAGACTTTTAAAAAGAATCCTAAAAAATCCCGAATGTTTCGTCTGATGGGCTTTCTGCTGATCGGTATGGTTATTGGCCTAAAATTGACAAGTGTTGCGTATGCACTACCTTTGTTGTTAGTTGCCATTAGCTTCGGCAATGGGCCTAGGGAGAAGATTATCAATAGTTTTCAGCATGGTGTCTGTCTAATAGGCGGAGTAGGCCTATTGTCAGGCTACTGGTATGCCAAGCTTTGGCAGATGTTTCACAGTCCTATATTTCCTTTCTACAATGGGGTTTTTAAGTCGCCATATTACCCTCAAGAGAACTTTTCTGATACCTTTTTTCTTCCAGATGATATTCTCCAAACCTTGTTCTACCCTTTTTATTTCATAGGCAAAAACCATTTTGTAGTTGAGAACGAATTCAGAGACATCAGATTTGCTGTTTGCTATGCACTTCTAATAGTTGTTATCGGATTTATTATAATTTTGAGAATGAGGGGATCTGCGTGGCCAAAACCCTTAAGAGATAAAACAATACAGATCTTTTGCTCATTCTTTTTGCTCTCATACATTGTATGGCAAGAACAATTTTCCATTTTCCGTTATCTTATCGCGCTTGAATTTTTAAGCGGTATTCTCATAATTTTTCTAGTAGCCTTAGTGATAAAAAGATATAGGTATGTTCTAGGCTTAAGTCTGGCTATTCTACTTTGTATTAGTCTCTACGCTGTTCCCATGAACTACGGGAGGATAGCCTGGAAAGAAAAATATTTTGATGTGCAGCTGCCTACAAATATAGCGTCTACCGACTCTACGGTTCTTATGCTGGGGACTGCACCTACTTCTTTTATGATACCTAATTTCCCGCAAAGCACACGATTTGTTAAACTGGAAGGTGACGTTATAGCAACTGTTCAAGCGCAAGAAAAACTCAAAAACATATTGGCCAGTGCCAAAAAAGATAAAAGACCAATACAGGCCATGGGTGCTCTGTATGAAAAAGATAGGAATATAGCTATTCTCGAAAAGTATGGTTATAGCTTTGGGCAATGCGGAGAAATAAGTACGAATACCAGCAAATATCTTTACACAGGCTATGTTTTTTATGAGCTATGTAATCTTGATTATTTAAACCAATGAGTAGGCAAATTCTCGGTCATGAATAAAATTCCAAAACTTCTCATGCAAGCTATGAACAAAACATTAGCATGGTCAAAAAATAATTGGGTTGGAATAGCAGTAACACTTTTTGCTAGTCTTATATTTTTCATGCCCATTTTAGGCAGGCTAGGAACCTATAGCGAGGGAGGCGATGCGATGTTTAACGCCTGGCTGATGGCCCGTAATCATCATTGTATCTTGCAGCAAGGCTGTCCGGACTACACTACCTCGAACATGTATTATCCGCATCAAGATTCGATGCTGTATTCCGAGACAGAACTTTCGGCGGCAGTGCTCACCTTACCGCTGCACTTTATCGACAAAAATCCAATCTTTGCGTATAACGTATGGACCATACTCAGCTTCTTTTTCTCGGGCTTATTTATGTATATGTTGGCCAGGTATCTAAGCAAGGGGAATGAGCTGGTATCGGTTGCGGCCGGTTTGATATTTGAATTTGCCCCTATCAAAATGGCTTCGGTTGCGCATCTGCAAAACCTCAGTATTTTTTATATGCCGCTTATCATATTGTTGCTGCTTAAATACTTTGCCAAGCCCAAAACACGATATCTGGTGATGCTTTTTGTGGCGCTAGTACTACAGTTTTATGCGTCGTGGTATCAGATGGTTTTTGTTTTAATTCCGGTGGCTATATTTATAGTTATATTTGGTCTCAACAAAGGTAAAGGGAATCTTCGTTCTGCCGTTCGGCTTGGAGCTGTAACGTTCGGGGCTATTCTGGCCACAATTCCGTTAGCCATAGAGTATGTGCAGTTTTCGAAAGTGAGCAACGCCGGCTTTGGTATTTTGGATCAAGTAAAATATTCCTCAAGCCTGAATGACTATATCATCCCGTATAGCGGTGCTGCGTTTGGCAAGATTTATTATGCGATTAACCCGGCAGCCCAACACAATTCATACAACCCGGACAGCTTTGCATATATGGGCCTAGCACTTATTGTTGTTACATTGCTTGTCGTTGGCTTTACGCTTAGAAAAAAGGTACTGTTGCGTAATGTTATGCACCGTAACCTAGTAGTTGCATTGGTATTAGTTATGGTGGCAGGCTTTCTGATATCGCTTGGCCCGTTACTTAAACTCGATCAAGATTCGCTAACATATACCGATAAAGAGTCTGGCTTAAAAATTACGTTCGCACTACCTTATTTAGCTGTTGATAAATTCTTGCCGCAGCTTTCTTTTATCCGAGCCACCGGGCGCGCTTCGATACTAGTACTCTTTTCGGCCTGCTGCTTATTGGCAATGCTACCAGCAGTTTTGCGCACAATTAAAACCACTCGGCTCAGGCAACGATTAAAAATCGCGCAGATTGTAATTGTAGGGCTGATTGCTTTTGAAATAATGCCGCTGCACGTTATGGCAATGAGCCCACATTCGTATAATTACAATCTTAAAGTTCCCGAAGTGTATAGATTTATCAAAAACGATCCGCAGATTAATAACATCATAATTTTAGCGGCTGACCCTGATTATCCTGACGCAACTATACCCGTGCAACGAGCTGAGTGGATATTATGGGCAGGTTATCATAATAAAAATATATTCAACGGCTACAGCGGGTACACTCCCGGGACATACTTTGAGGATTATGGCGGCTTCCTCGATTTTCATGAGGATGATGTTGAAAATGCACGGAAGCTTGGGCTGAAATATGTATTGGTTGACAAGCAATTGTCTTCAAAAGATGAGCGTCTAATTAACAACACCAGACAGTACTTACCGGATAAGGTTTACGAAGATAACCGCTACGTCCTTTTTAAAGTTAACTAGTACGCTATAATGAATTCTTAGTATGATTGTAGTTATTATCGCCGGGGGGTCCGGTACTCGTCTATGGCCGTTGTCGACCAAAGACTACCCAAAACATCTGTTGCGTCTCACAAATGATCGCAGCTTATTGCAGAACACGTATGATCGCGTCAAACTAACTAACCCGGAATGCATCCTGGTTATTTCAGAAGCTTCTCATGCGCATCATGTCGCAGAGCAGCTTAGTGATGTTCCCAAAGAAAACATAATTGCTGAGCCGGCACGTCGTAGTACGGCTCCTTGTTTCTTGTTGGCATTAAATGAGATAAGAAAACGGGGGCTTGAAGATCAAGCGGTTTTCTTTTTATGGGCAGATAACCTTATCCGTGATTATGATGGTTTTGTGGCAAGTGCAGCGCAAGCCACTGAACTTGCCGAAACGACTAAAAAACTGGTCTATATGGGGATCGAACCAACCTATGCCTCAACAGGTCTTGGCTACATGGAAAAAGGCAATCGTCTGACTAATGGTTTTAAAAATGCGTTTGAACTTAAAAAATTCGTAGAAAAACCAGACCATGAGACGGCAGCTCATTATTTTCAAAGCGGTGAATTCCTGTGGAACACCGGCTATTTATTAGGAGCATTTAGTACCTTCGAGCGTGAAATACAAGAGAATGCACCTGAACTCTGGAGAGATTATCAGCTTCTAAAGGGTAAAGATGATATAACCGATACCTATCTTGGTTTTGAATCGCATCCAATCGATAAGGCGTTGTCCGAGAAAGTCGCCGACGCGTTGGTAATTCCTGCTTCTTTTGACTGGCTCGACATTGGCTCTTTTCACGATCTGCACGGTGTTAGTTATCAAGATGACGAAGGTAACCACCTGCACGGCGATAACATCGAAGTAGAAAGCGTAACCAACAGTTATGTACGCAGCGAACAAGATCTACCAATAGCAGTAATTGGCCTCGATAACATTGCCGTGATAGCTACCGAAAACGGCATTTTAGTTACTAACCAAACGTATGCTCAGAAAGTCGGTGATGTCAGTAAACGGCTAAACGGCAAAAAATAAATAGTCTAGGTTCTTGGATTTTCGAGCGCTTCGAGATTCAGGCAAATGTACGAATCCCAATCAAGCTCAGGATATTTATGTAGTGTATCCCAAATGTACTGGCGTAACTTTTCGTAACCTTCTTCGGTTTTGGACTCAAATTTGATAGCAAGGTATGGACCGTTTTGCGAATACCGAACCACAAACATAGCATCTGGAAGTTCAAGGCGAATGCCATCGCCGGCGCGCTGATCATCAATAATTTCAGCTTCTGGCCAGTCGGCTGCAAGTACGGGCGCTAGAGCCTTAATAAACTCAACTTTCTTATCATCAGCGCAAAAGACATTCATTTCGGGGCTTGATACGTAGTGCGGTAACTCTGCAACGGCCTGCGAAAGTTTTTTGCCGGTTTGCGACAAGTATTGCAACAGGCGAAGGCATGAGTAGAGGCCATCATCGTGATTGTAAAAATCGGCCGAGAAAAAGAAGTGACCCGAAAGCTCACCAATAAAGGCAGCTTTTATTTCTTGGTTCTTTTTCTTTAAGAATGAGTGACCAGTACGCCACATAAACGGTACTCCGCCATTTAGGGTAATGGTGTCAGAAACTACTTTTGAGCACAACGTGTTGTACATGATAGTGGCGCCAGGATGTTCGCGCAGTACGTCGGTTGCAAACAATGCTACCAACACATCATTCAGGATGATGCTGCCGTTTTCGTCGACAATGCCAATTCGGTCGCCGTCGGCATCCCAGGTAAAGCCGATATCCGCGCCGCTCTCGATTACTTCTTTGCTGAGCCGGTTAATAACGGTAGACTCTAGCGGGTTAGCCGTTCCAAGTGGAAACGACGAATCGACAGTGGTGTTAAACTCAACAACCTCACAACCGGCCTGACGCAGCAGGTCGGGTGCAAAATTACCAGAGGTAGCACAACTAGAGTCGATGGCCACTTTAACCTTCCCAGTTACTTTCAAACGTTTTAATAAATCATTAAAATAGACTTGTTTAATATCTTCTTTTTGGACTGCTCCGGGATTTTCGCCTTGCTCATAATCTTCTTCTTCAACCAGGCGGCGCATTTCTTGCATGCCATCAGAAACCAGAGTTTCGGAGTAGTCGTTGCCAAACTTATAGCCATTAAATTCCGGAGGATTATGAGATGCAGTAATGAACGTGCCGCCGCGTGATTGCAGATAGTACTGAGACCAATAGAAATTCCCAATCATCTGCATGCCAATGTCGAAGACCTTTGTGCCGGTCCATGAAACCCCTTCTATAAAGTTTTGGCTGTATTCCGGACCAGTTTCGCGGGAGTCATATCCAACGACTGCGCTGTCTATGCCATTGCGCTTTAAATAGGTCCCAAAGGCTTTGCCTAGGTGTAGCGCCAGTTCGGGCGAGAGGTCTTCGCCGACCAGGCCTCGCAAATCATAGCCACGGAATATAAGGGGGTTAACTTTCATAAGTCTCCTGAAGTTGTTACGTAATGGATGCTATAATTATCGCATATCTTTTGCAGAGGTTCATCAAATTTATAGCAAGTCTGTTACCTCAGACGCTGATGTCACTATTAAATCAAAAACAGGCACAATATGTTTAAGAGAGCTAAGTCCGTAATTCTTAAGAGTGGATCGATACGGATTGAAGTACTATTCCTAATTGGACTGGCAATACTATTGCTGAATATGATCAGGCTTTACCTCACTATCCCATACAATAGTGACGATGTCTCGCAGCAAGCTCTTCTGCAGCAATGGTTAAACTACGGCTTTGCTACAACATGGTTTCCTGTAGATACATTTATTCTCAAATTTCCTATCCATTTCTTAATTGATGTAATCGGTCTATCGCCTCGACATACTGCATTTGTGTCTATGGTATTTATGAATGTCGTTGCTTATCTGATAACTTTTATCTCATTCCGGTCTCTATCGCGGTCAATTTTTAAAATTAACAATGACGTGTATTGGGTGCTGCCTTTACTCTTTGTATATTCAATAAATTCACTTCAATTCTCGTATTCAATTAAGAATAGTAACCTTCGTATTATTGAGTCGGCCATCATGTTCGGCATACTTGCCTTGGTTGCTCGCTGGGTAACAGCCAAAAGATCCTCCAGACAATCACACCAGATAAGAGCATGGCTAGGAATTTCTTTGTCTGCTATTGGGTTAGGTCTGTTTTACTATAATGATCCGGCGTTTGTTGTTTTTCTGGGGACGGCTTTGGCCACACTATTACTTATATTAGGAATAAATTTTACCAGAAATAAATACATTTTTTATAAGCTTACATACTTTATTGTCGTATCGTTACTGGCTTTTAAAATCTTTGAAAAACTGTTTAGTGCATTAGGCTTTAAATCGTATGAGACATATGCTAACTTTGTTGATTACGACAAATTTTGGGCCAGTCTTTCAAATGCACTGCACGGGCTACTTACTATATTTGGGGCAGACTTCTTTGGAAAACTTGCGTCTTCATTTGTTTCAATTCGGGCAATAGGTGCATTTGCTATCCTGAATTTGTTTGTGTACTTTCTCTATAAATACTTTAGATCCATTAAAATAAGCGACATCAATCCATGGGAATTTTTAATAGCATCACAACCAGTCCTTATATTTGTCGGATACTTTATAAGTGAAAATTCAACAGACTTATTTACCGCGAGGTATTTGTACTTGCTACCTTTCTACATGGTTTTGATTGTAGCGCTTAGCCTCACCAAATTAATAAGACCTCGCTTCCGAGTCTACATTTTAACTTTTATTCTACTGATAACCTCGCTAAACGTTCTATCCTCAATTGCTAATATTTACCATGCGAGAAATAACTATAATCCAGCAGATAATCACAGAAACGAACTCCAGCTAAAAATCGTCGATGCAGTAACAGCAGAAGGTCTCACCAAAGGCTATGCTGGGTTCTGGTCGACAAATATCAATAACTATTTTTCAGACGGTAAGCTTGCGATAACTCCAATTTCTTGCAATGAGCCACAGACACGAATTTTTAATTGGCTGTATACTGAAAAGCTTAGTAAGATTCATGCCGATAAAACATTCCTAATCGTTTCAAAAGGGAACGAAGCTGCGCCGCCAGATTATGGAAAACTTGTGGCTAGACAATACGAGTGTAATGTTGATAAGTTAAATGTGGAATTTGGGGTTCCAAGTAAAATACTCCAGCTGACACCAAACACCGAAATATTTGTGTATGACTATGATATTGGAACCCGGTTTGGACAAAGAATAAACGAAAGGACGCCTTAGGTGACAGATAACAAATTAGTATATGAAGGTCGTGACCTTGAGGCAATGGATTTTGCGGTGAAGTATCATACTTGGGTACTCAATATTTTTAAACCCTATCTAGGGAGTACGATTTTAGAAGTTGGGGCAGGTAGCGGCTCCTTTACCGATTTAATGATACAGGTGAGTCCAAAAAAGATTATCGCGATTGAGCCATCAGACGAAATGTACCCGTTACTTCAAAAGACGGCCAAGGGGCATAAGAATTTGATTGAAACGCACAAGAAGTATTTCTCGGATATTCGAGGGGAACTCAAAAAGAAAAAAGTTGATTCAGCTGTTTACATCAATGTATTTGAACATATAGAAGATGATGAACAGGAACTTAGATATCTATACGAGACGTTACCACAAGGTGCGCACATATGTATCTTTGTGCCCGCCGGACCGGCGCTTATGAGTGACTTCGACCGAAGTATTGGACATTATCGTCGGTACACTAAGAAAGAATTAGTTGATAAGGCGGAGGCCGCTGGATTTACAATTAAGCTAGCTCGGCGTTTTGATTTTGCGGGCATACTGCCGTGGTACCTAAAGTTCACGTTAATGAAATCAACCAAGATGGAGCCAGGTCTGGCAAAGGTGTACGACAATGTAGTGGTGCCGATTGTCAGTCGCCTTGAAAAAATTAACGAACCGTTATTTGGCAAAAATGTTATTCTCGTTGCAGAGAAAAAGTAAGTTACTTAAACCAGTTGTACTTTAGAATTTGGCCGATGGCGTTAATGCCGTCGCGCATGCCGATTTTTTTGCCTTCTTCTTTGCTGCGGCCATAGTAGGCAATGCCAACCTCGTAAACACGCACTTTGGCCTTAGCAATCTTAGCCGTGATCTCAGGCTCAAAACCAAAGCGGGCAGACTTAAGCGAAGGGGCGATTTCGCGGATTAAATCACCTTTAAACATCTTGTAGCAGGTTTCCATGTCGGTCAGGTTTAGCCCAGTGAGCATGTTTGACATGCCAGTCAGAAATTTGTTGGCCAGTTGGTTGCGATAATAAATAATGCGGCGTGGTTCACCGCCAATAAACCGGGAGCCATAGACAACGTCGGCCTGGCCGCGTTCAATTGGGTAGAGCAACTTTGTATAGTCCTGAGGATCATATTCTAAGTCGGCATCTTGAACGATAACAACGTCACCGGTAGATTCAATGAGGCCTCTTTTTACGGCTGCACCTTTGCCATGGTTGTGGTCTTGCAATAAAACGGTATATTTTTTTGGATCCAGTTTCTTTAGGACTGCGCGGGTACCATCTTTTGAGCAGTCGTCAACAATAATGACCTCTTTTTTTATAGCGCCTAAATTAACGTTATCAACCTCTTCGAGAATGGCATGGATAGTATTCTCTTCGTTATAGCAGGGTATAACAATAGAGAGTTTTTTAATTATTTGTCTCATAATTCAGGTATAATTCTACCAGTAAATGAGTCATATTAGAAAACTTGCCGATTATTTGCGGCTTATTAAAAAGAGTCTTGCCCGATTTGTCGCAGTTGGTGCTGCTGGCTTTGTTATTAACTTCGCCATTCTGACTGTTCTGTATAAAGTTTTAAATTTTAATATTCTTCCATCTCAGCTGATTGGTGCCGAAGTAGCAATTCTTTCCAATTTTTATTTACACAATAACTGGACCTTCAAAGATGCAGTAAAAAACTCATTAATTACTCGACTTATAGAGTTTCACGCCAGTTCATGGATAGGTTCGGCTATTACCACTGTAACCTTAATCTTTCTTGTTGATCGGGGTATGCAATATTTAATCGCCTTAATAATCGGTGCAATTATAGCGCTCGTCTGGAATTTCTTCTGGACTAGGTTTATCATATGGAAACCAAAAGAAAGTTCTTATGAAGAAGACTGACGAGAAGCAACTAGTCGTATTTTTATTAAGCAGGCGGTAAAAAGTTTTCGAACTGAAAAGGGGCTATAACGTGGCAAAAAGAATTTTAGTAACGGGCGGCGCGGGGTTTGTTGGCTCACATTTATGCGAAAGACTACTGCGGGATGGCCATGAAGTCTTGTGCGTCGACAATTTTTTTACCGGAAGACGACGTAATATCCATAAACTTATCGATAACAAGAATTTTGAATTATTGAGACATGATGTGACGGTTCCGCTTTTTGTCGAAGTAGATCAGATCTATAACCTGGCTTGCCCAGCATCACCGGTACACTACCAATTTGACCCTATCCAAACTACAAAAACGAGCGTCCACGGGGCTATTAACATGCTAGGGCTGGCAAAACGCACAAAAGCACGTATTTTACAGGCCTCAACCAGCGAAGTGTACGGCGATCCAGATGTGCATCCACAACCAGAATCGTACTGGGGTAAAGTTAACCCAATTGGTATTCGATCATGCTATGACGAAGGTAAGCGCTGTGCTGAAACATTGTTCTTTGATTATTATCGCCAAGCTCAAACAGATATTCGGGTAGTCCGCATCTTCAATACCTATGGTCCAAACATGAACCCGGGAGACGGCAGAGTAGTATCTAATTTCATAGTTCAGGCCCTGACCAATGAAGACATTACTATTTATGGGGATGGCTCGCAAACAAGAAGCTTTCAGTATGTGGACGATTTAGTAGAGGGCATGGTGCAGATGATGGATAATGAACATGGCTTTATCGGGCCAGTTAACATAGGGAATCCAGGTGAATTTACAATAAAAGAGCTAGCCGAAAAAATATTAGAAATGGTACCAAACACCAAGAGTAGGTTGATTTATAAAGACCTACCTTCTGATGATCCCAAGCAGCGACAACCCGATATAAGTCTTGCTAAAGAAAAACTTAATTGGGCGCCCAAAGTAAAACTTGAAGACGGGCTAATCCCAACAATTGAGTACTTTAAAACAGTAATATAAATAGTTAGCCGCGGCCGTAGTGGTCTGCGAGTCTAACGATATCTGCTTCATTAGACGGATTGCCTTCGACAGTGTGCTGCCAAATTTCGGCAACCACACCCCAGTCATCAAGGCCGATAAGTCGGTGGCGAACTTGATTGTCGTGTTGTACGGATTCACCAGTTGCAAGCGTCTGAACCGTTTCCGGCTCAGTATCATCCTGGCTATCCTTAAACCCAACCGGACCAACTACGGCCTTCCAAAGTTCTGCACGGCGATCATGCTTTTGCCAAGACAATATTTCGTGTGGCCCAACCAACAGAATTTTTGG
>CAZIMF010000013.1:0-18399 GCA_964540445.1 uncultured Candidatus Saccharibacteria bacterium
CTATGCAGAAGAAGTTGCTGAGCCCGAGATAGTTACATTATTTTACGAAGTGCGGCAAAAAATAGCGGAGCTAGAACCTGCAAGTGTTGCTGAAATGGATGCGCTATTTGAAGAAATTGTAATAATTCTGGCTGAGCCAGAGCAACCTACTGTAGGCGAGCATTCTGCTGAACTCTTCAATGATGAGCCCGTTGCTTCTGAAGAAAAGTTAACAGTTCTTGTAACGGAAATTTTTGTGATGCTTGGTATTGAAGTTGAGCAGCAGCAAATTAAAAGAATGGTGGAGCTACTAGTTTCTCAAAAACAAAGTTTTAGCCAGTTGTTGCAACAAGATGCATCGGATCGAGGTACACATGAGATACTCAATCACATAGCCGGGTTATTTAGCGCTATTAAGCAAGTACTGCAGCCATTACACGTCTTGCTTGGCAAAATAGTTATGCTATCGGCCAGTAGGCCGCAGTTAGTAGTTCAAAGCGCGTAATATTGAGGTCATTGAAGTAGTTGGCTGACTGTTTTTACCAGTTCGGCAGGTGCGACGCCGGCCTTAAGCATGTATTTGCTTGCTCCTAGACTTTCCACGCGTTCACGAGTTTTTGCGTCCGAGAGGTTACTTAGGACGAGTACTTTTACATCAGGATAATTCTTCTTTATGTCGACGGCTTCTAAAAATTCAATGCCACCCATAACCGGCATAAGAACATCGAGGAGTATGACATCAGGCTTAACTGTCTTTAGTTGTTGGAGGGCGATTTTACCGTTTCCAGCTTGGTAGACTTTAAATTTTTCAAAATCAAACAACATGGCATATACATCACGAAGGGCGGCTTCATCTTCAACGATTAATATTGTTTTCATGCTGTTTTTTAGTAGGCAACTTTACTGTGAATGTCGTTCCTTTACCTGGCACAGATGTAACACTAATTGTACCATCATGTAGGTCAATTAATTTTTTTGCCCAGTATAAACCTAACCCATTCCCACTAACGGTTGACTTAGGATTATGAACGCGGGAGAATTTTTGGAAAAGTTTTGGTATGTCGTCACGTGATATGCCAATGCCTTTGTCTTTAATTTGAATAATTTTATATTTTGCCGATGTGCTTAGCGATACGTTTACTATACTTTTGGGCGAGCTATATTTACATGCGTTGCTTAATAGATTTTCAATCACCATGCGGATGTGAAGTGGGTCGACATTACAGATTACAGATTTTACAGTTGAGCTAAAGCGTATTTTGTCTAAGCAATCTTTATTACCTGCTTCTTGGCTACTAATAACTTCACGTAATAAAGAGACTAAATCGATATCTTTTCGAATTGGAACAATTTTATTTGCGTCGGCCTGAGCAATCTTAAGAAGATCATTAATAATGTGGAGCTGATTATTATTGTAGTCATAGGCTTTTTGCAGCATAGCAATCTGAGGCTTAGTTAAATCACCTACATAACCGCCGAGTAACATCCCCATATATTGTTTTACGACGGTAGCCGGAGTGCGCAACTGATGCGATGCAATTGAGATAAACTCATCTTTGCTATTCTCAAGTTCAGTTTCTTGGGTAATATCACGAAAAACTTCGATTGCACCCAATGGCTCATCGTTAAGCATTAATGGCGAAACCGTAACGGCAGCCGGGACACGACTGCCATCTTTTCTACGATAGTACACGCGTTTAAAGACGGGGTTCCCGCTTAGGAAGGCCTCGGTGATTGGCCGATCAATATTAGGTATAACCTTGCCTTCATCATCTTCAGCAATGATTGTCTCCGGATACCATTTTCCTACAACTTCATCGGCTTGAAAGCCGAGGATATCTAGCGCAACTTTGTTGATGCGAGTAATATTGCCTCGTTCGTCGGTAGTAATTGCGCCTTCGCCAATACTAAAGAAAAGAGCGTCGGCTTCGGGATTGCCAAGACTTTTAAATGAAAGCGAGGATAATGCTGACTTAGCCCGAGTTTTAATGGTGGGCTTTTGCTGTTTCATGCCAATTCCATCAATCATTGTTTGTGGATGATAACGCTAGTAAATCATGTGTAAATGATTCGACATCCCGTGTATCATTTGTCAGCAAGGCAAATGCCATAGTCGACCAGTTTACAAGTTTTGGTAAGTTTCGTTCGGTTAATGTCTCGGGGGTGATTCCTAGATGAGTACTAATCTGTCTCCTGATAAAACGTTCGCCCGCAGGCCCAAGGTACTCTTCGCAAACGCGAACAATATCATCGTAGAGAGTGGTGGCCGGGGATTGAGCAGGCATATAAACTAAACCTCCTCGATCTGTTTGAGTTTTTTAGCACCGCGGGCAACCAGACCATAGCCTAGGGCGTATAAGGCCACCAACACATATAAAACTAGTAACAACGGAGTAAGATCCAGGCGGTTTAATCGTTCTGATAAAGTGGTAATTATCTGGACAAGTATAGAAAGTAAAGTAATTACGAGAATACCTTTGGTTATATTGCTAAGGGCTCTTTTATATATACGCCCCCGCACACAATCTTTGTAAAGTTGTAGATTTCGGGCTGCCTTAATTGCAATACACCACACATAGACATAGGGGATGGCCAATGTCAGAAGCACTAGCAAGATCGGCATATAATAGAGCGACTCGGTAGTGGCGTTTTGAGGGCGTGAGGTAATGAGCCAGGTGAATAAACTAGAAAGTACAATGGGGCCAAGTAGTGACAAGATAGGGCTGGTAGTAACTTTTTTATCTTTTAGGGTAGCAACGAGCCCTTCGGCACCACGAGAAATATATACAAAGCCCACAAGAGGGAACAAGAGAGCAATATAGTTGCGGATAACAGTAAATACTTCAATTGAGCCAGGATGAGAAAAATCAAGATAACTAATGAGTGAACCAAGAATTGATGCAATGGGCAGCCCAAATGCTAATATCATTAAGCCGGTTGCTAAAGATTGAAGCGGTCTACCCTCTTTTGTCTTAGTAACATTATCGGCGTAGGCTTTGAATCGGAGAAAGCCGTACAAAGCTGTAAAGTACACAGCTGCAATTGGAGCGATAACCGTCAGATTAAGCCAGCGTGCATCGTTTTGTGAAATATCATATCTTTTTAGCACTTCAGGATCGGTAGGAAGGGAAAACGCAAGAGCTATATATACAGCCATTAAAGCAAAGAAAACCCAGAAATATTTTTTGTGCACTGTTAACCCTTCTCCATCAATCTATTTAGGTAATTATGTCTTAAATTATAGCTATATTTGTCTACACTTAAAATAGTATTCATCAATAATAGATACCAGGAATTTAATCATTCGAGAATGAAATATATTACAGCGCAAATATCTTTACCAGTTAAGTTGTGGCAAGGTTTTAAATAAATATGTTCAAGATCACATACTTGACATATTTATAATGTTTAGTATGATTAAAGCTTGTGCTTGCTCTTTTTGAGGTGGAGAGGCACAAACCCTTAGCTTTGTATCCAACAAAAAACACAGAAATTTAATCCTAATTTAATTATTAGTGGGTACAGTATGGGCAGGGTATAGGAGGTTCTATGCGTTTACACGCAATAATCGCGGCATTATCGCTTGCGACAGTTTTTGTGATGCTCGACGGAAGTTCAGCTCACGCACAAACACCAGAAGAAACGAATATTAAAGCGCCCATAAATGTGGTGGTCGAACCAGGCGATAATCTGACTGGCATTGCTACCGCAAACGGCACAACGTACGTACGGCTCTTCGATGCAAATACACAGATTGCTGACCCAGACATTATTAATCCAGGCGACAACATACGCGTACCGGCGGCAGACGAGGTACTAGCTAGTCGTCCGTTACCAGAAAATGCGCCTGTGCAGGCACCTATAGCTCAATCAGCTGTGCAACCACGAGCTGCTCGACAAGCAACACCAGCAACTCCAACAGCTGCCAGCACTGGCGGCAGTGTATGGGATAGCATTGCTCGTTGTGAATCGGGCGGAAACTGGTCTATCAATACCGGCAATGGCTATTACGGAGGATTACAGTTCTCACTTTCAAGTTGGCGTGGAGTCGGTGGTAGCGGGTTGCCAAGTCAAGCGAGCAGAGAAGAGCAGATTGCACGAGCTGAGATACTAAAAGCTCGTCAGGGCTGGGGTGCATGGCCAGCTTGCACAGCTAAGCTCGGTCTTCGTTAGTTTAGAACTAACGAACTTTAAGCATCAACCGCAAATTTGATAGGTAATGCTTAGGGTCAACTTGGGGGTGTTTACGTAAGTAACCCACATGGCTTTCAATGAAGGGGACAGTACTGTCTGGATAGGCAATGGTATCTATACTGTAGCCTGGCTCAGTATGATATGACTCATCCTCAACCATCAGCTGAAGCTCTTTAATGATCTCAGATTCTTGCATATAGCTTTTCATCTTAGATTTGATATATGCGGACGGCATGTGACTATCCTTTCGCTGGCTTTTTAGGTTTCTTTACTTCTTTTCGGCCTCTGTCTTTTGACATAGTAGTGCTCTTTCGTACGTTATCGTTACTCCACTTAATCGAACGACAAGCTTGTCTTCATTCTCTAAATAATGATTCAGGTTGAAGTTGACTAGTTGCATATAATTATACTCTAATTAGCCTACTAACCCTAATTCGTAATGCTAACGGTATTCAGGATTTTCAAAATCAAAACGGCTACCAGCGTCCCATTCACTTCGCTGGTTACCGTGCGCAGGGATACCGCCTTGTTGTTTGAGCATTTTGGCAAAATGCATTAAGTTCCAGGTCATAAAAGTAGTATTACGGTTGGTAAAGTCATTCTGGGGGCCGCCTGAATCTTTGTCAAGATAACTTGGGCCGGGGCCTGCTTCGCCAATCCAGCCAGCATCGGCTTGTGGGGGTATTGTGTAGCCGACGTGTTGCAGACTGTATAAAACATTCATGGCGCAGTGCTTAACGCCATCTTCATTCCCGGTAATAATGCAGCCACCGACTTTACCGTAAAATGCATACTGACCTTTGTTGTTCAGCTCGCTTGAACAGGCATACAGGCGCTCAATTATTTTTTTCATAACCGAGCTGTTATCTCCCAACCAAATAGGACCACACAAAATCAGTATGTCGGCTTCCTGTACTTTTTTATAAAGCGTTGGCCATTCGTCTGTTTTCCAGCCGTGCTCGGTCATATCTGGGTATACGCCAGTCGCAATATCATGATCAATGGTGCGGATCAGTTCGGTTTGCACGCCGTTCTTCTCCATAATTTTTTGGCTGACAGCGATTAAGTCCTCGGTATTGCTAATGTCCGGTGATTTTTTAAGAGTGTTATTAAAAAACAATGCTTTTAGCCCACTAAAATCTATATCGTCCATAGCTACTCCCAGCTGTTAATTTCTACTGTAATAATAACAGAAACAGGTTAATCTATTCGATAAAAATGACTATCGATCAGCTTCTTGTATGGATCCCAAATTTGGCGAGCTTTTTTGTGAGTTAGGGTAGACATTTTTACAAGGATTACTAAAAGCATGGTTAGGCCGGTGCACAGAACAGCTGTTAAGAATTGATAGACTATACCTTGACCAGCATCAAGAAAGAGAATAAAAGAGAGTGTGATGCTAAATAGTATGAACATTATCATCCACTCATTATTAAATACTTTATTAGTCATTTGCATCGAGAAATTTGTTCTGTTTTGCTGGTTAGCTACCAATTTATCAAGAAGTTTATCCATCTCCTCAGCATGCTCACCCTCATACTCAAGGCAGTAGGTAAGTAGTTGTTCATATTTTTCTTCACCCTCGGCTGGTTTTTGTTGGCGAATTGAAGATTTTAGATAATTAATAAACATGTCCTGAATCTCATTACGCAAATGTTTTGGGAGTCTTTTAAGGCTAATCACCATGGCAAAGATTGCGTTTGCTTCTGACCGTACAATTTTGTGCAGTTCTTCAACACGACCTTTCTGTGCACCAAGGATAGGTGCGATATAAAAACCGTATAAGAATGAGTTAACTGAGAAAAGAGTGAGAGCACCACTCTCAAATTTTTTGTCTGGTGTGATAAGAACAAGAACGCTAAAAATAATAAATAAACCAATAAAGTATTGGGTGAGTCGTATTTTTTGGAGTAAAAGATATTTCATATTTCTTTGTTGTAATGCTTAATTTAATTCAATCATACTCTATTTTAATTAAAAAAGCTGCCTACCTGCGCGCGGAGAGTGACATCAGGTAGGTAATAGGTATGTTGAGAATTGGCTTGCTCAAGTACAAAATTTGCTAGCTCGGCCGCGTCGATTGCATTTGCAGCTAGATCCTTTGTGGCAATAATATTCGGGTAGAGGTTAGTAATTTGGTAAACGTCTGGCTTGAATTCTTTTTGAAGCGATTTAAAAAAATGCATTTGGGCAGCTTTTGAAGCACCGTACGCTTCATCCGTTGCATTCGGCTGGAGCGCACTAGTAGCAATGACATTAATTATTCTTGCTCGTGGGACAGAAAGAGCTAGACCGCGAGCCATATATACAGCCGGAAAATAATTAGTTTGCATCTGCTTTGCAAAGTCTGCTGGTTGTGTTTCCAGCAACCCACCGCCAATATAACCACCAACATTATTGATAAGGCAAACTGCACCACCTAGTTGCTCGGCTGTCAGACTCTTCCAAAAGTTCTCACAGGCAACAGAATCGCCGGCATCAAATTGTTGGTATTGAACTGAGGCCTCCAGGTTTTCTGGACGAGCCGAACGACCGATTCCGATTACGTTCCAACCCGCGGCCTGAAACACATTAGCAAGCACTAACCCAAGGCCTCGACTAGCTCCGGTTACAACAACTGTTTTCATAGGTTCATCATAGCAGATACGTCTGTCGGTAACGATAATCCGTAAATAAAGTATTTATTGAACTATCAATGTACCGGTATCGTCGTTAAGGTGATTGTGATATCCGTGACTGCCTGTTGTGGTAACCGTTATAGTTTTGCTTTCGCCAGCTTTTATAATGCCAATATTTAATTCTGGATCGTCAGTATGTTGGGGATGTGGATCAGAATCGAATTGAAGTGTCTTGGAAGAATCGTTCTTAACTGTGACCTGGCTACCGGCTTTTACTGTTAACGAAGCCGGGCTGAATCCGTTGTTGCTATAGGTTATTGTGTTGCCTGCGGCGGTAGTATCACCTGTCTGGGTAGCGGTTGGTTCGGTGGAGTTAGGATCGGTTTGAGTTGACGGAGCAGTATTAGTGGTTGAACTGGTATTAGTAGCATTATCTTTGGCATCATCGCTATTCGATCTACCAAACAACGCATAGGCTCCTCCGGCCACAACAACAATAATTAAAACAATGGTTAGCAGTGCGGTCTTTGTCATATTAAGCTAGCTCCTTTTTAAGCTGTGTAAATTCTTCTTTAGTGATCTCGCCTTTCGCGTATCGTGCCTTGGCAATATCTATTGGATTTTGGTTAGCCTGCTGTGCATGTCGTCTGACCAGCCAACTTATTAGCAGTATAACGCCGAAGATTACGGCTGCCCAAAACAGCATTACAAAAACCGTGAACAGTAATTCGTGCGAATCGTCAGGTCTTGGCTCTAGTTGAAATCGTTGGTGCATTGGGGATACTCCTTATTTAATAACCCCGAGTGTATAGTAATTTGCTGAGAGCTTACTGAGAGTAATCTATCTAACAAATACAAGCTTACGCAGGGCTCGTTTTATCTTGCGAGCATCAGCACTATTATAGTTTGCGTGTTTATTAATGTACGCCTCAAGTATGTCCATATCCGGTGGCGTTTCGTATGTTAGTGGAAAACGTGGTATTTTCATTGTAATTATTCCCTCCTTTTGTTATTTTGGCGTTCCCTTGTCTGCGACATTAGTGCCTGTAATTTTGTGGCCTCTATTGTCCGGCTAAGGGTGGCTCTATCGTAAATAATTGTCCTGAGAAAATACTGAATAGTTCGCTCAGCGAATTCTCAATAACAAATACTAAGCTTAGGAAACTGCAAACTAAGCAGTAGAAAAGAAAGGAGAAAGATGAATATAAAAAAACCATTATTAATTGCTGGCGCCATAAGTACCATTGGGTTTGCGGGGTTAGCCGGCAGTAGTTTAGCCTCGGCTCAGTCCAGTACTTCAGGCAGTGATTCACTTGTGTCTAAAATTGCTCAGAAGTTTAATCTGAAAACTGAGGATGTACAGGCTGTCTTTACTGAAGACAGAAATGCTAGAGAGGCTGAGCATCAAGCGTCGATTGAGAAAGAACTGACCCAAGCAGTCACCGACGGAAAGATTACCGCCGATCAGAAAGACAAGATAGTTGCTAAGCAAAAAGAGCTGCAAACCAGCATGGAAGCTAATCGAGATGCAATGAAAGACAAAACAGAAGCAGAACGTAAAGCGGCAATGGATGCAAAGCGTACAGAGTTAGAACAGTGGGCAAAAGACAACAATATCCCAACTGAATTCTTGCGCTATGTACATGGTGGCCATGGAGGCCCGGGAGGTCCTGGCGGTCCACACGGCATGTAATTAGTAGACTGTAACGAGATTGTAATCCTAAAAACCACCGTACTAACTTATGCGGTGGTTTTTAGTCTAGTCTCAGCTAGTTCTCAGTTTTGGACGTATACTAATACTATGCGAATACTAGTTGTTGAAGATGAACATAAGATTGCCAACGCACTTAAACAAGGGCTTGAGCAGCATTCATATGCGGTTGATGTTTCATATGACGCCGATGATGGCTTAGCTATGGCGGCTACTGAGCCCTATGATTTAATTATTCTTGATCGAATGTTGCCGGGCAAAACAGACGGCATCGGCATTATACAGGCAATTCGGGAAGACAAAATTCATACACCGGTTTTGTTATTAACTGCTAAAGATAGAGTATTAGATCGGGCAGAAGGGCTAAACGCAGGGGCTGATGATTACTTAGTAAAACCATTTGCCTTTGTTGAATTGATAGCCCGAGTGCGCGCCCTACTCAGACGACCACCTCAAACTACTATGGCTTTATTGCAATACCAGAATCTATTACTTGATCCAGAAAATATGCTGGTTGAGCGAGGAGGCATTGGCATCCAATTAACGCAGAAAGAGTTTGCCCTGCTGGAATACTTTATGCGCCACCCTGAAAGAGTGCTTAGTAAAGATATGTTAATGCAGCATGTCTGGGATTATGATGCAGAGATATTGCCAAACACAGTGGAGGTATACGTTGGCTACTTACGGAATAAAGTAGATAAACCGTTTAAGCAGTTGCCCCTCATTCATACTCGACGTGGTTTTGGTTATTACTTCGGAGTTCCAAAATGACATTTCATAAAAACTCTATCAAGCTGGCCGGCTTATACTTGGCAATAATGATGCTTATTAGTTTTTTCTTTAGTATTAATATTTATCAATTATCGGTGCAAGAATTTGACCGAGGGCTTCGCCGGCCGGAGCCAGCCTTAAATATCCCCGGCGGTCCTGGTTTCTCGATTCAAATACGTGATCAATTACAACAAGACCGTGACCAGCGGTACGAAGATGCTAAAGATCGTGTAGTCAACCGGCTGCTGCTTGTTAATCTTTTGATTCTAGTCAGCGGCGGCATTCTTAGTTATTTTTTGGCGCTTAGGACACTCAAGCCAATTGAAGAAGCGCACGAGGCCCAAAGCCGCTTTACGGCCGATGCCAGTCATGAACTTCGAACCCCCATTACCGCCATGCGCAGCGAAAATGAAGTAGCTTTAATGAATCCGAAGCTTACGCTTAGCCAAGCTCGCCAACAAATAAAAAGTAATATTGAAGAACTAGAAAAGTTAACTGACCTATCAGACGGTCTGCTGCGGCTAGCCCGACTGGAAAATAACAATATAAAAAGAGACACAATAAAAATAAGTAATCTGATTGCAAAGGCAGTTGATCGGGCAGTACCGATAGCAGAAAAAAAGAACATTCTGATTACAGCTCAGAGTGATACAGCAGCTAGTGTAAGCGGAGACGAGAGCAGTCTTATGGAAGCTATAGTGATATTGCTAGACAATGCGGTAAAGTATAGCCCAGCAAAAAGTAAAGTAATAGTACGAGCCATAACTAAACAGAAAAATGTTGTTATTCAGGTAATAGATACTGGCGCGGGGATTAAAGCGACAGAATTACCACATATCTTTGATCGGTTCTATCGTGCAGACTCATCTCGAAGTAAGCAGAAGATAACGGGCTATGGGCTTGGTCTGGCAATTGCTAAGAATATTATAGAAATGCATGGGGGCACAGTGGCTGCAGATAGTAAGCCAGGGGTGGGCTCTACCTTTACGATTGTACTGCCTAACTAGTCGTTGTTGTTACCGTGGCCACCGCGATTGGAGTTATCCCCATTGTCATCATCGTCGTCGCCGTGACGGCCAGACTGTGACTGAGAGTTTGAATTAACCATATTCTTGTCGGTTTTAGTTTTGGTACGGATTACAGCACCATCACTGACACGTACATCAACACGACTGCCATCGGTGAAACGAACGCTGAAAACCGGTGAACCATGTTCTGACTCGGACTGAATTTTCTTAACAGTTTTACCGGGCATTGTAGTCATTGCAATTGCAAGTGCCTGATCCTGGGTAACCGCAACAGCATTCGGGTCTACCGGAATCTGGTTGTTATTATCGTTGTCATTGTCATCATTCAACTCATTCTCTTGCTCGGCACCCTGTGCATTTGGGGTTGCAGGAGTCGCTGGTTGGGCTGCATTATCATTTCGGCGATCCTGTTGCCGGTCTTCCCGACGAACATCATTAGGGTTATTGTCATCGGCGCCATGCTGCGCAAAGGCAACGCTTGGAACGGCAATTAGGCCGATTACGGCTGGTATTACAAGTATTTTCTTCATATACGTCTCCTTTTATTAGACAATAGATGTAACGAACGACCGTCAGTTTCGTTACATCTAATGCGAAAGAAAGTGAATGTTTAACAAGAAACGGAGATTTGCCAGCATGTATAACGCCTACGCGGACGACATTTTTCGTTATCTGCTGGTGCATGTTCGCGACCGTCAATTAGCCGAAGATTTAACAGCTGATACATTTATGAAAGCCTGGATACGCCTTGAAACATTCGATTTTAAGCAACCGCGCCCATGGTTATACACAATAGCCAAAAACACCATGACCGATCATTGGCGAAAAAAACAGTCAGTAGCCCTAGAAGATGAAGAACTTGCCAGCGATAGGGAGTCACTTGAAGAACAGATAGAACAGCAAATGTCTGCTGAAGCACTAAAGGCTGCGGTATCATACCTACCTGACGATATGAAGTCGGTGGTAATCCTTCGCTTTATGTTAAGGTATTCGGCTAGAAAAACTGCCGATAGCTTGGGAATGACCGAGGGCAATGTACGCGTTATACAGTACCGGGCGCTCAAGAAACTAAAGGAATTATTATGAAGAATAAAATACTTCGATGGCAATTACGTCGCCAAGGCACCAGCCCTAAAGAAGCGGACTCATTGGCAAAACTCGCGCAGGCGCTATCTGTTAGTTTGCCCGAGTTACATCCAGAGACTAAAAAACAAATTGCTGAGGACCTTGGGTTTAAGCCCCGCTACCCTATTATTAAACCGAAGTTTGCCATTGCCGGTACTGCCGCGGCTTTTGTAGTTCTTGTTGTTATTTCTCAGTCAGCCCAACCAGGGTCAACCTTGTATGCCCTCAAGCGAGGGAGTGAACAGGTGCGTACCGTCGTGCAGCCTGGTTTTAACCAAGAAGACTTAGACAAGCGACGTGAAGATGAACGTAATAAGGCTGCTGAAGTACAGCAAAAGCAAGAAGACAGAAGTAGTCAGCCTAGTGGTCAAAGTGCAGATGATAATAATTCCGCAATAAGACAAAAGCGGGAACAGAGCGGTCAAAGACAATCAGAAAGCACTAGTAAGCCAGATGAGCAAAAATCAAGTAATTCCGGTCCTGGATCGGGCAGTGGGGGCAGCCAAACTGGCACAAATACTAGCGGATCAGATAACTCGGGCAACTCACAAAGTGGCCGGGGATCGGGCAGAGACTGAATCCTCTAGCTTTATTAGTTATGGTCTTACCGTAGTTTAAATGCAAGGGAAACTATTCTTGCTGATACTTTTGAGCGGCAAGGATAAACCAGGTAACGGCATTAAGTAGTACTAACGCAGCGCCTAACCAGAGGGTAAGGCTCAGGTATACGGCCGCAAAAACTAACAATATTATTCCGGTTAAAACACTGGTTGAGAGGGCGGGTTTGTGTTTGCTACGTAACGAAGGGATGAGGGCGACCGTAAAAATAAATGAACCGATGCTTAAAGCTAAATCTTGCCATGGCATCGCTTAATCATAGCAGACTTAGTTCGTCGTTCTACTCGTAAGTGTATAAATATAGGCTATCGCTTACTTTCGTGGGCTTTTTGCCTGGGATTGTAAAAACAAAACTAACCAATTTGGGTGGTTTTTTGTAGTTATTGATAACTTTTATGTTCAATCGTTTCATAAATGGTTGCAGTAAAAACACAAAAACTCCGTTGGCTTCGGGGAGCTGCTTGTTCCAGAAGTTACCCAGCACAATATGGGTATAGTTACGATATTTTAATGTAGTAAGTAGCGAGTAGAGATACAAAAACAGATTTACCTCATAGCCAACAGAGTAAATCTGTCGTTTGGCTGCCGCAACTAGCATACGGCCGTCGCCGCTACCTAGATCAAGCAGCGTGTCGCCCGGTTGTAAGTTGAGCATATCCAATGCCTTCTCTACATACACTGGTTTGGTTGGCAAAAACGGTGCCCCAATAATAATTACTAGGCAAAAGGCAATAAATGCCACAGCGCCCGTTACCCAGAGTATTAAAAAGATGTCCATTTAGTACTAATGGTAAAGCACGGTTAGTTGAATTGAAACTAAAAGGAACATGATTTGTGATTATTGGCGTATACTTGAAAATAATATGAATAGACAGCAAAAGCTGGTTATTATTGTTAGCATCTTAGCTTCATTTGTGGCATTCTTGGATGGTTCAATTATTAATGTCGCACTGCCGGCAATATCCAAAGAGGTTGGCGGCGGTTTGGCCTCTCAGCAGTGGATTGTTGACGCGTATCTTATTACGCTAGGTTCTCTAATATTACTGGCCGGATCATTGTCAGATATTTTTGGTCGCAAAAAAGTACTCGCAGCCGGATTGATAGGTTTTGCCATAGCCTCGATTTTATGTGCCGTTGCGCCGAGTAGTCTATTTCTTATTGGCGCACGTGCTATTCAAGGAATAGCCGGTGCATTAATTGTGCCGAGTTCCCTTGCTCTTATCATGTCGTCATTTTCTGGTGCTCTTCAGGGAAAAGCCATTGGTATCTGGACGGGCTGGACGGGAATATCCTTTATCGTTGGTCCGGTTTTAGGTGGCTTACTGGTTGATGCTGGATCATGGCGCTGGATTTTTGCGATTACCATTCTACCGATGGTTGTTACGCTATGGCTGATGCGCTCACTGGCGCCCGAGCCGACTCAAAAGAAACGAGCGAAAGTTGATAGTCTGGGTGCTGTGCTGGGAATCATTGGGCTAGGCGGTCCGGTATATGCACTTATTGAGCAACCACATTACGGTTGGGGCAGCCCACTTATTTATCTGCCTATACTTATTGGCGTCATTGCCTTTACCCTATTTGTCCAGCACGAACGCCATACCGCGCAGCCTATGCTGCCACTTAGATTATTCAAAAATCGTAACTTTAGCGTAGGAAACCTGGCCACGATCGCTATTTACGGCGGCCTATCGGTGGCCACATTTTTAATTATTATCTTCATACAGCAAGTTGGGGGTTATTCTGCAGTTCAGGCGGGCACAGCCTTAATACCGGTTACTATTATTATGTTTTTACTGTCTGGCCGTTTTGGAGAACTGGCTGGCAAGCTTGGTCCACGTCTATTTATGGCAGTCGGCCCAATCATTGCTGGAATCGGTTTTTTACTTATGCTACGAATCGGCGAACAGGTTCACTATTGGACTCAATTGTTTCCTGGAATTATAATATTTGGACTTGGGCTATCAATTACGGTAGCCCCACTAACCACCGCAATTTTAGGCTCAATCAATCCAAAACAAGCCGGCATTGGTTCGGCCGTTAACAATGCAATTTCTAGAATAGCCGGGCTGGTTGCCATCGCGCTCGTTGGGGTTATTACAGGGCCAGTGCTGACTCTGGCTGGTTTTAGGCGCGGAATCATCGTAATGGCTGGCCTGCTTATCGTTGGTGGAATAATTTCAGCTATTGGTATTCAGAACCACACCATCACAAAAAAATAAGCAATTCCAATGCCTCTAGTTCTAGCAATCAGTACTACAAAGTAAAAGTTAAAGCGATGAGTTAATTTTTTAGGCTTAGGGTAAAGAATTCAGCGGCGTTATTGCCGGCAATACCTTCTATTTCGCTTGGGTGGAGGCCTTCGGCCTGCAGGGCTTGCTTAATTAAAGCAATTTTACCGACTGCGTTAAGCTCCCGTGGTGTGTCGGGAAAGCGGGGTTTAAGCTCGCCGGCTTTTGCAAGCTGAGTTATGAGCCATTCCGTTGTTGCTTTCCACTCTCTTATACCACGCTTTTTATAAATAGCATCACTGCCTATTGCGACTGCGTGGGGTCCGAGTCTTTTTGCCGCCTGAACCGTCTGCGTTATAAAAGGCGTAAGGCTGTCATCTGTTTCTGAAAGGCCAAAAGTGAGAGCGTATATACCAACTATGCCTTGTGCATCGGCAATTCTTTCTAGTACATCCCACGGCAGATTGCGCAGATTATTTATATGAGACATATCGCCGTCGTATAACTCAAATACTCCGCCATGTGAAGCAAGTACCGGCAGATTCAAGCCCTCTGTTTCGCGAAAATCTAACAGATCCCGGGCAGTCTGATGGCCCAAGTGTGATAAGTCGATGATAAGACCAACGTCTGCGCAGTCTAGTAAAAACTGCCTCCCTTTGTCGGTCAGTGGGTTTACCGGGCTGGTGTAACCGCTACCGAGCGGGTGGTCGGCATCTTGGTAGGCTGGAGTTATAACGCGCACGCCGTGGCTATAAAACTCATGCAGCATGTCACTATCTACGTCAAACGGAGTTTCTTGTAGGCCTAGGATAATGCCAGTGGTATGTGAATCTTCAAGACCTTGGAAGTCATCAGCTTTTTCAATAATTTTTATATTTGGCTGGCCTTCGAGCATCATGCGAGTGCGTTCCAGGCTTGGGAAACGTTCGGTACCCTGCAGAATATCCTCCCCTCGCTTGAGCATCGGCGGTACGGCAGTAACGTGCATCACATCAAGGTGCTTGCCGAGTTGCGGGTCTGCTTCGGGAGGAGTACCCTGAGGCGACAAAAACCCTAACGTATCAATTCTCATCTGTTAATCATAGCATAAAACAAGCAAATAGTCAACACGTGCCGACTTTAGTTTAAATTATACGTTGGAAGAACTTAACGCAAACCAAGGTATAAAAAAATGCTACCTAGGATAGCAAAAACGATCATACCGTGTACTTCATGTTCAGGTGAGTGCCACATGTGTCCAACACGCAAAAACCAATGATTATATCCGTATTTAATCTGTAAGATATCTCTAATAATATGAACAACGCAGAAAACCGCAATGCACAAGAAGATTATTTTCATTACGTTTATCATAGCAAAGACAATAAACAACTGTAACTTACGCTACCGCAGTAGTCTCGAACCATATATACTGCTAATCAAATAACCGTAAGCCAAAAGGAAAACAGCTATGGAACTAAACCAAAGAGGCTTCTCGTTAATTGAGGGGCTATTAATAGTTATTGCACTTACCTTGATTGGTGGTGTTGGGTTCTATGTAGTCAGTGCAAATAAGGACGATAAGAATGAGGCTCCCACATCGAGCGAACGTACACAGCCCACCGAATCTAAGGTAGTAGAGAAAAAGGTTGAATATATAGAGTTTAAAGATTTAGGTTTTAAGATTAAGAAAACCGATAAGATGCAAGACTGGTCTTATCTAGATGACCCGCAAGTGCCAAAAACTAAGTACGTACAGAGTGCGGATCATGTTAAAAAAATTGACGAATGTAATAAAGGGGGAGATGCATACGTACAAGCTAATGACACTCCATCAAGTAAATCTTTTGTAGCTTTTTCTAGAGTCGACGGTACATACAAAGAAGGAGATATAGTTGGTGGTGCCGAAGTGGTTAAGCAATTCGATAGTTTTTTCATAACCATCGGCTACCCTAACGGCGGCTCACCTTGCTTCAATGAAAAAGGCGTAGGTTATCCTGTGATGCGGTCTCCAGAGGGTGCTCAAGAAACAATGAAAGAAGCTCTAAAAACCGCAGAAAAAATATAAAATAAAAGACCCATGCTACTGAAGCCAAAATGCTTATGGTAGGCATGGTACATTCTAATTGGAACCTTATCCTGCCAGAGCTAAGCCGTTGGGTACAGTTAAACAGGGAGGCACCAGTTATTAGTTACTCTACCGTTATAGATTAGAACCTAAGAGTAATCTTTCTTTATCTGAATCAGAGCATCATCATAACTCGCATAAGGATAGCCAGAACTAATAACTTTACTAACATCAAGCGCACTATTGCTAGGCCAGCCAGCTTCCTTGCCGTCTGACACAACAAGATTCTTGTCCAGGCCAATCGTATTAGCAACATCTTGCATAAAATTATACCAAGTCGTAACTTTGTCGACCCCTAGATTTAGCAGTATCTGCTTATCTGAATCATTCGCAATGTAGTAGTTAAAGGTTGCACAGATATTATTTATTAGAGTGGGCCTGAACAGCTTTATTGAGTCGCAATGAATTTTCTGCCCGCCCGTCAAGGCTTTTATTGCATCAGGGAATTGCTTTTTACGTCTATAGTTTTTGTTTATGCCTACAAAACGGTGCCCTCTAATAATCAAGTTGGGTAGTCCAGAATGCATTACAATATCTTCTGATAAAACCTTTGATTCACCATAAGGGCTCCGAGGTATACGCTTATCGGTCTCTTTGTACCCACCGTCTTCTTTGCCTCCGTACACAGCTTCAGTGCTAGTAAAGATGAAAGGAATGTTAGATTCTCGGGCAAGTTCAACTAGGTTCTTGGTGATAGCTGGGTTAGTATGTGTGATAGTTTGAGCTGTAGATTCGTCACGTCCAATATCCGCTGCTGTATGAATAATGTAATCAGGTTTAAAATCTCTGAATGTTTGCTTAACCTTTTCAAAGTCGAGCATATCGACTGGATTAGTCGAGCTAGCTCTAGATAGGCCGAGGATATCATAATCATTCCCATATAATTCTATGAACTTAGAGCCAAGGTAACTCGAGCCACCAGTTAGTAGTATCTTCTTCATAACTTTAACTATAACAAACAACCAGATAGTGTCCGAACCTAAATAACGGAGGTGATAATAAAATAGAGATTCACTGCTTAGTGAACCTCTATCTGTTATCCAAACTTGGTAGCCCAAGTAAATTCGAATTGGGGCAGTATCCTAGAAGAGCTATCTCGATGGCAGGCTGTAAACCTATTACAATAGTAACTATTAATACGATGGGTTAGACTACGGTAATATGCTCCAATCAAAAATATTGAACTTTCAAATATCCAAAAGAAAAGCTGTTGTACTTACATTGACTATAGTTTTAGCAGAAGTTTTGGTCATAGCTTTTCCCGCCGTCCTGATTTCAAATAAGAATGATGTTATTAACAGTAGGAATAATGAAATTTCTTCTCTTAGAGATAAAATTACTACTGCAGAAAATAAAACAGGCGAAAAACAGGCAAAATTAAATGAAATTGCATTTGCCGTACATCCTGAAAGTGATTATGCGGAATTTCGCAAAAAAGCATTTATCAAATTATTCCAGGAAAGGTATCCAGACGTCGTCTTTAATGAGAATGACATGCTTCTGGTAAGGGTTTTTAATACGACCTCTTTTAGAAATGCTGACCCATTATTTGCGCCCATTCAGAACGACGATATTCTTATATTTGATGGCAGACTTGCAAAAAATAACGAAAAAATCCCAGTGGCTATCATTAGACCTCGTGAGCAAAAGGCGGTGGTTAGTGAATTAATTTCAGCACAATCTATCGCTTTGGCTCGTTCTGGCAATAAATCTCAGAGTATATTTGGCCCAACCCCAAATTACTTCAGTCAACAATAACAAAAGACCTTAGATTTACTGAGGTAAAATGCTTATATTAGCGGAGACAGGACAGCGCACTTCGTGCTTCTCCACTCCGACGTGCTCAGTGCAAGCACTTGCGCGCGTCCTCACTCTGCCGAACCTCCGTTCGCTAGCACTCACTTGACGGTTCTCGGCTTGCTCATTACCAAAATAAAAACCCCTTCTTTCGAAGAGGCTCTTATTTTGGTAGCGGGGGCAGGACTCGAACCTGCGACCTTGTGGTTATGAGCCACACGAG
>CAZIMF010000014.1:0-17682 GCA_964540445.1 uncultured Candidatus Saccharibacteria bacterium
GCCAGCGTAAAGATAACCACGTACAGGCTTATCTGTAGCTTTGTTGCGTACACACCGTTTACTACGGGTAAGACGGGTACTTTTGCCGCTTTGTAGTCTTTTGATCGGTACATAGCAATGGCATAAAAATGTGGCATCTGCCAAGCAATAAGAGTAAGAAAGAGGATAAGGGCTGCGCCATCGAGCCTGTTACTAATAGCGCAGTATCCAACCACGGGTGGTATTGCACCAGATAAGCTACCAATTAAAGTTCCGTGCACCGACCTTCGTTTATAGATGCCGTAAATTACGACGTATAAAAAATAACCCAAAACTGCCAGTAACAGTGTTAGCAGGTTAGTAAATATTCCAAGCAGCACAACACCAGCAGCTCCAAGAGTAACACCAAAAATCAGTACATTTTGTTTAGAGACTAAACCGTTTACTAGGGCACGGTTTTTGGTGCGAGCCATTTTTTTATCGATATCACGATCGATATAGTTATTGCTTACACAGGCAGCAGCAATGATACAGCCTAAACCAGTTAGCGTAGCAATCAAGAGTGCTACGTCAACGTTGCCTTTGGATGCTAAAAAAAATCCAGCAGCTGCGGTGATTAGATTGCCGCGAATAATACCTGGTTTTGTTAGAGAGAGATATGTTTTATAGGTGTTTATCGTGTAATTCCTTCGTCGTCCATAATGTATGTATTCGTTTCAGAAGGAGACATGACGTGGTAGTTGAGATTGTTCATAATCCAGAGTGTGCCAATCACGACAGTTAAAAGAATTAACGCCATGAATATAAACAATAGCTTATTCCAGCGTGGACGAGACTCATTCCCGAGGTGAATAAAGAACTGAAGCTGCACGATTAACTGCGTAACCGCCAAGATTAGTATGGTTGTTATTATGAAAGACTTGGGTATGTCTGCTGCCGATTGGGTAACCAAAAAGTAGGCTGTAAGGGTGAGTACTATAGAAATACCGAAACCTAAGGTATAGGTTTGACGCGATCCGCGGCCGCCGCTGCGATGGCGAGAGGCTATAACTGACTGTTTGCTCATTTGACTGCTCCTAGTAAGTACACAATGGTAAAAATAAAAATCCAGATAATATCAAGAAAGTGCCAGAATAAACTAAACAATGTTAATCGTCTGACCACGCCATTGGTAAAACCACGCCTAACTAATTGTACTGCCATACTAACTCCCCAAAGCAAGCCAACAGTAATATGAAGACCGTGGGTACCAACAAGAGTAAAGAACGCAGAAAGGAAGCCGCTGCGAGTCCAGCTGTTACCTTCGTGAGCCAGGTTCCTGAACTCAGACAACTCAAGTACTAAGAAAGCTAATCCTAGCAAAAAAGTTATAGACAACATAATTAAAGCATTGGATTTATCCCGGCGGTGAATTGCCAACATGGCTAGCCCGCAAACAAAACTACTAGTCAGCAGTAGCATCGTTTCGGTTAACACGAATGGCATGCTAAACAGTTCGTTGCCACCGGGGCCGCCGTAGGTGTTGTTCCGAAGTACTGCAAACGTTGCAAACAATGTGGCGAACAACAAGCAGTCAGTCATTAAGTACACCCAAAAGCCAAAGATGGTTTTTGTATCAGCATCATGGTGCTTGTTAGAGACGCGGACTTGCTTAGCGGTATCGACTTGTATCATACAAACAACTTTCGGTGTGGATTTTTAGTATCATGTTTACGTAGTTCGGTGGCAGTAATTATATATTCGCTGTCATCGTTAGAAGTACGGATTATAAGGCAGGTAATTGCTGCCAGTAAGCTGATGACTGCTAGCCACCAAATGTGCCAGATAAGACAAAAACCGGTAATAAGAACAAAGCCGGCGATAAATAATCCCATGGGTGTATTTTTTGGCATGTAAATATCTTTGTACTCTAGGTCAGCTAATTTAGAATGAGTCTTAGTTTGTTTCATCTCCCAAAACGCATCGCGTGCAGTAACTACCGGAGTAATAGCAAAGTTATAGTGCGGTGCCGGTGAAGGCGTAGCCCACTCCAGCGTTCGACCATCCCAAGGGTCGCCGGTGGTATCACGATTCTTAGCGCGTTGTTTAATACTAACAAACAGCTGCAGAAGCTGTAACGCGAGCCCAGTCATAATGATGAGTACACCAAGTCCTGCTACTATAAATAGCCCCTGCCAGCCCATAGAGGCCTCGTAGTGGTCTAGGCGGCGTGTGGCGCCCATTAATCCGAGAATGTAGAGCGGAACAAAGGCAAGGACAAAACCGACTAGCCAGCACCAAAACGCGTACGTACCAAGTCGTTCATTTAATTTGAAGCCAAAAATCTTTGGGAACCAGTAGCTAATGCCGGCAAAATAGCCAAAGACAACACCACCAATAATCATGGAGTGAAAGTGAGCAACAAGGAACAAACTGTTATGAACTTGAAAATCAATGGCAGGCACTGACATGAGTACTCCTGCCATGCCGCCAATTGTAAAAGTAACGACAAAACCCAGGAACCATTTCATAGGTGCCGTAAACCGGATTCGCCCACGGAACATAGTGAATAACCAGTTGAATACTTTAACCCCTGTGGGGATAGCAATAACAGCTGTCATAATACCAAAGAAAGCATTTACGTTAGCCCCGGCGCCCATTGTAAAGAAATGGTGCAGCCATACCAGGAATGAGAGCAGGGCAATTGAACTGAGCGCGTAGACCATTGAGGTATAGCCAAATAAGCGTTTACGAGAAAAGACAGGTACTATTTCGGAAAAAACACCAAAAGCGGGCAATATTAATATATATACCTCTGGATGGCCCCACGCCCAAATAAGATTGATATACATCATGGCATTGCCGCCAAAGTCAGAAGTAAAAAAGTGCATGCCCATTACGCGGTCGAGCCACAACATCGCCAGGGTGGCGGTTAAGATGGGAAAGGCAAAAATAACAAGCAACATGCTGCAAAAAACGCTCCAGACAAAAATAGGCATTTTCATAAGTGTCATGCCGACTGCGCGCATTTTAAGGATAGTTACTACAAAATTGACTCCAGATAACAAGCTGCCAAGTCCGGCAATTTGAAGACTCCAAATCCAGTAGTCAACCCCTACGCCTGGACTAAATTCAATTCCCGAAAGTGGGGGATATGCTAACCAGCCTGCAGCCGAGAATTCACCGAGTATTAACGATAGATTGACTAAGATCATCCCTGCAGCAAACAGCCAAAAGCTAACGGAATTCATGAAGGGGAAAGCAACATCACGAGCACCGATTTGGAGTGGCATAATCAGGTTAATGAGTCCGAACATTAAACCCATGGCGACAAAGAAAATCATAATAGTCCCATGGGCTGAAAATACTTGCTGGAAGGTATCTGAGGTAAACACGCCACTCGAATCTCCTACGCTTGTGGCCTGCTGCAATCGAATCATAATCGCATCAGCTCCGCCGCGCATGAGCATAATAAAGGCTACGATTATGTACATAACGCCAATTTTCTTCGGATCAAGTGATGTCAGCCAGTTGTTCCAGAGCCACTTCCATTTTTTGTAATAAGTCAGTAAGCCCACTAGGCCAAGTCCGGCAAGTACCATCGAAATAGCTCCACCAATGGTAACCATCTCATGCGGAAACGCATCTAAGTTTAATCGTCCAAGCATCAGGCGTAACCTCTAATGTCCATGGTGCATACTCCCCATGCTTCCATCAGGCGATAAATACTTTGAAATAACAGTATGATATAAATCATCTTCAATTGAGGCGTAGTAAAACGGAGGATTATTTTTGCTGGGTTGGGCTAATTTCTGATAGGTATCAAAGTTCAGGTTCTCGGAGCCATATTTAGTCGTTATAACCCAGTTATTAAAATCGCTGTCTGAGCTGGCTTTGGCCGTAAATTTCATCCCGGCAAAGCCTTCGCCGCTTAAGTTTGCCGACTGGCCAGTGTACTCACCTTTTTCTGTTGCCATTAAGCTTAGTTCTGTTTGCATGCCGGCCATAGCATAAATCTGACCGCCAAGTTGGGGTATCCAAAATGAATTCATTGGGGCATCAGACGTTAGCTTAAATTCTACCGGAGTATCTACAGGAAACTGTACGTAATTTACGGTCGCCATGTTTTGATCGGGGTAAATGAACAACCATTTCCAATTAAGAGCGACTACCTGAATTGTAAGCGGCTTTTTGCTAGCAGCAACCGGCTTGAATGGATCAAGATCGTGGGAGCTTTTCCAGATTATCCCGCTAATAATGGTGATGATTATCAGAGGAACGGTCCACCAAATCGTCTCTGCAGCCCGATTACCTCCTAAATCAGGGCTATACTTGGCTTTTGTATTACTTTCGCGGTAGCGCCAGGCGATGCCGAATGTCAATGCAAAGACTGGCAGTACAATGATGAGCATCAGGATAGTGATAGTAATAATAAGGTCATGTTGCTGGCTGGCAATTGTACCCTTTGGGTTAAGAATTGCAATATTGTTGTTTCTGAGCAAAAAAGCAACTAACAATACAGCCGCTACGGGCACAATAATCCCTAACCCAAATTTGTATTTTTTACTCATGATTTACTCATGAATAATACCATAAGAGCAATGGTGATGCGCTATGCTTTTGGCCCGGCTATGTTGACCATCCAGTCAACACCATATTTGTCGGTAAGCTGGCCAAATGTATCACCCCAGAACTCTTTTTTTAACGGTGACTGAACTGCTGCTCCTTCACTTAAGCTATTGAAGATGGTAGTCAATCTCTCTTCGTTGGTTCCGCTGAGCGAAATAGTTATTTTAGCTGCCTTAGGACTAGCTTGTTCGGTATCGCTTCCCATGATATTAACAGCACCGCCGGTTAAGCTGGCATGCATTATCTTGCCCTCCATGCCCGGTTGGGTTGGGCCCGGGATGTCATCATAGGTTTGTTTAGTAAGTTCGCCGCCAAAAATAGCTTTATAAAAATCCATTGCTTCCGCACAGTCTCCTCTAAAAAACAGATACGGGTTTACGATAATGTCGTTCATAGTGCCTCCTTATTACTAATTATATCTTCGCACAAACATGCAACAAATAGTAGTCGCAATAACACGCATTTTTACAAGATAACTTTAAATAACGAGTTTGCGTTCCATGTAGTGGATTGCCAGCCGCCATGAGATGAGTGCAAAGGCAAGCAAGAATGCAATGTGGCCAATATCGGTCCAGCCTTGCAGACCAAACACAGCGTGACGGACTAGCTCAACACAGTGAAACAATGGGTTAAAGTTAGCAACCATCTGTGCCCAATGCGGTAGTCCTTGAATTGGGAAGAATGTACCGGCGACTAAAAACATTGGGGTTAACAGACCACTTTGCCAATACGAAAAACTCTCGATCGACTTAGCTTTACCAGCAATAAAGATACCAAAGACTGCCCAACCAAAACCAGACATAGCTGCAATAAACGGAACAAACAACATGCCCCAACTTGGGTCAAGCCCAAACACCATGGCGACGATCATAGGCACACAACCGTATACTCCAACACGCATTGATATCCAAAGGGCCTCTGCAGTTACTAATTCTTCGGTATCAACCGGAGCAGCAAGAATAGCGTCGTAAGTATGTTGAAAGGAATATTTAACAAATACTGAATACATGGCAGGGAAGGCACCAGCAAATAATACGGTAGTAGCGACAATTCCAGTGCCGACAAAATCAATGTAGTTATAACCAGCAACCTGGCTGACCAAAGAGCCGAACCCAAATCCAAAAGCTAATAAATAAATTGTTGGGTCGACGGTTGAAGAAAAAGTTGAAGAGCGCCAAAATGAAGAAAAGTTGATAATTTCGCGCACTAGAACACCAAGCATCGCCGCCGGTTCTAGTCGGCCAAGGCGCTTTGTTGCTTCTCTCATGCTATCTCCTCACCCGTTAAAAGTACAAATACATCCTCAAGATTGGTCTCGCGGCGTTCTCCTTCGATATTAATTTTATCGCCGGCGCCGAGGATAGAAATGGATGTACCAGTTCGCCGGGTGTGCCAGCCATTCTTTTTTGCTAGACTCTCTACTTCTGTTAATCGAGCGGGGGATCCATACACTTCAAGTGCTTCAGTGCCCGCATGTTTTTTAATAAGTTCTTTTGGCGATCCGGTGGCAACTGCCTTGCCATGAGACATGATAGTAACGGTATCGCACAGACGTTCGGCTTCCTCGATATAGTGGGTGCTCATAAGAATCGAAACACCCTCGGAACGCATTAAATCAATAAGTGCCCATAGTTCTTGCCTGACTTGGGGGTCAAGACCTACTGTTGGTTCATCCAATAAAATAAGTCGTGGCTCATGAATAAGCGCCCGAGCGACAAGTAGTCGCCGACGCATACCCCCACTTAACTCATCGACTTTAGAGGCTCGCCGATCGGTTAAATTTGCAATACCGAGTGCTCGGTTAATTGCAGCTTTTCGTTCGTTGCCAGGTACCCGGTAAAGGTATGAGAATACAACCAGATTTTGCTCGACTGTTAGCGAGCCATCTAAATTATCCATTTGCGGGACCACACCCATTTGGGCACGGGCCTGTTTAGAATCTTGGGGTAGTTTGTATCCGAGTACTTCAATCTCGCCAGTGTCAGCGATAACTTGCGCGGTCAGCGCTTTCATGGTTGTTGATTTGCCCGCACCGTTTGGTCCAAGCAATCCAACGCACGTACCATATGGAACATTAAGGTCAAGCCCGTCAACGGCGCGCAGTGAGCCAAATTGCTTCACTATATTACGTAGCGTAATGGCATTGCCCGCAGTGTCCTTACGCATCTTTTTCGTCATTTTTATATTCTACTATAAATAACTGTTTTACTTGTATTCGATGGTGGCTATTGCTCATCGAACAATCTCGTTAAAGGGCCGTTCAAGCCAGAGCCGTGTACGTACTAGGCTTCTTGGAGTACAGAGAGGGTATTGCCGGCAGGATCTTTGAACCAAGCTATATCTGGGCCACGGTTTGTGGAAATACCACGAGCAATGCCTTTTTCGTCGGTCATGTTCTCGTAATGCTCGAATTTGATGCCTTTTGCAACGAGCGCATCAACTGCTTCGTCAACGTTGACTACCGGAAAGTTGAGAATAGTAAATGTTGCTGGTTGATGATCTTCTTTTGGATAGATAAATATCGGGGTTCCGCCGGTGATTTTTAGTAGTAGACCCATAGGAGTTTCTTCGACTTCGAGTCCAAGTGTTTGACTATAGAATTCTTTTGCCGTCGCCTGGTTATTAACCGAAAAACCGCTGAATGCTTTGCTGTCTTGTAACATAGTAGCTCCTTTATTGTTGATTGTAGGCTTTTTCAAGCTCAGAAACTTCAATTTTACCCATCTGAAGCATAGCCTGCATTACGCGACCGGCTTTTTCTCGATCAGGGTCTTGCATGAGTTGGCCAAGTGCCTTTGGAATAATTTGCCACGAGACGCCGAACTTGTCTGTAAGCCAACCGCACTGGCCGGGTTGTCCTCCGTCAGCGGTAAGTTTCTCCCAGTAATAATCTACTTCTGCCTGATCTTCGCAGCTTACAAAAAGTGACATACCTTGGGCGAACGAAAATGTTGGGCCTGCGTCCATTGCCATAAAATTTTGACCATCAAGCGTAAAGGTGGCGTGCAGCAGTTGATCGCTGCCAGGCATGACCATGCTGCCGGTAATTTCTGAGTTCTTAAAAATTGAAACGTAAAAGTCTACGGCTTCTTTGCCACGGCTTTCAAACGTTAAAAATGTAGTTATTTTCTGCATGCTACCCCCTCAAGTTATTGCTTCACTTGTCAGAGTAACACAGGAATCTAAAATATACAGTTATTGTTCTTACTGTTTTTTTGTGGCAACTTTTTCCGCTGGTTTTGCACGATGTGCCCCTGCAGGAGCATCCTTATAGTGGCCTTTTATCTGTGCAAGTAAGTAAAAACCAATGAGCGCTCCGATGAGGCTGGTAACAATTGTTGAGAAGTGACCTGTATCGGTGAATGTGTATATCACGCCATAAACAACGCTTGCGGCCGTGTTCAGTAAAAGTAAATCCCAGCCTCGTTTTTTACTACGCGCTTTAAGCCCAGAGTAAGCGGCAAATAGTAGCGCACCTTGTGCAATTAATACAGCAAACGACAAGTAAAAGAGGAGACCATAGTTAATGGTATCAACACCGGTGCTAACTCCATAGGAACGTGCGACGTCATTTAATGTATTAGTTATATGAATGGCTGTATGTGCCAGATTCCACAGACTAACTGCCGCCAGAAATGTTAGTATTCCCCCAATCAGTGCCAGGATTGGTAAGTACTCAACTAATGCCTTACGACCACTCTCGGGAACCTGAAATGGTGCATCTTTGACAAGATATTTATCCATTGCCTCTTCTAGTTGTTGTTGTGCTTTCATAATCTCTTAAACCCCTCTAGTTACAGTGTCTATTGCCGTTAGCATACTCTTTTACAACAGTATTTTCAAACAGTTATTACAGATAAAATAGTAAAATTGTGTAGCGTGGTTTAAAATTAGGAACACCATGGATCAATTTGGCGCCGCACAAAAGGTTGTAATAGTTGAAGACAACGTTAGCCTAGCTGATATTTATAAGATACGACTCGAGCTGCTTGGTTATACATGTTTTGCAGCTTACGATGGAGTTGAAGCCCTTGCCATTATAGAAAGAGAGCTTCCCAACCTCGTTCTGCTGGATTTAATGGTCCCCAAGATAGCCGGCGATCAAATCCTCGAAACAATGCGTAAAAGCGAGTGGGGCAAAGATATTAAAGTTCTGATTATCTCAAACCTCAACGAAGCTGATGCTCCGGCAGGCTTACGCGAACAAGGTATCGAAGGATACGCCGTAAAAGCGAACTTATCTAATGATCAAATCGATCAACTAGTCGATAACATACTCAAGCCAGCCGACCAAGAAGAAGATATTGTTTTAGAATCCAAAGATCCGACCAGTTACTAACCAAACAGCAGTAATAAATCTAGCTACGACCAAAAAGAGCTAATAGCTTTGTTTGTTCGTCAGCATCATCGGCTACTTCAATAGCAGGAGGGAATATCCCCATCTTGCGATAATCTTCTATAACAGGGCTAAATTCATCACGTAACCCCTGAATAAGATCGTTAGCCATAGTTGTATCAGTGCCAATTAATTTTGCAATATCGTACGCACGCAAACCTCTAAAACTAATAATATGTTGCAGGTAATCATGTGCTGAAAAATCTCCGTACGAAAGATGAACCATTTTATCTAGATCCTCAAATGATTGCACAGCCTCAATTGCTAAGGCGTTTTGCTTTGCATATTCATCTTTTGTATTTGTTACAGCCAAAATATATTCATACTTGTCACCGACTTCATCTTTGGTTTTTCCGGCAAGCACATCTGCAATCCAGGCGTCATCGTAGGCATGATAGTTAACTGTTTGTCGCAGGTTAGCTGGTTTACTAGTAAGTCCGGCCGGCATTTCAATCTCCCACTGGTTATCTGTGATTTGATCAATGACTTTCTTAAGCTCTTGATTTGATCGAATAAACAATTCTTGAATAGTCATAAGGTTGCTCCCTTAATAAATTAGTACTTGTAGTGTAGCAAGTTTCTCTAATAAGGAGTTAGAAAGACAAAATAAAACATGACTATAGCCAAGTTAATAAATAAATTGCCAACCGGCGGTGGGGATGGTGCGGTGGCTAATTTTATAGAGGCCTATAAAGTTCATCTCGCTAATATTCATGGTGCCGTCAGTATTGACTGACTCAACAAATACAACATGCATACCACGCTGGCCTATGGCGGCCGGCCGAGCCTCTAAGCCGGTGGCAAGCCCTTGCTGCTGCGCACGGATAAACCACGTGTTAGCATTGCCTAGTGTGTTCGGTAGATCAGGGCGCCTAAAATTGGCATACCAGGTACAGTTTCCTCGCGCATAGGTGTTGTTTAGGTGGCTGGGGTCGATGAGCGGAGCTGGTGCTGAGGGAGAAGGGGTAGGAGCAGTAGCTTGGATAGGTAAAACTGTTTGTTGCTTAAGGGCAGTATTGGTTGGGATAATTTTTGATTCTGGCGATGTGGTTGTGGCTTCCCATGGCACTGCTTCAGCCGATCGCTGAGCAGCGTTGCTGGCAATATAGGTATTTATTGAGCCTGCAGCATAGATCGCAAACGCAGTTAGGTAGACAATGCCCCATTTAATAAGCAGTGGCTGCACGTTATGAGCGGCAACGTGAATCCAGGCCAGGTTCTGACTGATATTCTTTCTGTACATAAGCTGAAAAAGTGAGTGCTCTGGGCGTAATTGCGCAGTGTTCAATATTTATTATACCACTTGTTTGGAAATCCCTAACAAAATGGATTAATAAAAAGTTTAAGAGAGTGCCGATGAGGTAGCTACATATGAGAAGCATGTGAAATAGCTTTTTGAGGTTTAAGAAAAACAACCCCAATAGTAGCTGCAATAGCAGCAAACAATGCACCGGTTATAAAAGCTGCATGATAGCCGCCGGCTAGCGCGGTTAGCGCATCGTGATGATTGTCACCCAATAGTGTTTTAGTGCGGGAGGCCGCCAAGCTGGCTAGTATTGCCAACCCAAGCGCTCCACCCATCATGAATGCTGTATTTACAATACCTGAAGCTAGCCCGGAGTCTTGCGGTTTAACATCGCTCATCGCAGCTAGCAGCATTGGATTGAAGGCAGTTCCAGCGCCTAATCCCAGTAAAATCATACTTGGCAAAACATCGACAATAAAATTGCCATCCACTGGCGCCCGGGCAAATAGGGCCAAGCCCGCTGCAGCCACAAAAAGCCCGACTGCTAGTGGCTTTTTAATGCCAAACTTTATAACTAACTTTGCGGAAAGACCAAGTGAAAATATTCCCATAATTATATTAGCGGGCAAAAAAGCTAAACCCACTTGAAGTGGCGTGTAATTAAGTACCGATTGCAAATACAGCGCCGAAATAAAGAACCAGGCAAACATGGCAGCTGCCCATAAGACACCAATTACGTTAGCAGTCGCTACATTGCGTAGCTTGAATAAACTGAGCGGCATAAGTGGTGATGTAGCACGCTTTTCGATAACTAAAAAGCTTGCTAGTAAAAGCAGTGCTACGCCAATAAATGTAAGTGTTTGTGTCGATAACCAACCTTCTTGATTACCGTTAACTACTGCGTAGGTAGCAATGAGCAAGGAGCTGGTAACAGTCACTGCACCAGCAACATCAAGATGTTTAGAGGCTGGCGAGCTACGGCTTGACGGTAGATACTTCTTAGCTAGCAGGTAAACAATAACACCAACTGGCACATTAACTAAAAATATCCAGTGCCAGTCGAGTTTGTCGGTTAAAACTCCACCCAATAACACGCCGATGCTGCCACCACCAGCTGCCACAAAACCAAACAGTCCCATAGCCTTTGCTCGCTCATCTGGCACTGTAAATAAATCCATCATTAATGATAAACCGACGGCTGATACTACTGCGCCGCCCAGGCCTTGCACAGCCCGGGCGATAATTAGCAATGTCGGTGTGCTAGCAACTCCGCAGCATAATGAGGCGGCCGTAAATCCGGCTAATCCAATCAGAAAGAGGCGGCGATGCCCATATAAATCCCCAAGTCTGCCACCGAGCAGTAAGAAACCACCAAATGTAAGCAAGTAGGCATTTACAACCCATGCTAGAGAAGCCTGAGTGATGCCAAGATCTTCGCTAATTGACGGTAACGCAACATTAACGATAGTGGTGTCGAGCACAATCATCAGTGTGCCCCCGCACAGAACATAGAGTGCGCGCCACCGATTCTTTAACGCCTTTTGAGCAACTTTCATTACAAACAATATATCAGGAATAGGATCGTAATCACAACAAGGAGTTATCGAGATGGTTTTGATAACAGTTACTGCACATTATTATCGCCAAACTGTAACACTGGATTGACCAGTATTGGCGGCTCCATCGTATGCTTTCACTGTGATAGAGTGTAGCCCCCTTTGTTTAATTGAAGCGTTATAGCTCAAGCTTGCAGAGTTGATGGTATATTTACGGGCGCCGTCAACATATACTTCCATTTTGGTAACACTTTTATTATCGGTGGCTACTGCTTTTATTGTAGTGCTTGAACCGACTGTGGTATTGGTCATTGGTGCATTAATACTCACGATAGGTGCTGTAGTGTCAGAAGCTGTTGGTATTATTGCTTGCCCAAAACGAGCTTTATAACGTGCCTGCCCGTTTGGGAAGTCAGATAAGATACCGCCACCCCAGTTGATATTAAAGTAGGACTGGTAATATGTATTGCTTGAAGCAAACCAATCAGCCATCTGGTCAATATAGTATGGGTCATCACCGCCACCCCCAAATTGGTCACCGGTCTTGTAGAGGCCCCACTCGGGGAAGCTAACTGGTTTATTGTGTAGAGCGGCAAAGGTGCGGTGGTCATTGAGCCCCATTGTTTGGGTGAGGTTAAACTGCCAGCGCTGAATTGGGGTGCTGGTGGTGTCCATCCATTTCATATCGTACAAATCCATACCTACAATATCGACCACATCATCGCCGGGATAGTACGAATCAAATGAATTGAGGACATGTCCAGTTTGCAGGCCGGCAGAAGATGTCCAATCAATAAGAAAATTTGAATTTGGTACCGAGCGCAAAACACCCACAATATGACGAAAATGCTTTACATAGCCAGATGGATTATCCGTTGCTTGCCAAGGACCAATACCGGGGTAGTTCGCTTCGTAGCCAAGCCGAATTATTGAATTGCCTAATCCGTTGTTGACCATGTTTTGCCCAAGGTTTTTAAAGTAACTGTCAAAAGCTCCTGCAGCCCCTAGTTCAAACTGGCCGGCATTACTATTTTCCAGCAAAGGCAGCCCTAGGATTAAGCGTCTGCCTGGCTCAGCTTTTACCCACGTTGACCATGGCCCGATTAACCAGTACGGGTTAAAGTCGTTATCCCATCCAGTCCGATAATCAACATAGTCAGTTGCATACGGTACGGGGTTGCCCAGCCATGCAGAAAAACTATTTTGTTCAGGCACTTTAGCCAGTCCACTATAAAGGCCTGTTTGAGCAGCTGCACTGGCATGCCCTATTGGGATGCTACTTAATGAGAGGGTTGCTATAAATAACAGGCACATGAAAGAAGTCGTTGCTTTCATCCCAAGTACATCATGGGCATAATTTTTGATAATACGTAACAATCCTACTGAGTGTAGTTTCATAATTAATCTCCAAATTTCCAGGCAGTTACTTGATCTATAGAGAGGCTGCCACCTCTACTGCTAATTGTTATACCAGCGAATCAGATTCTATTCTGTAACCGTCGTCACAAAACAAATATTTAATGGTGTAATAAGTATTCGTGACTGTTAGGATTGGAAATATCCGCAAACTCCTCGGGATTAGGGATAACTAGTTTTTCGTCACTGCAAATAAAGAAATCGCGCATGACATAGTCAAGATAACGACCTCGTTCTCGTATTTCATTGCGAATCATTCCCTCAACCTGTTGCTCTGCAGCTTCGACTGCCAACCGATCCGCAGTAGCCGCAGTCAATGGCGGATCATATTGATCGCGGAGTGAACGCATAGAAGCCATATATACCTGCAACTTATATTCTTTATCAATAACCATTAAGGAGTGTTGCTGATAGTGGAGTACATAACGAAATTGGCTAGGTAAATCTGCCATTGCTGATTCAGTATCGTAACCATCATTCATGTAGGGAGGCTTCTGAACTTGTAATGAGTGTGCGATTCTTGCTTCGAATTCACGGTGACGCACTTTGTTAAAGTCCCCGCTAGTAGCCAATACAAACCGGCCACCGGGCGCTAATACTCGTTTTACTTCATCAATTGCTGCTTGGTGTTTATCTGGTGCTATATGATAAAACATAAATTTCTCGGTTACGATATCAACTGAGTTTGCATCAAGTGGTAAGGAATCAGCATAACCTCTTAAAAAATGTATATTTGCATCATCTGCTTTAAACTCGTGAGGAAATTGTGCAGGGTGCGGGTCAATGCCATATAATTCCCCTTGGTGACGGTAGGGATTAGCGCGCAAATTAAATAAAAATTCGCCGTTAGAGGTCCCAACATCGGCGATTGTTTCATTTCCGGTAAGCCCCAGGCTGGAAGCAATTTTATCATCGAAGTTAACTACTTTTTGGGCAAGGTCGTATAATGCAAAGCGATGCTCGACATTAGTGGCACCAGCCACGTAATTAGCATGAACACGTTGTACATTGAAGCGCGAAGGTTCCAGCTCTGACATAAATGTTATTTTAACATTTTATAGCTTATAAATCAACTATTTGGTATACTCAATATAAACATGAACACTAGTAATACAAATCGAATGAAAAGCTTGTTTCATACCGGCAAGCATCGTACCCTGCGCAAAGGTCAGGTTATACAGTCGTCTGATAGTAATGTTGCCTTAAATTATATAGCCAGCGGCTATGTTAAACGCTATATCATAAATTTTGAGGGAGAATACAAGGTGCAAAGCATTTATGCTCCTGGCTATGTCTTTCCGCTTACCATGGTTTTTAGAACATTATTTGACCTTGATATATACGAAGGTCAAGAAACTATTTATTATAATGGTCTTACTGATGTTGAGCTTTACTCGCTAGATAAGGCTGCGTTATTAGCCGCCGTAGCAGCAGATCCAGTCCTTTACAGAGATTTATTATATGAATCTGGCCGAAGATTCCATTCGAATATTCAGTGGCTCGAGAATGCATCATTAAAAAGCTCATATGCGCGTTTGGTTCATATACTGGTATATCTGGGGAATACGATTGGTGAAGAAATGCCAGATGGCACTGTCCAAATAAAAATACCACTTACGCACCAAGATCTCTCCGACATACTAAGCATAGCCCGCGAAACTGTATCCCGACATATGGCACAACTTGCAGAGAAGAAGCTTGTTTTACCTGGACGTCCGCTAACTATCTCCAGTATTCAGTCGCTTGCCAACGTACTTGACGCTTAAATACTTAAGAATCTTTAACGTAATTAGTTTAGTTTTAGCCGCACGTTTTGTTGCTGTTCAGCCAGGGATAGCAAGAAACTACTTTTAGCACCCTCGGCAGAAAGAGGCTGTAGTGGCGTTTCCTGAGAAGGTGAACCAGTAGTTGCTGGTACTGAAGGTGCCTCTGCTGTGGCACGAACTACATTAGGTCGCGGCGTAAATGGTCCGCCAAGAGTTTTAATATCAGCTATGCTGTAATCTGGACCGATAATATTATTATCGGGGACATCTAGATAAATAAGTGCCTGGTACCCGTAGACCTGATAGTCACGCAATGCGCTGGCTAGCAGTTCTGCCTGTACTGCTGGATTTTCATTACCAATAGCTAGTTCTGCTATCCAGACCGGTTTTCCAAGATTTAGTAAATGAGCCCGGGCAGCCTGCATTTCATAAAACGTAGGTACATAGTCTCCTGAAAAATAACTAGAGTACAGCATAGTGGTTCCAACTAGGTCTACATAATCATCACCGGGGTAGTATATTTCGGCTCCTTCTGTTCCGGCCGGCGACCACATCCATCGAATGTTTTCGGCGTGGTTATCACGTGCGAGCTGTACGGTATGTCGGTAGGCTGCAATATAGGTTTCTGGATTTTGATTGCCCCATGGGTATATTTCTGGCAAGTCCATTTCGTGAGCAAAACGAATATACACCGTATTGGGGCTAGATTGAACGGATCGTATTAATGCTAAGAGGCGCTCATCGTAAACACCAGAACCAATATCTTCTAGTAATTTAGCACCATCAGCTTCGCCACGAGGCTCAATTGTCACCAGACTGGTTGCACCGGCACGTTCGGATATGAGTATTTGTTCAGCAAGCTTTCTGCTTTCGTGCCAATCTACAAAAGTATGACGAATATAAGGTCCAGTGGCTGCAATTGCTGTGTTGGGGGCATGTATACCTACTGATGGTGGTGTTTGAGAATCGAGTTGGTAAGCTGGGTTAGCTATTTCTTCTTGCAGTTCATCATCAGTTAAGAACCGTGGTGGTAATGTCGTAAGGCTTGGTCGAGTGATCTCACTGGAGGGGTCGGTGGCAGTACTAAGCGCTAGTGTAGTTTGATCCGGGCTGAGAGGCAGTACCACAGCCATACCGGCCAGTAATGTTACAACGGTTACGCCAGCAATGGGGCTAATCCAATCAAGTAGTCTAGACGCACCTTCGCGGAGTCTAATATTTAAATCAACTACACAGATAGCAAGCATTGCCAGTAAGTTAATCATTGCAAAAATGATTTGCCCGGCAGCCAGTTCGTAGCCATAGCCTAGTGTGCCATAAATTATAGCCAGTGCACTGATCGAACTAATAAAAAGAAACGGTGCGTAAAGACGAACATCAGGAATAAGTTGTGGGCGCTTGCCCTTACCCTTTGGTGTGATTTGATACGATTTTTGGCGTCTAAAGAGCACGCCCAGCATCGCTTGCAAAATTACTGGCCAACGTACCATGTGTAGCAACGTGCCTCGCCAACTAATACCAACATTAGCTGGCTGCAGCAATGGCTTACCAATCCAGTAACAAGCTGTCGCGCTCAATACGATTACTGGGAAACGAATTAAAAAGTCAAAGCCACTCATATGAGTTGGTGAAACATTCATAAGTAGAGCAATAACTGGAACCAAGAAAAAGGCCAGATATGTAAGGGTAGTAAACGGATACCACGTTTGCATAAATAGATATTGAACCCGGCGTCGAACAGACATACGTTTCATATGGCGATAACTATATGTATATAGAATCTGAGTCATGCTCCGGGCCCAGGCATATTGCTGTGCAACATAAGTATTGAAGGTTTCTGGTCCATCACCTTCGGCAATAATTTCAGGTATAAAGACACCGTTCCAGCCGTCAGCAATTAGCGCGAGGGTATTTAAGTGATCTTCTGCACGAGTCTGCTGAAAGCCGCCAATTGATTTAATGGCAGACATGCGAAAAGTAGTATGGGAACCAATAATAACAGGCGCATCGGAGTTGCCATAAAAGCCCATTTGAACTGGACCGTGTAGCCCAAGATCTTGTTCGGCAGATCCGCGGGCAGCCCAATACTGTAAATTGTTATAAACTGACGGTGCCTGTACCCACCCAACTTTTTTATCTCGAAACTGACCCAGTGTTTTATCTAAATAATCTGTATGGGGTAGATGGTCGATATCAAGCTGAACAAAAAACTCATACTTGTATCGTTTTGTATGATCAAGCCACGCATTAATATTGCCGGACTTAGTTTTAGCCATAAACGGGTAGGTATTCTGATTATATTTAGCCATACCTTTGCGTGAAAAATACTTAACACCATACGATTTAGCTAATTTTTGTATCTTTTTACTGTTACCTTCGTCAAGTATCCAACTGTCATGTGGATAATCAACCGCGACCAAAGCAGCCAGTTGTTTTTCTATAATCTCGATTGACTCTTTTGCGGGGACGCACGGGGTGATAAGAGCGACTTTTAGGCCTTTTTTAGCGCGTCGATTAGGTGGATTTTTAGCTTTTAAAATAGAAAAAACTAAAAAGCCGGGCATTACGAGGTTTTCGTAAATTAAAGCAAGTGTCAGGGGTATGTAGAGCCAGATGTTTCCTACTTGACCAGGGCTTAACCACCAAGTCCATAACCAGGCGCTCGCTAATAACCAGATTTGTATAAATATGATCGCCCGCCTCGTTGAGGTCGCT
>CAZIMF010000015.1:0-7430 GCA_964540445.1 uncultured Candidatus Saccharibacteria bacterium
AAGGGCTGCACCAAAGTAGTTGCCGATAAAGCGTAGTGCAATGTATGACACGGCAAGTAACGGTATAGTTGCCCACCCAAGATGGTTGAATACCCCCGCTTCGTTAGCGTTACTTGTAATCGTTACTGCTTTCGTAACAAGCAAAACATATAGGGTCACGGCAATAGCGGCAAGAGTTACTAGGGTGCTGATAACCGGAAATATTGTTAGCTCTTTGTCTAGCTGAAACACTCGCCAAGAGCTTTTTAATAATAGCCAGCTTCTTTTAATTTTGCCGCGTAGATTTGTTGGTGATGATGGATTTTCCATAATATTCCTGAAAAATTAATTAGTATACCGAGAGTATAGTACCTTTGGTATACTATGTCAATACTTTTTTATCAATTCGGCAAATTTACAGAGGTAAGCTATACTATTTCAGCGTGGAGAGGTCGCATAGTCTGGTCTAGTGCGCTGCACTCGAAATGCAGTATGGAGGCAACTTCATCGAGGGTTCGAATCCCTCCCTCTCCGCCATATCTACTTCATGCTTTGTTCAGACTCGGAGCCACCTTTACCGCTCTCAAACTCAACAGAGTCTGGTTTAGTTGGCCGATTCAAAATCGGCTACGTCGAGCTGTACTGTTTCGCCGGGTTGTACCGTGCGTTCGAGTAGCCGCTTAGCAACAATGTTTTCGACATAGCGTTGAGCCATCCGGCGCATTGGTCGAGCGCCGAGCTTTGAATCATAGCCTTTGGCGACTAACCAGCGCTTAGCTTCGTCGGTTAGGCTGACTCTGACTTTTTGAGCATCAAGCGTAGTATTAATGCCGGCAATAATAATATCGATTACTTTGACCAGCTCCTCTTGAGACAGTGGCTTAAACAGCACAACTTCATCGAACCGGTTAATGAACTCGGGCGCAAAACTGCCGCGGCTAATAAGGGTATCAACAAAGGTAGTTTCGAGTTCGGCAATATCTTTGCCTTCATCAATCAGGCGGCGGATTTCGTCGGCACCGGCGTTAGATGTGGCAATGATAATTGCATCGCGGAACGAAACCGCTCGGTTATCGCTGTCGCGCATCATACCTTCGTCGAGCATTTGCAGTAACGCATTAACTACCGATGAATGAGCCTTTTCGATTTCATCGAACAGTATAACGCTAAATGGTTTTTTGCGGACTTGGCCAAGAAAGCCCAGCTCGGTTCCCTGCATCGGGGCGATTAGGCGGGCTACGTCACTTGATTCGACGTACTGGTTCATATCAACCCGGATTAAGGCACTTTCGTTGTCGAAGTAAGAACGAGCCAGTGCTTTTGATAACTCGGTTTTACCCACACCGGTTGGGCCCAAGAAGAGAAAGGTACCAATGGGGCGATCGGGGTTACCCACACCACTGCGGGATCGGCGCAGAGCGTTGGCAATCACACTGATTGCCCTATCCTGGCTGATAACCTGGCGCTTGAGATCTTCTTCGAGATTCAGTAAGTTACTGGACTCGCCGGCATCAGCTGTCTGTAATTTAATACCGTATGCTTGTTCGACTGATTGCTGGACAATTTCTCGGGTTACTAGTTGCTGCTGCGTACTGGTAGCAGCATGTTGGAGCACGTTCAACGCTGCTCCGGGCATTGCCTGAGTTGTGACATAGCGGCTACCCAGCTTAAACGCTTCTTGCAACGCTTGGTAGGTATAAACAATTTTATGACGGTACTCTAGGCCGCCAACCTGATCGCGCAAAACGGCGATAGTATTATCTTCGTCGGCTGCGGGCACGTTAATGGGTTTAAGCCGCGCCGCCGCGCCGCTACTGGCCAGCCGCTGCCAGTGCTGGGGGTTCATGGCTAATATGATGCGTATATTGCCAGCTTCGAATACAGGCTGCAAAACATGCGACAAGTCGACGCTGCCCGTGTTGGATTCAAAAAATACATGGGCTTCGTCAAAGAAGAGAATAATGTTTTTGGCCTGATGTGCCTCGTGCAAAATGTGTAGCATTAGATCTTCAAGTTCACCAGGGCGTTTGGCATTTGCAATGAGCGTGGAGGCATCAAGCTCAACAATTTGGTTGTAACGAATTTTTCTTGGCAGAGTTGCATCTACCAACAGCGTCTCGGCGAGTGCGTAGACACAGGTAGTCTTGCCGACTCCCTCTTCACCAACCAAAGTAACGGTACTATTACTGCCTCCCATTATCTGTATCATCTGACTCACTACTTGATCATGCATATGAGTATCGCTAAAGAATCCATGCCGTTCGATTCCTTCAGAAATGTTATGTCCAAGATTTCGTAGAATCGGGGTATAGCCATAGGCCCAATCCCGGCCAATCCCGCCAAAGTTCTTTTTGGTGCGTACTAGCAACCGTTTTTGTTTAATATCCGACATCCAGGGGATGCTGGTTTCAACATCGTCAAATTCTAAACTAACGTTACGTAAGATTTGGGCAACATTCGGGACAGAAGATACTAGTGCGACATAGAGCAGCATATTGCTGTAGTCGGCTGTCTGGTGTTTTTTGTGCAAGTTAAATGCATGTTGCCACACTACTTGAGCAGATCGTGGTTCCCGGCTCATGAGCTGCTCAAAGAACTCGTCATCAATCATGTAGCGATTGTGCAAGAAGAATTTCTCCTCACTCCCCTTTAGGGCTTCCCATATATTGTAGGCAGACAGTTCTTCGGTTGGATTCGGCTGCGAGGTCAGCCGCGCCAGTGTTGGTGCCTCAAGCGCTTCGTGCAGGAAGGTTAGCGAGGGTGTCTCGAATTTTCCTGGTTTAATATCTGCCAAACTACCTTCATACCAGAGTAGGCCAACGATTACCCAGGCGGCCGGAATTAGCACTGTCCAGCCAAGTGCCGATCCAGAGACTAATAAGGCCAAGCCTCCTAGCAATGAGCCGCCACCCACCAGCATCGAGACCATAACGAGCCACTTGGTGCGTAGAGCTACCGCATAACGGGAGCGTGCTGCCCGGCTACTTGATTTCTCGAGAGTAAATTCCATTACGGCGCTACTCCTGAAATGGTTAGTATCGGCAAAATAATTGTTAGGAACGGCAAGAATGGCCATAAAATAAAACTACCCACCCCCAAGATCACCACACCAATACTAAGTAGAAGTGCCCACAGCAAGATAGTGCCGCGGACGACTGCTCCGATCGAACGGGACACGGCATTATCAACGGCAATACTTAAAAAATTGCGAAAAGTTGCTTGTCGGTAAATTTGTTTCCAGGGCGAAAACCACGTGCGTAGCAATACGGTAACCGCAAAAATACGCCCGATTGTTTGCAAGCGTTGTCGCGTAACATCAAGTATCCAGAACCAGCCACGACTGTACCACCAGCCGAGCATAAGTAGTATTGCCATGTGACTATTGTACCGTATCTTCGCCGCTAACAGTTATCCACACACAGCAATAAAAAATACAATAAAAGCACAATTGGTTTATGTCAGGCACAGTGCCATACTAAGAAGCAAGTTATGACAATAAAAACGCTCTCTCCAGAAGCGCAAACACACCAACCAGCCAACTATGATTTTGCTGCTGTCGGTATCGTAGTCCCTGGGGCCACCATCCTTCACCCCTCAGTTGCCGGGCATACCGATGAAATTTATGAGCATGGTGTTGACGTACGTGAGGCCCCAAAGGATCTAGACGACCCCGATGCCGCTATCACGATCGTCAGAAAGAATTTAAGCGTAACGCACGACGGTGTGCTGACGGAAATGCATAAATTTGCCAATAGTCATGGTATTCTCGGCGTTCCTAAAAAAGACGTAGTGGCCGGCAAGAACGCAATGGTTGGATTTGCACTCGAGCAAGCATTTTTGGCGATCGATCCAGGCTTAGACTTAGAGCCAGGTCAAAGATTTGCGAAGGCTTTTGCAAGCGTTGTTCCACGACTCAACGGTGCTTTTTCGGTTATTGCGATGTATGACGATGCCTTATACGTTGCCCGCGACCGCTTTGGGTTATCTAGCTGCATGTTTGTTGGCAGCTTACCTTCTGGCGGTTTCGTAGCTTCATCCCAGGAGCAGTCACTCGCTGAATTAAATGCCAGGGTATGTCTTGAGTTAGAGCCTGGAACACTTGCTCGCATTGGCGCAAAAGCCGTCGATAATTATACCCGTTGGGCATATCCAGTGCATGATCCAATTAGCCTAGCCGCGGCGCGTTTTGATAGTGTGGCTGCCAATAAAGCTGCCAATAGTCACTAGCAGCGCAATACCTGCAAAGATGTAATAGACTGTTTGCATATGATGTACCAGTCCGGTGAGTACCGGCGCCAGGATGTCACGAGTTGTGGCATCGCTGGCAACATCGGCAGTAAAGCGCTGCGTCCCAAAACCGATCGCAAAGGCAAATAGAAACAAACTAAACGCCGAGATTAAGAATGACCTGCCAAGTCGACGCAGTCCTTTGGCTTTATCTGAGGCCAGGAATAGTCCTCCAGCAATAAAGATAGCCGTTAGAAGCGGCAGGAGCACCATAAACAACGTTTTGCGTTGATAGAATGCTCTAACCCCTTCGAGGTTTTGAAAGGCGTTATTCTGCTTGGTAGTATCCTCGGGGTTTAAGCTCAATGTATCGCTTGTCACGATTGGATTTTCTAAGAAGTTAGTATCGTTAGTCACTTGTTGCTTCACAACATCACCAATACTGGCTGCAGTAAATCCTGGCGGCACGCATTGGATACTCAATGGATCATAATTATCTGGCAAATTTGCTAAGGTACAACGAGGTAACGTTTGGACCCGGGCTTGGGCATAATTGCCAAGTTCAGTTGCCAGTTGTTCTTTATTCTGCGTAAAATCGAGTCTGAACTCTGGCTTGGCGGTCTTTCCTGCCAGCCATACAAAGGTGCTATCGATAACTGTATTAGTTTTTTGCTCCAGATCGCTGGGGGGAAACGCTTTTTCTACCGCACTGCGAACCCCCGGATCTTTTAGGGGTAACTGCCCTACCGATCGTTGGTCATAATTAACAGATGATAGAACCGAAGGTACAACTGCCTCATATACTTTTTTTTCGTGGAGCGTACTTTTTATGGTGCCGGCATCAAAGACTGAATAAACTGCGAAAACGGTCGCCGTTAGAAAGAAGCAGGTAGATACCAGATACAAAAGAGTCCAGCTGGCGATACTACGTAAAACATCCATACAAACACTGTACAGGTTTGCACCAATATGGGCTATACTAAACGTAAGATGTTTAGTGCTACTGCAATCGGAATATTAGTTTCTCTTAGTGTGGCAACATGGGTGTACACCAAAACCATGCGTCAAACGGGTAACAATAATAAGTCCTCAATTATCACGGCAGTACTAGCTGGTGTGGCTGCTTTTGTTGTTATTGTAACAATTGTGGTGACCATTGATAAAAGCATGGGTAACTAGCCATAAACGGCTAGTTTATTTCCCTTTATAGCGCTCTAACTGGTATTATACGGCGTATGGATGAGAAAGGGTTGGGAGCACGTTTGCAAGGTGCCCGTCAGGCAGCCGGCTACACGCAACAACAACTGTGCCAGAAATCTGGCCTCAGCTACTCAACGCTGGCTAAGATCGAACGTGGTGCTATTAAATCACCGTCAATTTTTACGATTCAACAGATAGCCGCTGCACTTGGGACTAGTGTAGATGTATTGTTAGGCTCTAGTGATACTCCCAGCAAAAAACAATCAAAAAACGGCGTTACATTTGTTTATTTTGATATTAACGGCTGCTTAGTTCGATTTTATCAACGGGCGTTCGCAGCCATTGCCCGGGACACTGGTATTAGCTCAGACATTGTCGAGGCAACGTACTTGCAATATAACGATGCAGTCTGCAAAGGCATGATGACTATTGAAGATTTTAATACTACCCTTGCCCGCTGCTTCGAAGTTGATTCTTTTGACTGGTCTACCTACTATCTGGACGCAATTGTGAATATCGAGGAAACTGCCAATCTGCTTACATGGGTTTCCCAGCACTACAAAATTGGTCTGCTCAGTAACATTATGCCGGGCTTGATTAGTTCGATGAAGGAACGGAGCCTAATTCCAAATATTGCCTACGATGCAATCATTGATTCATCAGAGGTAAAATTAATTAAACCTGACCCGGCGATTTATCAGATAGCTGCCGAAACCGCCGGCTGCCCCGTGTCAGAATTACTCCTGGTTGATGACACTAAAGTTAATGTTCAGACAGCCGAGCGCGCTGGCTGGCAAGCGCTGTGGTTTGATGACTACTCACCGGCCGAATCAGTCCAGCGTATTCGCGAAACACTAGCCTTTTAAGTCCATTAAGGAGACAATAGTAGCTATGTTACCTGCATTCAAAGGGCGGATTAACCGCAAAACCTTTCTACTAGGAAATGCCATTGGCCTGGGTCTTCTCGGTGTTGTGGCGTTAATTTATGTTGTTCCGGTTGCCATCTGCGACATTATTATTAGCGGATCGGGTGGCTCTAACCCGGTTTTTAAGGTTCTATACGCACTCTTCATCATCCCGACGCTTTTTTACCTCTTTTTTGCGGCCGTATTGTTTGTAAAACGTATGCATGACATTGGCTACCCAGGCCTGTTGCTTTTATGGGGTTTTATAATTCTTGAAGTTTTGGCTCATCTGGCCGATGTTCGCCTACTTAACATTCTAGGGTTCGTTATTATTCTTGGGGTCTGTAGTCTGCCGGGACAAAAAGATCGCAATAGTTTTGGCCCTAAGCCTCACAAAAAATTTAAAATCCACGACCTAGTGCTCAAGTTTTAACTCTGTTGTAATTCGTCAAATTGTGCCAGCTGGCTTTGAATGGTTGTTTGGTCGGTTTTTAGTTGTGCCAGCTGCTGTTTACTCTCTTCAACTAGTTGTTTTGGTGCTTTTTTGATGTAAGATTCGTTGCCGAGACGGTTAGTGAGTAGGTCAATTTGCTTAGTTGTTACTGCCAATTTTTCGTGGAGTTTCCCTGTAAAATCGCGGGCAGTAGCATAATCGATGTCGAGCCAGGCATGTTCACGGGGTTGGGTTAAGGTTAGCCCGCGCCCAGAACTAACCTGTTTAATGTCATCAAGCTTAGCAAGTTTCTGAATAATGTCTGCATTTTCGAATATGAATGGCGCATCAGTGAAGTAAAGGCTGATTTCTTTAAGATGGAGTAGTGTTTTAATCTGGCGAATTTCGCTGACGATAGCTTTAATATGCTCAAAATTAGTACTCTGCTTTTTGTTAAAGCTCAATTCGGTTGGCCACAGACTGGTAATTAATAGATTGTTTTCATCGGACGCAAGGGTTTGCCAAATAGTTTCGGTAACGAATGGTGCAAATGGATGGGCTAATTTAAGAATTGTCTCGAGTACTACATTCAACACAGAGGCGTTACGACGCTCTTTGCTGGCTTCTATGTGCCAATCGGCTACGTCGTCCCAAATCAAGTGATACAGCAGCTCATAGGCCTCGCT
>CAZIMF010000015.1:7440-17588 GCA_964540445.1 uncultured Candidatus Saccharibacteria bacterium
AAGCGATAATTATCGAGGTGATTGTTCATGGTAGCGATTGAAGTATCTAAGCGGCCCAATATCCAGTGGTCGGCAGCAGTTTCTGGCTTGGCAGTGTCGCCGAGTGTAAGGTCTGTGCCCAGCACGCCTTCGATGTATCGGGCGACGTTCCACAGTTTGTTGCAAAAGTTGCGGGCTTCTTCAACCCGTCTGGAGTCATAGCCCCGGTTAACTGCCGGTGAGCGACCGGCAGTTAACCCCATCCGCAGGGCATCTGAGCCGTATTTTTCAATTAACGGCACTGGGTCAACCACGTTTCCAACAGATTTACTCATTTTGGTACCGTCTTCGGCCATAACGTAGCCATGGATGTAAACTTCTTTGAACGGGACATCACCAGTGACGTATAAGCCAAGCATGATCATCCGGCTTACCCATGGGTACAGTATTTCACCACCGGTTTCCATCATGCCATTGGGGTAGAACTCTTTAAACAGTTCCCCATCTGGATAATCGAGTGTTGCATAGGGCCAACTAGAACTACTAAACCACGTATCAAATACGTCAGGGTCGCGGTGATAGGTTTTGCCGTCGACTTCTATAATTTCTTGGTCAACCCGTTCGTCGTAAATCCAGTCATCGGGATCATCAACATTACGAAAGGCTGGGATAGGGATACCCCAGGCAATCTGGCGACTGATATTCCAGTCACGTAACCCCTGTAAATAGACAATAAGCTGATCTTTTTTGCTGTCTGGGTAGAACGTAATTGCGCCCTTCTTGAGCGCTTCGATAGCTTGTTTGGCCAATGGTTGCATATTAATAAACCACTGCTCCATCAGCATTGGTTCGATAACGGTTCCGCACTTATAACAGACGCCAATTCGGTTTTTGTAGTCGTTCTCAATTTTAACAAGTAAGTCTTTTTCCTTGAGGTCTTCGGCGACAGCCTTGCGAGCTTCGAGGACGGTCATGCCAGCATACTTCCCTGCCTTTTGGTTAAGCGTGCCATCGTGGTTAATAACTCGAACCATTGGTAGGTTATGTCGTTGCGCTACTTCATAATCATTAAAATCATGAGCTGGTGTAATTTTTACAGCACCTGTACCAAAGTTAGGGTCAACCATTTCGTCGGCAACAACCCTAAGTTCAAACGGCCCGTTGAGCCCTTCGACAGTAATTACCTGATTAACATATTGCTTGTAGCGTTCGTCGTCGGGGTGTACTGCAACAGCCGTATCGCCAAACTTAGTCTCTGGGCGCGTAGTAGCCAGCTCGAACGGCCCGTATTTTAAGTAGTACAGCGGTGTAGTAGCATCTTTGTGCTCTACTTCGACATCAGCAAAACCGGTGCCATGGTACGTACAATAGTTAACCAGTCGCTCACCGCGGTATATAAGACCTTCATCCCATAACTTCTTAAATGTTGCATAGGCTTGATTAACTATTTTGTCGTCAAGAGTAAAGGTGTATTGATTCCAGTCGCAACTAATGCCCAACTGACGGATTTGTTTTTCGAAATTACCCCTGTTCAAAGCTACAAAATCCCAGATTTGGCTATAGAGTTCTTCTCTGGTGAAATCAAACCGGCTCTTCCCTTCTTGAGCTAAATGCTTTTCGTAAACCGACTGGGTTTCGAAGCCAGCATGGTCGGCGCCAGGAAGCAGTAAGGTTTTTTCCCCTTTCATCCGATGATAGCGAGTAGCTATATCTTCAAGGGATGCCGAGAGTCCATAGCCAATATGCAGATTGGCATTAGCATTTGGCGGTGGCATAACAATAGAATAGTTTTTTTTGCTGCCGCGAGCTTGTGGCACAAACGCTCCGCTCTTCTCCCAAAGGGCATAGATATCTGACTCATATTGATTCGGCTCATAGGTTTTAGGCAATTTCATTATGTATCAGTATACCACCTCTGTTGTTGCACCTCAATTTTTGTTTTTCGTTGGTCCTTAAAACTGGAGCCGGCGGGCAATTTTACCATACCAACATTAAATAAAAATTAAATCATGTAAAAAAGCACATAAATTATACACATTTTATGCTTTTTCACGTGAAACGACCACAGTAAACAACACTCTTTTACTTTATGTTGTAAAAAAGTACTCTTCCCTAGCATCGCTTTACCCGAATTGTGTGTTACGAACAAAACGTCTGGTTTACTACCCGCTCAGTTTTGTAACTCGTGAGCCAACTTTTTGTTAACTCACGAGCAAAAACTTTTTGTTTTCATAACCTAGTATACCTTGTAAGATTTCTAACACAAGCGTCATATAAATTAGTTTTCCACAAGATTATTGTTAAACAGATTAAAACATAAGCGGGATGTTGTTAATTTTAATTACATCGACAAGCTTGGAGCAATATCAAGTGAGTACGGATCGGCTGGTTCCATACCATTCTGGGCCATAAAATAGCCACAGGCAGCGATCATCGCGCCATTATCAGTGCATAGTTTCATATCTGTATATTCAATCGGAATGGGTAAACGTTCAGCCAACTGTTTACGCAGCTCCTGGTTAGCAGCAACGCCGCCGGCTATAACAACGCTCTTAGGATTAAATTCCTCATAGGCTGTTATTGTTTTATCAACAATAGTTTCAATGGCCACATGCTGAAAACTGGCAGCAAAATCAGCTTGCTGTGTCTCGATTAGCAGGGGAGCAATCTCAAAACTAGGGAAGTCATATGATTTGCCAACTGCCGTCTGAGCAGCACGCAATACTGCAGTTTTAAGACCAGAAAAACTAAAGTCATACCTACCATTCATCTGAGCTTTGGGCAGTCTATAGGCATAGGGGTCTCCCGCAAGTGCCTTTTTGCTAATACTTGGACCGCCAGGGTAGGGGAGGCCAATAATTTTAGATACTTTATCAAAGGCTTCACCAATGGCGTCATCCTGAGTACGGCCTAAAATAGTGTAGTCAAAATTACTACGAAATAATACAAGCTGGCTGTGTCCACCACTGACAATAAGGGCAAGTATAGGGAACTCAGGCGGCTTTGTTGCCAGTTTGTAATCGGGGAGTGAAGTCTTTGTTAGAAAATTAGCATAACTGTGAGCAGCTACATGGTTCACAGCGTAGAGAGGCTTGTGTTTAGTAATTGCTAGCGTACGCGCTGTGAGCACGCCAACCAATAAGCTGCCGCCGAGCCCCGGGCCGTACGTAACGGCAATGCCGTCAATGTCAGCCCATGTAGTAGAGGCATCTGATAGCGCCTGCTGTATCACCGGCATAATTACCTCAATATGACTGCGAGCTGCAATTTCAGGCACAACGCCACCATATGCAGCGTGCAAGTCTATCGAACTGGCAACAACATTGGAAAGCAGCCAATAACCGTCTTCAACAACAGAAGCGGCAGTCTCGTCACAACTAGTTTCAATACCAAGAATTTTCATATGCGTTACCCGTAAGTATACAGAACAATCTACGGAATGATTGACACCCTACCATGAAAATGTTTTATATAAGGTTAAGTATGTCTGAGCATGAGTTTGAACGTCAACCGCCGATGTGCCGAGAGCCACGGGACCCAGTACGAACACGCCGAAGAGGTAATAGAATCAAAGACGACAGCGCGAAAGAATTGTCTGAGAGTTTTGGCGGCTATAATGACCTACTTAATAGCTTAGAAGACAGAGAGATTGTGAATACCAATGCCGAACGACTTGCGGTGTATCTGGAGGCTCCAAGAGGAATGAAAGTCGAGAAACCGAATAAGGTATTTAAGAACTTTCAGCTCATAAACGAACAAAGCCACTATACGGTCAGCATGTTTGTAGACAGACGCACAGGCCTGATATTGGATATTGGTTTACCGGAAGACGTAGAAGAAAAGATACTGATGTCTCGCTATACCCAAGAGTTGGTGCTGGAGGTGCTGGTGGATGATGAAGCGTACGCTAGCCCCACAGCGGACTATTATCGGTATCATTTTATGATAAATGGCAAAGATGATCCCGAGACGCTGGAGCCCCTACCGCTTGAGATGGTTGTGGATGATCGGGCAGTTGCAAACCTTGCGTTGACAGAGCAAATTTGTAACGGTCAAAACGTCTAGACTGTTATTATTAATCTATGACTAGTCCGAAAAGCCTTATCCGTAAAATTGTGCGCGGTCCGGCTTTGCGCGTTGTTGAACGGTTGTTCCGCACGGGCAGGGGAGTCTTCTGGCAAACACGCTACCGGTTTCCCACTCGGGGAGCGCACGTCATTGCCGTCACCGGCACCAATGGCAAAACTACTACAGCCAGCTATATAAACGCCATGCTGCAAAGTGCGGGGCTTAAAACAGCGGTATATACTACGGCATTTATCGAAATAGATGGCCAGCGCACTGCCAACAAAACGCATATGACGGTCAGTAGTGAAGCAGACGTGCAGCGATTCTTTGCGCAGGCCCGTGCGGCTGCAGTGGATTGGATAATCTTAGAAGTTACCAGCCATGCGCTCGACCAAGGCCGAGGCTACGGGATCCCGGTTGAAATTGCTGTTATAACCAACCTTACCCAAGAACACCTTGACTATCATGGCACAATGGAGCGTTACGCCGCCGCCAAGGCTCGCTTGCTTGGCAAGCCGTACAATCCAAAGTGGTCTATCTTGAATGCCGACGATGAATGGTTTGATTACTTTGTTGCACATAATACCGGTCAACTCATCAGTTATGGTGAAAAACCCGAAGCTAATTTGCGATTAACCGGCTGTGATCTGTCGGCTCATGGCTCAGCCCTAACTGCCCGTTATCAAGACGACCACATAGCCCTTACCTCGCAGTTAATTGGCAAATTCAATGCCTACAATGCGCTGGCAGCTTACGGCGTTGGTATTGCCGTTGGCTTAGACAAAGAAATCATCAGCCGCGGTGTTTCTGCCCTCGAATCGGTTCCGGGGCGCATGGAGCAAGTTGATGCCGGCCAAAAGTTTAGTGTCATTGTAGACTACGCGATTACGCCGGATGCCCTCGAAAATGTGCTAACTGCTCTACAGGAACTAACCAAAGGCAAGGTGATTATTGTGTTTGGTGCCACCGGCGACCGAGATAAAACTAAACGTGTCCCCATGGGGGAGGTGGTCGGCCGCCTCGCCGACCGCATTTTCTTAACCGACGACGAAACCTATACCGAAGATGCCAAAAGCATTCGTCAGCAAGTCTATGAGGGCATCGTAGATGCTAAAGCTGGCTCAAAGACTACTGTTGTCGATGATCGTCGCAAAGCCATCCAGCAAGCCCTAAAATCGGCGAAACCAGGTGATACTGTATTGCTAACTGGCATCGGCCACCAAGACTATCGCAATATGGGGGGCCATAAAGAACCATGGGATGAACGCGACATCGCCCGACAAGAGTTAAAAACATTGACATAAGCGCTATTTTTTGCTATAATATTAACTGTAATGCCAAACAGAAAACCGCCTGCACGAACACCTTTTACTTCTGAAAGAAGTCCTACCCCCGAATATTACGGATTTTTCGATAGTCTAATTGCTCGCCAAGACTGGAAGCTCAACGAAGGGATAAAAGGCACCCGCGTAATTGAGTACAAAAAAGCTAACGGAAAAGCCAAAAATGCGCTGGCAGTACTCCAGGAAAGAGGTCTTGTGCTTGGCCGTCCAACAGAGACAAATTCAAAAGAAATTGAACAGGTTATTATCCCTAACTCTGCCCATCCAATCAAACACGATACGGGTTCCTCTGGGTTTAGTTCGCTTCGCTATAATGACACGGCACGATTTTATGACTTAGGAGTTATGTTGGGGCAGATTGCACATCTTGAAACTCCGTTTGAGTTAGCAGGTGTCATTGGTGAAAATATTGCAGAAGTTGAATTTACCTTGCAGGCTGAAAGACGTTTGCTGTTAGTCCCAGGCTTTGAACACTATCTGGTACCGGCTGAAGACGGGCACGAAGCATTGCTGATGGGCTATGCTCAACGATTAAACGGTGAGTTTGGTCATCGTTTTGTGCAGAATATAAACTCATTTGCTGAAGGGTTTGATAGCTAGAGAGCTATAGGTGGGCATATGGTGTTAGAGCAGTTACCCCAAACTGAACCGCAAGTCGCCCCTGAAGAGACATACGATGAGCGATATATGGCGCGGATTGCCGAATTCCAGGCTACATTGTCACAGGTGGCAATAGCATCCTTGCCTCAAGAGGTTGATATAGCACTCCCCGATCCTGTCGAAGAAGCTACCCGTGAATTTACCATAGAACACTCCTTACATACTCCTGCTCTTTACGTAGTTCCAGAAATTGCCAGTGACATGCAATCCGGTTTAATTGCCTTTGAACCGCTTGTGTCTACTAGTAGTAAATCATCCAGAAATGGTGTTTTTTTTGGCGTATTCCACTTTGAAGACGGGAGCGAGGTGCGTGTGGCCGTTAAGCCGCATGAAGCTGCCACAGATGAAGCCTCAGCCAAGCGAGAAGCCGAGAAGACCTGCCTAAAAGACTATTTTGCGAACGTAGCTGCTGGCAACGCTAAGTTTGATAGTTTAGTCCCTTTTGGCTTTTTGCTGAATGAAGACGGTACACAGTACTCCTTAACAGTTCTTGACGAAGACCTAAAATCATTCGACGGTATGGGCTGGTCTGACTTTTATAAAGAGGGTTACGAAACCAGTGGTATGAAGGCTTTACTATCAAAAACTGCCGCACAAGTCGCCTCACTGCATAGTACGGGCAATTCATTTAATGGCGATTTATATCCAAGAAATGTAGCAACGGACTCAAATGGGCACATAATTATTCATGACTGGGAGTTTGGGAATGTTACGACAGCTCCAGCAAGAGATGTCGAAGAGCGTTTTGGAAATTCGTGGGTAGATGTAAAAGCATTTATGGCGGGAATGGCTCGTCCTAGTTATTTAAAACGAGATCAAAATCCCGGCCTAGGAATCTTTGAAAAGTGTGAGGGTTCGTGGTGGGAAGGTTTCAAAGACATCTTTCTCGACGATTACATGGATTGGCGCCGTACGTTTGCTGCTGAAGGTAAGCATCACTCTCGAGCTGTTCGTGAAACAGAAGAAGAGCTTGTTCAACTTGAGCATGCGCTGCACATGCAAATGAACCAGCTGCAAGAAAGATTTGCTCCTTCTGTTACTGCCGCTTGACCATGTTTTGGCACTCGGCTATAGTGAGTGCTGACGAGTTAGTGTGTAATAGCCTGCGCTAGTGGGCTTTTCTTGCGAGAGCGCGCTAACTCATCATTTTTTGTATTTATAAGTAATGAACTCATAACAGAGGAGGATGTATGGCAGTACCAATTCAGCCATTAGCAGATTATATAGTAGCCGAGGCTGAAGCAGTGGCAACCAAAACCGCCAGTGGCCTCTATATACCGGGCAACGCAACCGAGAAGCCGCAGATTGCGATTGTGCGGGCTGTTGGCCCAGGCAAAATCGGAGATGACAACAAGCGTATTCCGATAGGGCTAAAAGTTGGGGATCGCATTGTGTATAAGGGCTACAGTACCACCAACGTTAAAGTTGACGACAAAGACTATATTTTAGTACGCGAAGAAGACGTGCTGGCAACGGTTAAATAATCTGATTTAAAGGGAGTTTATGATGGCTAAAAAAGTATTTTATGATGATGACGCCCGCCGCCGTGTGCTGGGCGGAGCAGAAATGCTCTACAACGCGGTAAAGATGACGATGGGGCCAAAAGGCCGCAACGTAGTTATCAGCAAAAGCTATGGCAATCCAACGGTTACACACGACGGTGTAACGGTAGCAAAAAGCGTTGACTTAGCCGACGTTGACGACGAAACACTGGGCTACAAAGTCGGTGCCGAACTTATTAAACAAGCTGCTAACAAAATGAACGATGTTGCCGGTGACGGAACTACCACCGTTACGGTGCTAACGTACCACATTCTTAATGAGGCCAATAAGCTAATTGCTGCCGGTCATAACCCAATGCTGCTGCGCAAAGGCTTGGAACAAGCTGCACACGATGTTATTACTCAACTGGACGGCTTAGCCGAAGACATCAAGGGTAAAAAGTCCCGCGTGGCCGAAGTAGCTACCATCTCAGCTGGTGACAGCGTCATTGGTGAACTCATCGCCGATGTTATCGATAAAGTCGGTAAAGAGGGCGTTGTAACAGTCGAAGAGGGCCAAGGCCTGAGCTTAGAGAGCGAAGTCGTCGAAGGCTTTACCATGGACCGCGGATTTGTTAGCCCGTACATGGTTACCGACACTACTCGCATGGAAGCGGTACTATCTAAGCCAGCGATTATTATCACCGACGGGAAGATCAGCTCGATTCAAGAGTTCTTGCCCTTACTCGAAAAGCTAGCTCAAAGTGGCAAAAAAGACTTGATCCTGATTGCCGAAGATGTTGAAGGCGAAGCGCTTGGCACCTTGATTTTGAACAAGCTAAAAGGTGTATTTAACACCGTTGCGGTTAAAGCGCCGTCATTTGGCGACCGCCGAAAAGACATCTTAACTGATATTGCTGTGCTAACTGGTGCAACTGTTATTACTGCCGATCGCGGCATGACGTTTGAAAATGTTGATCTTGATGTGGTTGGCTCCGCCCGCAAAGTTATTGTTGGCAAAGACAACACTACGATCATCGAAGGTGCCGGTAGCGAAACCGAAATTAAAGCCCGCATCGCTCAAATCGATGCCCAGATTGCGGCAGCCACCAGCTCATACGATAAAGAAAATCTGCAGCAACGCCGCGCTGCACTGTCCGGCAAGGTAGCCGTCATTAAAGTCGGTGGTGCCACCGAAACCGAAATCGAAGAAAAAAAATTCCGCGTCGACGATGCAGTCGCCGCAGTTAAAGCTGCCCTTAGCGAAGGAATTGTGCCTGGCGGCGGCGTAACACTAGTTAACCTTGCGAGTGTTATCAAGCAAGACGAAAAACTAATTGTTGGCGATGATGGTGTTGCGGTTAACAATGGTAAATTCTTACTCAAACGTGCCCTAGAACAACCCTTTAGAATCCTATTAGAAAATGCTGGGCTTAACCCCGATGAATGGTTGCCACAAGTTCGCGGCGGTAAGCCAGGGCAGGGTGTCGATGTCAGCAACCCGGGCAAGTTAGTTGACCTTAAATCAGTCGGTGTAATTGACCCGGTTCGCGTAACCCGCGAAGCGCTTCAAAACGCTGTTTCTATTGCCGGAACATCAATGACTATGGGCGCACTCGTAGTAGAAGTTCCAGAAAAAACTGCACCGGCTGCTCCCGATATGGGTGGCATGGGCGGCGGCATGATGGGAATGTAAAACCTAGACCTTCGCCACTACGGGGTGTGCGGTTTTTACCATTTCTATCAACTCTTCTATACTTTTAGAGCTAAGGCTGTACTCATCATCTCTAGTAGGTAGTTCCATCGGTAAGCGTCCGTAATTTAATGGGTTGGCACGGGCGAAGCTATTAGGTGGTGAGCCTGCATTATCGATAACTAGATATTTTGTGCCCCCATGGTTGTTAAAGGATAAGATTTCGGCAGTCTGCGCCAACTGACAGCCTTTCTTTTCAGCTTCATATTTTAGATGGTGTCGCATACTGCCTGCTAGCTGGTATCCTTCAGTCTCTAAAAGCTTGTAGTCAAACGGTATAGCAGCTGTTGGGATCTGGATCGAGATAGTTGGTTGTCTGTCGCGACTACTATCTACAAGATTGAATATTGTAGGTTCGCCCCGATACTCTCCTTCATATTTACCAAAGATTTCTCCATGCTTTTGATGAGGGGCCGGGTGAACAGCTAATCTTCCTAGACTAAGCTGTATTAATTCTTGTGATAGTTCTTCCGTTGATGCTAGTTCAGCTCTATAAGCGCTCCACATAGCGGCTCGTGCTTCATCTAATGTAGTCTTCCAGTTTGCCGCTTCTTCGTCGGCGACTGCCATTTTACTCCATAAGGCTGCTTGGTCATCATATGAACGAAAATGACGCATATGAAAAAAGTCTGCTTTGGGCTGCCCTTCAAGTTGGCGCAGTATGTCTATATATCTGTCACAAATTGGCTCGAATTCAGGATCTGAGGCCTGAAGAAAGCCGTATTTATGGTCAAAGCCAGCTTGCCGGCTCATCTCATCTTCGGTCTGAGTTCTTATTACTGGGGGTGTTTCTCGTTCGGTCATAATGATTCTCCTTAAAGCTTTTACATTTGAAGCTTTACGTACATTATTGCATAATATTTA
>CAZIMF010000016.1:0-17577 GCA_964540445.1 uncultured Candidatus Saccharibacteria bacterium
AAAGTCGGCATCGCCTACGGCTAAAACCTCATCGATTAATAGAATATCTGCGTCAGCCCGAATCGCCATAGAGAACGCCAAACGGACTTGCATACCAGACGAATAGTTCTTTAGTTTTTGGTCCATAAATTTTTCAAGTTCAGCGAACTCCACAATATCGTCATACATTTTAGCTATTGTTTTCTTATCAAAGCCAATTAATGCGCCATTCAAAAATACATTTTCGCGCCCCGTAAGTTCGGGGTTAAAGCCAACACCTAATTCAATAAAAGGAACGAGCTTACCGCCGACTTGGATGGTTCCTTTGGTTGGCTGATAAATACCGGCAAGAATCTTAAGTAGAGTGCTCTTACCACTGCCATTACGACCAACAATGCCAAAGAACTCCCCTTTTTTTATCTCAAATGAAATGTCTTGAAGTGCCTGCTGGGTTTCATACTTCTTTTGGCGATTTGATGTATCAAATAGAGAAGTGAAAACACTTTTTACTGTGCTTTTTCGTAGATGCGGAAGTTTAAAGTCTTTGTAAACTTTGTCTACCCTAATTGCGATACCCGTATCAGACATTAGACTTCCTCCGCAAAGTACTTAGACCGACTTCTGAAGTACCAAAACGAAACAGAGACTAATACAATTGCCATCGCTAAGGGGATAAGCCTAATTAACCGAGTGCCGTAGACTTGAGCCATTGTTTCGGTAGCGGGTGTCACCAGCGCATACCGCACGTCTTGGATAATTTGGGCGATCGGGTTAAGCATTAATATCTTTGCTGCCTGATCTGGTACAAGAGATAAGGGGTAGAGTATAGGCGTTGCATAAAAGGCGCCCTGCATAATTACTTCCCAGATGTAGTTAATGTCTCTAAAGCGTACAAAAACTGCGCTCAAGAAAAAGGCTACCGCCAGCGAAATCACAAAAAGCTCAAGTATGAGTATTGGCAGAAGCATTATTGTCGGATGAATGTCGACATGATTAATAGCCATGAATACAGCGATGATAATAAAGTTTAAGCCCAGGTTAATAAGAGCTGAAAACGACCCAGCAAGTACCATTACATATTTTGGGAAGTTAATTTTTCTGATTAAGTCTCCGTTGCCAACAATGGCACCAATACTATTGCTTGTTACTTCAGAAAAATAATTCCAGAGAACAATTCCTACTAGCAAGTAGATAGGATAGTTAGGAATTGAGTCACCAATTTTTAAGAATTTGGCAAAAACGATATACAAAATAATAAATAGAGCCAGGGGTCGTAGTAATGACCATAGGTAGCCAAGTACAGAGCCTTGGTAGCGCAATTTGAAGTCAGTGATGACTAACTGGCGAAGTAAAATTAAAGAGTAGCGATAACGCGCCATAAGCTTTTGCATTCTTACCATTTTAACACTCTGTTACACTAGTAACAATGATACTAGTAACTGGAATTAACGGCTTTGTCGGTAAGCATTTGGCTCGTGAGTTAGCTACGCGGGGTATTGCTATAGTTGGCGTTGGCCAGCGCGAAAGCGAAGTTGACGCAGAAATCTCACCACTGGTAACCACTTACTACCAATGTGACGTCACCGTACCAAGTGAAGTAGCTAACCTCCCCCTCAAAGACATTGATTGCGTTATCAACCTGGCCGGCCTTGCAAACGTCGGTGCATCTTTTGATAACCCCGAACTGTATATGCAGATCAATGTAGATGTCTTAAAAGTCCTGGGAGCAACATTGCATGAAGCAAACCCGGCAGCCCGCATGATTGCTGTCAGTACTGGAGCTTTATATGATCCAGGCCAACCAATGCCCTTAACAGAGGAGTCTCAAACAATTACTAGCGGTTCGCCGTATGCAATGAGCAAACTGGCTATGGAGCAGGCAGCCCGAGATTTGCAGGGTAAAGGCCAGGAGTGCATTGTCGTCCGCCCCTTTAACCATATCGGCCCCGGGCAGGGTCTTGGCTTTTTGATTCCTGATCTCGCGCATAAGCTACAATCTGCCGATCCGGCAAAGCCAACCATCACAGCAGGAAATTTAAAAACTATCCGTGACTATACTGATGTTCGTGACATTGCTAAGGCATACGCTGATCTAGCTACTTCATCGCAACTAAATTTTAATCTTTATAATGTCTGTTCTGGCTCTGGGCGCTCTGGGGAAGATATTGTAAAAGCGTTATGTAATGCGCTGAGCATTCCTTTTGATCAATTAAAAATAGACATTGACCAATCGTTAATCCGGCCGAGCGACCCAGCAAAAATCGTGGGAGATAATACGCGCTTATGTACTGATACTGGGTGGAGCCCTTCCATAGACTTACAGCAAACTGTTCAAGATATTATTGCTAGTCTTGAGTAGCCTTTCGAGCCTGATAAATAGCCCAGGCAGCTAGCGTATTTTTTTGAATAATTTCACCGACAGCAATTTTTTGATTAATCTCTGTTTCTGTTAACCAGACGGGCTCTATGCCGATTTCTTCTGGGTCTCCCGCGATATCTTTGGCCGTGCTTAGCCCACTTGCCAACGCTACGTGATTTTTGGCAGTTGTTCGCCGATGATGTGTTAAGTTATAACCGATTATACTCAGTTCTGTGGCCTGATAAGTAGATTCTTCGGCTAATTCTCGACCACCGGCTTCCAGTATGTCTTCGCCGCCATGCACTCCACCTTCAGGAAACTGCAAAAGTACTTGTTTAATGGGATAGGCATATTCTCGAACCATTAGTATTTTGCCTTTATCTTCGGCAATAACCAAAATGCTGTCCTCGTATCCTTCAAATCGGAGGTAGTCTATTTCTTTCCCATCGGGCAGCAAGACTTTATCCTCTGCCAGGCTTAGTCTAGGATGATCAAAAACTACTTTTGAACTGAGAGTCTCCCAGGCCGCCATATTTAGTGAGCCTACTTGGTGCTTTCGAGCTTGAGATCGTTTTCGACCATCATCTGAATCAGCTGCTCGAAACTAACTTCGGGAACCCAGCCAAGCTTTTCTCGGGCTTTAGTTGGGTCACCAAGCAAAACATCTACTTCGGCAGGGCGCATAAAGCGCGGATCTTGCTTAACGTATGGCTTCCAATCTTCGATATCAACAGCCTTGAAAGCAACGGTGAGCAATTCTTCGATGGAGTGTGTTGTGCCGCTGCCAAGAATATAATCATCGGGTTCATCTTGCTGCAGCATCATCCACATACCGCGAACGTAGTCACCGGCATAACCCCAGTCGCGCTTTGGCGTTAGGTCGCCAAGTGTAACGAATTCTTGCTGACCAAGCTTAATTTTAGCCACCGCGTTGGTGACTTTACGAGTTACAAATTCCAGCCCGCGGCGCGGTGACTCATGGTTAAACAAAATACCGGTTGAAGCATGCATGCCATAACTTTCGCGGTAGTTGCGGGTGATCCAATGACCGTACAGTTTAGCTACTCCGTATGGGCTTTTAGGATGAAACAGTGAGTCTTCGGTGTAACCGTTTTCGGGCCGATTATAGGCTGTTCCGCCAAACATTTCCGAAGTAGAGGCCTGGTAAAAACGAATGGTTTTTTCGCCCTTGGTAATGCGAATTGCTTCGAGCATATTGAGCACACCTTGGCCGGTGACATCTTGAGTTATATTAGGCTGATCGAATGAATACTTTACGAAGCTAATGGCACCAAGGTTATAAACTTCATCGGGTTGGGATATTTCGATGGCCCGAACTAATGACCCTAGGTCAGTAAGATCACCGTCGATAAGTTTAACGAACGGAAATTCCGTCTCCATGATTTTTCGCTTCGGGTTAAATTGACCGCGTATCAACCCATAGACCTCGTAGCCCTTTTCATTTAAAAATTCCGCAAGATACATTCCATCTTGGCCAGTAATACCTGTAACAAGCGCTTTTTTACCCATTAAGTCCCTCAATTAAGCTATTTGTAATCTTACTAGGATACCAATGATAGTCCACCTCTGACAAGGTACATAACACATCATGTACCGGGATTTAGCCGCCTGAGCACTTGGTTGATAACAATGTGCTGATTGTATCCTGTTTTATGCATGTCTTTGATCCCATCCGCAATCCAAATAAAATCGGCGGCCTCATGACGTGGAGCTATAGAGGCCTCGTCGATTTCCACTAGATAAGTAAGCGCTACGGCGTGCTTAGATGGATCAAAGCAATACCGATCGCTTTCTAAGTCGCTCTCCATGAAATACTGCTGCACATGAAAGGGCTGTTCGGCTGACAAGCCACTAAAGTAAGTAAAGTCTGTAATTCCTAAATCTGTTTCCAGATGTCGGGCTACTGCAGCATCAACTGTTTCCGAATGGTAAATGCGGCCGCCCAGAATAGTCCATTTACCAGTCTGCGAGCCGGTTGCGCGAAGAATCATACCAACCTCGAATGCATCATCTTTCTTTCTTACCGGGATAATATCGGTGCAAATAACTGGGGTGTTGTCTGTTATTGTTTTATAAAGTTCATCCGATAAATATGCATTCATACTAGTTAGACCTTCTTATTTCTTTTATTTTTTACTGTGGGAAGATTTTGTTGCATGGCTAACCCAGCCAACATAAACCAACTGGCGGCTACTGCTTCGTTTGCCCATATATGCAGGAACCAATTCATAAATGCCAGCCCAATAAAGCTTGCTACAAGCGCCTGAGCAACCAGACTGCGCCGATTTTGCCATAACTGCCGCACAACAAAGTACAGAAACCCAAGAAATAACAGCAGCCCAATAACCCCAACTTCATAGGCAATCTGCAGGTAGTAATTCTCTGTTATTAGTACGTTAGGTAATTTTGTTGAGACGAGTCCCGCCGTTCCTGGCCCATTGCCCTCCGGGTTGGCAATAACGCCGTCTACACCTCTGTTAAATAATTCAACCCGCAACTCATTCGGCGTCGCTTGCGTGGTGCTTTCGTCGGCGTGGAAAAAGACGTTTTGCACAAAGTACTGATCGCGCAGCGCGAACACTGATCCGATTAGTATCACCAGCAACAGAACGGCTGGCACCGCAAACTTGCGAACATATAGCCGAATCGATGAGTGGAATATGAACACCACCACAGCTGCATCTGCTAGTATCGTTCCTATCCAGGCGCTGCGCGAGAAGGTTAACAGTAACGCTAAGCCATGCAGCAAAAATAGCCCAATCAGCAGTTGTCGTTTTTGGGTCTTCCAAAAGCGTAGCAACGCCAGCAAGATAATTGTGCCAGGTAAAATTAGAAATGCGCCAAGTGAATTTGGATCGCGAATAGTTGAAAAAATGCGCGGCAGATCCGGTTTGTCATCAATAAAGAAGTTTGGCTTAGTCCCACGCTCAATAGTGTAGCCAAAATGAGTCATAACATCGGCTGGTAAAAAGCGTTGCGCGATGCCGATGAGACAAACTATAGAACTAGCGATCAATAATACCTTGGCAAACGTCTGCGGGCGAGCAAGCTTGGGCACCAAAATAGCCAAACTATAACTAATTAACAGATACCAGACTAGGCGATTATTGTACGTCGTTGCTAGCAGACCAGTTTCGCTGGGTTGGTTAGTGCCCGCCCATAAAATAAGATGCAACGCTAAATAGATTACTGCAAAGCCTACGAATAACAGATATAGTTTTGTGTATTTACGCGTGACGAGGACAGTACAAACCAGTACCGATACTAAAATAGCCGTAATTACATCTTTAGCAACCTTCCACGCATCAAGACCACCAGTATAGGTGCTGAGCCACTGTGAAAAAAAGATGTGAAAGGGCATATAGACAAATAGTCCCAGCGCCACCCAGTATAGATATTTCTTGAATATGGCCATTACTCGTATAATTGTAGCAGTTACCCTTTAATATGATTGACAGTAAACATATCGTTATTGATGCCCGGATTCGGCGAGCTTGCACTGGTCGTTATACTGATCGTCTGCTCAATCATTTACAAACCAGTGGTTCCCCGCACCGCTTCACGGTTCTTGTGCAACCCGACGACCCGTGGCGCGCCCGCTCGATTAATTTCGAAACCGTGGCCTGCCCATTTCCCCAGTTTTCCCTCAACCCTCTCAATGACGTGCGCTTTGCCTACCAGCTACGTTCGCTAAAGCCTGACTTAGTACACTTTACGATGACTCAACAGCCCCTCACGTATCGTGGGCGCACTGTTACGACAACGCATGACCTCACTATGTTGCGCTTTCTCCGGCCGGGTAATACACCCATGCCTATTTTTTGGCTCAAAAAAATTGGTTACCGTTTGCTTTTTTATGTAGCCCATCATAAATCTACCCGAGTAATTGTACCGACAAATTATGTAGCCAAAGATCTACGCATGTTGTACCCTTTTAGCGCCAACAAAATAGAGGTAACGTACGAAGCAAGCGAACCGCCTATCCATGAACCTGCCCAGCCCCTTGACGGTATTAAAAAGCCTTTTATCATGCACCTTGGCAGTCCATTCCCCCATAAAAATATTAAGCATTTGATTCAAGCATTTGAATTACTCGATATTGATCACCCCGATCTTACTTTGGTGCTAGCCGGCAAAAAAGAATTCTACTTCAAAGAACTCGAAGCCTGGGCTAAGCCGCGTCCTTCATACAATTCTATCCGCTTTACTGGCTTTATCGACGACAATGAGTTGAAATGGCTGTATGAGAATGCTGAAGCTTACGTACTGCCCTCATTGAGTGAAGGTTTTGGGCTACCTGGGCTCGAAGCCATGTCACACGGCTGCGCCTTAATTAGCAGCAATGCAACTTGTATGCCAGAGGTTTATGAAGATGCAGCCGAATACTTCGATCCAAGCAACATTAACGATACTGTTGCTGCCATTAAGAAAGTCCTTGACGACCCAGCCTACAAGAAGAAGCTAATCGCTCGCGGCCGTAAACAGATACAAAAGTACTCGTGGCAGCGGATGGCAGAACAAACGCTTGCTGTCTACGACGCTGCGCTCGAAGCGTAAATCTAAAATACTAGCCCTAGCCTCGGATCATCATAGACTAGGTTTCTTTTAATTTGATTAATTTCATCGCTTTAATTTTTTGGTAATCCAGGCTTGTCATTATCCATGTATCGACCTTGCTAATGGTGTCGAAAGAGGAGTTATGACATGCCAACAATTCGTGATGTCATTTTTTGGCATGTTTTGTTATACCCAGTTCTGGCTATCGCTGCAGTTCTGTTTTTCCCGGCGTCTGCTCAATCTGCTAATCTACCTATTTCTAGCTGGCTCAAGCCAGACTCTCCCGTTTTTAAAACTATTAACGCCGCCGTCCCTCCTGGTACCCTACCGCTGTACACTTATAAAGACTGCTTGCCTCATACTAAATTTATAACCATTCCTAAAAATATCCCCAGAGGCCAAACTGAATCATCATACGAAACCTGTGTTGCTCAAACTGCCTACGGCCAGGTTAGTGTTAGTGACGGTACTGTACGGTTATTCGATACCGGCATAGCCGGTGCAGTAAAAACTAGCACTGGTTCCTCAAAACTTATTAGCCCTATATCTAACAGTAAGCACGTCATGTCTGCGGCTGGCGGTTTGTATGGTGCCAACCGATACATAATTAAAGATTTTGCCGACAATATAGACACTGCGGTGCAGCCAAATGGTTCAATTATCCATAAACTCAAACCGGGTGTCCCCGAAACAGGAATTAAAAATGCAACAGGTGAGCTTATCGACTTTTCTGACCCCCGTTTTTCAGACAACGGGCAATGGATGATTGCCGACGTCCCCCAGCGTGGCATGACGCGGGTTAATATCGAGACCGGCGCAACCCTAGTCTTTGGGGCACCATTTAATTATGCAGTGGGGACGAGACCCCAGTTTGTCTCAGCAATATCCGGCGATGGGCGCTACGTCTTTGTCTCTGCTTATAACTATGGCATCTTAAAAATCTATGATTTATCTACCTGCATAGTCAATGCCAATCCGTCGCTTCAGGCCAATTGCCAATTTAAAGATTTGCTTGGGGCAGCCACCAATCGCTTCAGTAACTTCGAGGGGATTTACCATGTTCAGTTTAGTACCAACTACTCATTACGGTTATATATCCGTTACGGTGGAGACTATGGCTACTTTACGCTTACTGCCGCAGGCGAAGTCGAATCGCAGCTTGAGTATCTGGCAACCGGGGACTCCTTTGCATCAGGAGAAGGTGTTTTTAGCTATAAGCCCGAAACCGACGTCCGCAACCCCTCCAATTCTTGTCATCTGTCATTACTTTCTTACCCATTCTTGCTGGCTGCCAAAACCGCTTTAAATAGCGTTCAATCAACTGCTTGTTCTGGCGCCCGCATGCAAGACATCGTAAACGCTAACTACACCGAAGAGCTTGCCCAGTCAAAAGGCAAAAATAACCCCACCGAAGACAGCAACATTATAAGTAACAACTTAGTTGGCTACCGGCCGCAAGTTAATTTTGTTGAGGCTAGCAAACCGGCAAACCTTACTATTTCTATTGGTGGCAACGACATTGGCTTTGGCAAAATAGTGGTAGCCTGTTTGGCTTCAGGCACTTGTTATAGCGACCCGCAGCAAAGGCTAAATTTGGTATACACCATTAACCAACAATATGATCAACTGGTAAGCACCTACGACAGTCTCCGCCGTAGCGCCAGCACTGGTGCCCATATTTATACAATTGGCTACCCCTTGCTTGCTGTTGCAAACGGTAATTGCGCCGTTAATGTCCATTTGAACCAACAAGAAATTGAATTCACTAACCAGTTAGTGAGCTATTTAAATGTAGTTATCCGACAAGCAGCCCAAAAAGCTGGGGTCAGCTATATAGACATCGAACAAGCACTAGTAGGCCACCGACTATGCGAGACAACAAGCTCAAACGTGGCCGTGAATGGATTAACCGCAGGAGACGATAAAACATTCTCGGTGGCGATTGGCTCAAATTACACCCTAGACGGCTATCTTACGGGTCACGAGAGTTACCACCCTAATAAACTTGGCCACCAATTAATTAGCCAAGCTATTTCTGGAGCAACCCAAAATTTTATTGCTCCTCCCCCTAACCCAACCCCGGTGCCCGAACCAACGCAGCTCACTGGCAATGGCTTAATCGTCAACCCCGATCCAAGTCTGTCGCCTCGTACTATAATTTTTGATGATACTGTAACCGATGGGGTGCTCCCAACCAGTCAACCCCACCAGCTGCATGCCAATAATCTGCAAGCAATCACCCCAGCAACTCTTCGAATTGCCTCGCAAAACAGTCCTGCCGAGTCGGCTACAATCGGAACATACCAATCAAGTGCAGCAGGCAAAATTGAGAGCAGCTTTACGCTGCCAAGTACTCTAAAGCCGGGAATCCACCTCATCCATCTTGAGGCAAAAAATAAAGCAGGCGAAGACATCGACATCCAAAAAGTGGTCTATGCCACCCAAAATATAGCTGATCTTGACGGAGACAACACCCCAAACACCAGTGAAGCCTGCCTATTGTTACCCTCAGCCGGTAAAGACGATGACTCTGATACGGTTGACGACGCTTGCGACCCATATATTGGGAACTCTCCCGTCTTGTCACTGCCCCCGCCTTCCGAGCCAATTTCCGAATACATACCACCACTCCAAGATGCTGAGGCAATCAACCTGCTCACCTCTCCTTATATAGCCCCGGCAATTCTCTCAGCTCTCGAAACTCAACACCACGCTACCTCAACCCTAGCAATTGCCGAGGGGTCAAACCAAGTGCTTGGAGCTGCAGCAACTGTCCCATCACTCCCATCGCTAACAGCGCTAGGTTCACCAGTTACCGGTGATACTATTACGCATAATCACATCTCCACCGAAGAAAGTCCGATAAAAATTTCTACTCTACTAAAACGACTATTCGCTGTTTTTATGGTAGTCACTTTTGCCCTTTGTCTGGTAGTGCAAGTCCAGAAGAAGTGGCAGAAGCGGCTATAAGCGTTTACAATAGTGGTATCTTGAAACATTATTTATCTATTAAATCCGGAGTGTTTACGAGTCTAGCGGTTGGGCTTTTGGCGGCAGCCACGATTACTGGCAGTGTGAGCTTTGCTCAGTCACCAGTGCAAACCACCAATACGTCAAACGGCCTGCAACCTCAGGCATCTGCTACCCAGAACTCAGCCAATACCCAAAATCAGGTTGGGACTCTCCAAAACAATAACGGAGGGAGTGTGCTTAATCAGGCAGGGAACAAACCGCTCGGTGTAGTCTCACGCCCAAATCAGACAAAACCTGATGCCATCGTCGCCCCAAGCAGCACCGCTAAAGCCGAGTTAAGTGCTCTCCCACACAGTTCAGTTGGGTTACGGGTTGTTTTAGCCACCGTGTTTCTACTTTTCGCTGTTATTGGAGCGCTCATTTTGCGATTTGCATATCGAGATATGCCCCAAGAAAACAGCGCCGCCGATAGTCTGCCTGCCGAAAAACCTGCAGCGCAACCCGAACCATTGCGGGCTAAATCGCCGAAAGATCGCAAGCAACAGCGCCGCAAGAAAAAGAAAAAATCTAACCGCCGCTAACCTCGCGCCCATCACAAATTTCAGTACTATAGTTCGAGTTCATTAACACTTAATGAAACGCAGCTATAGTACCGACTAGAGGGGTACCAGCCGATAACAATAGGCGCCGTTAGCCAGCGGCGGGGGGCCGAAGGACGATGTGGCGGTCACGGCCTTCACCTTCGGATTCGGTGGGCAGACCATGCTCACTGGCGAGCTTGTGGATAACCCGGCGATCGGCGGCATTCATTGGCTGTAAGTGCATCGCTTCGCCAGACTCTTTAACACTGCTTATCCAATCGAGGGCTTTTTCGCTTAAGCGACCGGCTCGTTGTAGTTTATACTCAGCGACATCTACATTGACGCGAGTCATTTCGTAGCCCTGGCTCTTTAGAGCACTGCTTACGAGGAATTGGAGAGCGTGCATGGTTTCGCCGCGTTGGCCAATCAAAAAGCCATTGAGATGAGTTGAGGGTACTTGGAGCTCAATTACTTCATCTTCGCTATTAGACGCATGGACCGTGGTATTTAAGCCAAAAAAAGACAACAAGTCCTCTAAATATTTTTTAGCGTATTGGATTGATTCTTCCACTACCTTCTCCTCTTCTTTTTAGCGGCAGATTTGGTTTTAGCAGAACTTTTCTTTTTCTTGTGAGCGGGCGCGCCTTTCTTCGGCGTAACAGAGGCCAGTAGTTCGGCTTCTTTTTCTTCTGTAGTTTTTTCTTCGGCGATTTGGTGCATTTCTTCAACGTCTTGGTTAAGCACACGGCGAGTTTGGAAATAGCCCACAACGGCACTGGTTAGGAGGTAGAGTGACAAGGCAGACGGCACGATCAGGGCGAACGAAAAAGTGGCAATTGGCAGCAAGTAGAGCATCACCTTGCTTATTGCCGCCGTAATTTCAGCTTGGTCAGTCTCTTTGCCGGCAGCGGCTTCTTTAAGGATGACCGAGAGTTTGCGCGAATCCTGGCTGTTTTGCATCATCAGCTTAGTCTGGAAATATTGCGCAATAGTTGAAATAACCGCCAAAGCTACTGCTGGTAGATAGATGCCTGCTCCGCCCGGGTCAAAACCTTTATGCGACAAATTAACAATGCCGAGAAAGGTTTCGTCAAATCTACTTATGTCGGCGGCAAGATTTTGTATCCAGGGGAAGTCGCGGATTGTTTGGTAGGAGAAATCTACAAGACTGCCTGGATTTTGGGTGATCTTAAGAACTGACTGATACAGTGCAATGAAGACCGGTATTTGGATAATAAGCGTTCCGATTGACGAAAACGGCTTAATACCACGCTCCTTATAAAGCTCCATTTGCAAACGCGCTTCTTTTTGCCGATCGCCGGCCGCGGCTTTTTTAAGCTTCTTAAGCTCGGGCTGCAATTTACGCATCGCTTTTGCATGGTGCAATTGCTTACGTACCAGAGGCCATAGTGCCAGACGGATGATAATTGTAAATATGATGATAGAGATACCAAGATCATGGCCTGGTATAACCGCGTAAATAAATTCCAACAGGTTGAATACAGGCTGGACAATATATGTGTTAAACATAGAAACAACTAACTCCTTACTACTACTGTAGCATTAAAGGCCCGATTTTTGGAGCAACTTGATAACCTGGGCTTTTAGTTCTGCGGCCGGCAGCTTGGCCGGCTGATCATCAAAAACACTAATAACAAGATCCTGTGGCCAAGTCGTTTCTGCCTCTTTGCGGTAGGTACGAACGATTTCGTAAATGCGTCGCCTAATTCGATTACGGACGACGGCTGACTTGCTCACCTTTTTACTAACGACTACCGCTAGGCGGTAATCCTCGCCGCGCGACCGCGCAAACCGTAAACTCAACCCCTGCTCGCGTGCAGCCCGCCCCTTGCGGTACACAAAGTTAAGGGAGTTTGGTCCATGAAAGCGATGTTGCTTAGAAATCATATGGTTATACTAGCGAAAATGGACCGGATAGCTTGCAGCAACACCGATCCATTTTTATATTTAGAAATTACTTTTTAATGGCTCAATCGTACGCGGCCCTTGATGCGACGGCGCTTAAGAACGTTGCGGCCAGCTTTAGTGGCCATACGCTTAAAGAACCCGTGCTCTCGCGAGCGGTAACGCTTTTTTGGTTGAAAAGTTCTTTTTGGCATAATCTTTCTAACTATAGAGGTTTTTGGCGCACGTCGTCAAACGCCCTGCTCCAAAACCACGTCAAATTAACAATAGTATTGCCCAAAACTATAGCAGCTTTTCCACTATTCTCCAAGTTTTGTCCACAATTTAACAGGGTAATCCAAACTATGTGTATAAGTCTGTCTCTGTTTTGCCTATTTCCGGTCATTTTCTAGGGGTTGTCTAAAAAACTGTGGAAAAGTTTTTTGGGTTTGCTATAGTTATAGGAACAAAGAAGTCTTGAAAAGAAGGGTACGCAGGAGAATGGATACAACGAGCCTCTGGCAAGCTGTACTCGGCGAAATTGAACTAGGAGTCTCAAAAGGCAACTATGTTACATGGTTTAAGAACACCCGTTTACTCAAAATTAAAGACGGCTGTGTACAAGTTGGCGCGCCGAATATATTTATTAAACAGCAGCTCGAACGCAAATTTGATGACTTGATTGCTGAAATACTTACTAAAAATGGCGTAGCCTACGAAAAGATTGAGTACAAAATCTTGCCAGCATCATCATTGCACCGCCGCATCGAAGATGACTCTATTGTTCTCCAAAACCAAAAACCAGGAACAAGTAAATCATCCGGTCACACTAAACCCCGGCCAGCTATGGCTACCAGCAGCTTCACCCATTCATACAGACAGGGCCTTAACGAACGCTATACGTTTGATAATTTTATTGTCGGCTCAGGTAACGAGTTAGCCTACGCGGCCTGCCAGGCAATTGCCCAAAATCCCGGCAGTAAATATAACCCACTATTCTTATATGGTGGTGTCGGAATCGGCAAAACACACTTAATCCAGGCAGCCGGGAACGGAGTCATCGCTAAGCGCCCAGATGCAAATATTGTCTATGTATCATCCGAACAATTTATCCAGGAGTTTCTTGATGCCATCCGCTACAAGAAAAACACTGATTTTGCCGGCGTGTACCGAAGCGCAGATGTATTAATTATTGACGATATCCAATTTATTGCTGGCAAAGAAAAAACCCAAGACGAATTCTTCCACACCTTTAATGCCCTGCACCAGGCCAACAAACAAATTATTATTACCAGCGACCGCCGGCCAAAAGATATCCCCACCCTAACAGACCGGCTTCGTTCACGCTTTGAATGGGGCATGGCCATCGATATGCAAGCGCCTGATTTTGAAACACGTTGCGCTATTATCCAATCTAAAGCTGAGGAGCATAATCTTTCGCTTGAGCCAGACTTAGTGGATCATCTAGCAAACTACGTTCAAAACAATATTCGTGAACTTGAAGGGGCGCTCAACCAGTTAATCGCGTTTTGTGAAATGAGAGGGCTTACCCCAACTGCCGAAGTAGCCGTTGCGCTGCTCGGTAATGCCAAGGCTCGACCAAAACATCTAAGCGCCAAACAAATTGTTGAACGCACGGCGAAACATTTTCAGATCAGCGTCGATGAGCTGCTTGGCCCAAAGCGAGACAAAGAAATTGTGGTACCCCGACAGATAGCTATGTATATTCTGCGCAGCGAGCTACACCTAAGCTTCCCTAAGATCGCCCGAGAACTTGGCCGAAAAGACCATACCACTGCCATCCATTCAGTTGAGAAAATAGAGAAAGAAAAGGCCTTCGACAATGAAGTCCGTATCGCGATTGCCGATATTAAGGAGCGTTTGTATGTGTAAAACCTGTGCATTGAGGGGGCACGACGCTGGACAAACTATGTGCACAAGCAGCAACTTTTACACAGTATTTTCCCAGCAAATTTCTGTGCTGGGCACAACCCCCCGAGTTATCCAAGCTTTTACCCGCCTCTTGTGCGCAGTTATGAACATTAAAATTTCATTAAATTCATCTGTAACATTAAACTTATCAACAGTATCCACACCACCTATTACTATGCCTACTAGATTAAAATTTAATGAATTCATAATAATATAACCGGACGGAGAGCCTCACCATGAAATTGCAAGTAACCCAAGAAAACCTTACTCGTGCGCTGAACAACGTAGCCCGTGTAGCAAGCAGCAAGAACGCGCTGCCTATTCTGTCGAACGTATTAATAAAGACTGTAGACAATAGAGTATGTATAGCGGCGACAAACCTTAACATAGCAATCACCCACTACATTGGTTCAAAAGTCGCCGAGGAAGGTTCGATTACTGTCCCTGCTCGTCTTATGCAAGATTTCGTCGCTAGCTTACCAAGCGGAATTATTGATATCAAGGTTGAAGAAACTAAATTACGCATTAAGGCAGATAAATACAATTCAATAATAAACGGAACAATAGCCGATGACTACCCGGTAATGCCGAAGATTAAAGGCGGCACTAGTTGGAAAGTGAGCGCCTCGGCATTAAAACGAGCTCTCCAGCAGGTTGTTCTAGCTGCTAGCAACGACGACGCTCGGCCGATTCTAACCGGTATCTATTTTCATACGCATGAAGGTAACTTATATATTGCCGCAACTGATAGTTACCGCTTAGCCGAAAAACGAGTTATGAAATTAGCTCAAGAAGTAAAATTACTAATCCCCGCTAGCGCCATGCAGGATCTACTTCGGATTATTGGCGATAACGAGGAAGAAGTAGCCGTGACTCACGACGATCAACAGGTGTTATTCACTGTCGGAGATATAGAGCTGGTAACTCGCTTAATTGACGGAGCTTATCCAGATTACCGAAAACTAATCCCCGCTAGTTTCTCAACCTCTGCCACGCTACCCAAAAGTGAGCTGGTCAACATTACTAAGGTATCCAGTCTGTTCGCCCGGGAAAGTGCCGGCAGCGTGACTCTTGATTTAGATGAAGACGAAAAACAGATTAGTATCCGTTCGATAGCCTCGCAGCTTGGCGAGAACACCGCCACCGCCACCGCAAAAGTAAAGGGCACCGCCAGTATTACGCTAAACTCCCGCTTTATTCTTGACGGGCTTGGCGTAGTTAGCGATCCAGAAATCAGCATCGCTTTTAATGGGAAGCTTGAACCGTGTGTTATCCGCGGGACCGAAGAAAAAGATTATCTTCATCTTATTATGCCCCTTAAGTCATAATAGTACGCATGATATTCACCGATCTGCGGCTCCAAAATTACCGCTCGTACGCCGATTCTTCGTTTGAGCTTGGTAGCGCCGTGAATATTGTGGTTGGACCAAATGCCGCCGGCAAAACAAATTTGCTTGAAGCAATCATGATTAGTTCAGTTGGTAAATCATATCGCTCGAAGGACATCCATTTAGTGCGCCGAGAGCAGCCCTGGGCGCGCGTAGACGTGCATACTAATGAAAACGTGCAACGTACTGTGAAGATCCAGCTAGACTCCTCTGGCAGTCTCCAGAAGACATTTGAGATCGATGAAAAAATATATAAACGCTTCCCCTCTGCTCACAAACAACCAATTGTTTTATTTGAGCCGAACGACCTACAGCTAGTTGAAAATGAACCTTCCCACCGGCGGGCTTATTTTGACGATTTAATTGAGCAGTATGTCGCTAGCTATGAACAACATCGTAGCCACTATAAACGTGTGTTAGCTCAACGGAATGCGTTGCTTAAACAAGGTGACCGGAGCAGCTCCCAGTTGTTTGCCTGGGATCTGCGATTAGTCGACCTTGGCGAGCAGCTAGTAAAACAGCGCCTTGGCTTGATTGAGGCGGTTAACCAGTCTGTCTCGACCATCTATAGTATGATCGCCGGACATGATAAAAAGATTAAACTTCACTATGAATCTTCAATTAACACGGCTAACTACGGTACTAACCTGTTAAAAAAATTAGAATCCTCGGTTGCGCTTGATATGGCGAGAGGTTTCACCGGCAGCGGCCCGCACCGCGATGACATCGTAATTTACTTTGGAGACGAACCTGCCCTCCAGTCGGCTTCGCGCGGCGAAATTCGTACCCTGCTTTTAACTCTAAAAATTATCGAATTGCAAATCCTGGAAAAAGAGCGCGGTACCCGACCGCTTTTATTACTTGACGACGTGTTTAGTGAGCTTGACGGCGCCCGACGACGGGCGCTCACTAGCTTCCTTAAAGATTATCAGACAATTATTACTACCACCGACGCCGATGTGGTTATCCAGCATTTTACCGAAGAATGCACTGTTATACCGCTCGGCTAAGGCCGGGTATTTATAACCGTATAAACTGAACGATTTATGCCTAGACTATCAATCAGAGCAGTAATATCGCTTGCTGTTTTGCGGCGGATCTCTGGGTCGTAAACGAAGCCTTTTGCGGCGGCATCATAGTGCTGGGCACCAAGATTGGGCACAATATAAATGAAAGATTTGTAAATAGAGAGAGTGTCAATATAAGGCTGTTCTGCAATTTGAAGGGCTTTTTTGTCTATGCTTCCGTTGTTGTTCTGGGTGCTGTCAATGTGGAGCGCTATTTTGGCGTTATCGGGGCCGATCAAGCAGAGCACATAGTTTTCTTTGTCAGCCGCTTCTATGCCGCATGGTTTGTAGGGGCCAGGTGTATAGTCCATAAAGCCACTCTTCTTCTCTACGTCAAACTCAAGCACCCCATCATAGCGCAACACTAACAGTTTATTCCCAATAGTCTTTATATTGTAAACGTTACCAACACTAGTGAGGGCTCGGGCTTTGTTGCCGTCAATATTATAAACTGTAAGTTTTCTGTCTTGCACAAGACATAGATACTTCTCTCCGCAAAGCTGGGCAACATAAAAGCTGCCGTCAAATGAGAGACTCTTTGTTTGGCCGGATTCGTATACTTGCACCACGGTCTTCTCGCCTCTTATGGGTTTTTGGTCAGCATCAAGGGCCCGGTTAGGGTTTAGGTAGGCTAACGCGATACGATTACCGCTTGTTGAAAGTTGTTGCGCGGTGAGCTTATCATTGTTCGGCTTTGAGATTTCTATTTTCTTGGGCTCGACCGAATTATTTTCGTATAGAAGAATATCTTGTAGTGAGAAATCATATACTAAATAACCTGATTGGTACGGCTTAATCGAATATTCTTTATTGGG
>CAZIMF010000017.1:0-15864 GCA_964540445.1 uncultured Candidatus Saccharibacteria bacterium
TTAACCGTAAAGCACATTCAAAACAAATAGTCTTTTACTTTTTAATAATCCCACGATCACCTCAAAGTCGACCTTTTAGCCGACTTTGAGGTGACTTTTAGCTGACAAAAAAATAGTTATCAAAAAGACTGCAACGCACCTGCTAGAAAATAACAGTTATCAAGTATAATGACTGCATGATAGATATTCAGCTCGTCCGCGATAACCCCGAACTGGTTCGCGAAAAAGCCAAGCAAAAAGGCTACGACATTAACGTGCAGCAATTAATGCAACTTGATAGTGAGCGCAAAGATTTATTGCAGACCGTCGAAAGTTTACGTCAGCGGCGCAATGAAATCGCTGAAACAATGAAAGTCTCGGGCGGCAAACCCGATGAGACAGCTATTGAAGAAGGTAAGCGCATAAAAGTTGAGCTGGCAGAGCGTGAAGAATACCTGGCCGGTGTAGAAGCCGAATGGTTGGCGCTCTGGAAATCAGTACCAAATATGCCCCTCGACGGTGTACCTGTAGGTGACAGTGAAGAACAAAATGTTGTGGTCAAAACTGTGGGGGGCAAGCCGGAATTTAGTTTTAACATAAAAAACCATGCTGAGATCGCCGAAGCAAAAGGCTGGCTTGATAAAGACCGGGGGGCTAAAATTGCTGGTGCCCGTTTCGTATATCTAAAAGGCGACTTAGTCCGACTTGAATTTGCTTTGTGGCAATTTGGCATGGATATCGTTTGCAATGAAGACATACTCAAACAGATCATCGCTGACAATAATTTAAATGTTTCGTCTAAGCCATTTACACCGGTAATACCACCGGCTGTTGCCAAAAAAGAAATCTTTGAAGCCACTGGACGACTGAATAAAGAAGAGCAGACATACAAAATAGAAGACGAAGATCTGTGGCTCAATGCCAGTGCCGAACACACTATGGCGCCAATGTACTATAAAGAAATTCTCGATGAAAAAGATTTGCCACAACGCTACATAGGCTACACCACTGCTTTTCGCCGCGAGGCGGGGACCTACGGTAAAGACAGCGAGGGTTTCTTCCGGTTGCATCAGTTTAATAAACTAGAAATGGAGAGTTTTACTGTCGCCGAAACGTCACTCGATGAACATTTGTTTATGATTGCTATCCAGGAATATTTAATGCAGCAGCTCGGTCTACCATACCGTGTGCTCGAAAAATGCACGGCCGATATCGGCCGACCCAATGCTAAAGGCGTCGACATCGATGTTTGGTTACCGGGTCAAAATGCCTACCGTGAAACACATACTGCCGATTATATATCCGATTTCCAGACTCGTTCCATGCAAACGCGTGTTCGCCGCGCAGACGGAGTAGTCGAACTGGCTCATACCAACGATGCAACCGCATTCTCGCAGCGACCTCTTATTGCCATTATTGAGAACTTTCAAACTGCCGAAGGCGATGTTGTGCTGCCAGAGGTGTTGCGCCCGTATATGGGTAATCGAGAACGCATCTAAAACTTCAAAATAGGAGTATAATAATTTGTAGAGCTTAACTATTAAAGGAGTTCTCATGATTAACAATTTGCGCATTAGCGGTGTACATACCAACGTAACAGACGACATGCGGCTATATGTCGAAAAAAAGATCGGTGGCTTATATAAATATATGGTCCGTGGGTCCCGCGAGTCTGCTCACGTCGACATTAAACTCAAAGAGGCAAAGTCAAAAGACAAGCAGCTGTACGAATGCGAAGTAATCATGAAACTCCCCAAAGCACATATTACGGCACACCGTAAATCCTCTAGCATGCTGGCTGCTATCGATGAGGTAGAAGAAAATCTAAAAAACCAACTTAAACGATATAAAAATACGCATACACCAGCACGACTCAGCCGCCATTTGATGGCACGGTTCCGTCGGCATCAAGCTGATTTAGAGACCGAAAACTTAGTCAGTTCAGCCGAATAAAAATCATCGTAAATATTACCTGTATCTACACCTTACAAAATTACTTTGATTGGAGTACAATAGTATAATTATTAGGTGCTAGCAAACTTGAAGGCAAGGGAATTCTAATTTTGTATGAAGGTGATGAATAAAAAGGTAGTAAAACGTGTACTTGGCGATCCACAGGCCCGTACACTAAAGAGGTTAACTCGACGAGTAGCAGCTATTAATAAACTTGAGGACAAATACAAAAAAATGTCTGACAAGGACTTAAAAGCGCAAACTGCTGAACTTAAAAAACGACTCCAAAAAGAGTCACTTGATAAAATATTGCCCGATGCCTTTGCTGTTGTCCGTGAGGCTTCTAGACGCACACTAAAAATGCGCCACTTTGACGTGCAGCTAATTGGTGGGATGGCATTGCACGACGGTTCAATTGCCGAAATGAAAACCGGAGAAGGTAAAACCCTGGTTGCGACTGCGCCCGTCTATCTAAATGCGCTCACCGAAAAAGGCGTACATGTTGTTACGGTTAATGATTATCTTGCACAGCGTGATGCCAGCTGGATGGGGGAGGTGTATCATTATCTTGGTCTCACCACTGGTGTTATTATTGGTGATCATTCGTTTGTCTTTGATCCAGACTATCGCAATGACGATCACGACGATCCGCGCATGAAGCGCCTAAAGCCATGTACTCGGCAAGAAGCCTACAACGCCGATATTACCTACGGCACTAACAACGAATATGGCTTTGATTATTTGCGTGACAACATGGTTCGCGAGACCGACCAGCTAAGGCAACGGGACCTTAATTTTGCCATCGTCGACGAAGTCGACTCAATTTTAGTCGACGAAGCGCGTACACCACTCATTATCTCGGCTCCATCCACTGCCAGTGGTACTGCCTACATGCAGTTTGCAAAAGTTGTTCGACAGCTTAAAAAAGACGACCATTATGAGGTCGACGAAAAACGCAAAGCTACCGCGCTCACCGACGAAGGAATTGACCAAGTCGAAAAAATTCTTGGCATCGACAATTTGTACTCTTCAGACAACATCCGAACGCTCTATCACCTTGAACAGGCCTTAAAAGCACGCGCCCTATTTAAGCGCGACAAAGATTATGTGGTTACTAAAGACGGTGAAATTGTCATCGTCGACGAGTTTACCGGACGTCTATTAAAAGGTCGGCGCTACAACGAGGGGCTTCACCAGGCAATCGAAGCCCAAGAAGCAGTTGAAATCCAGGATGAATCCATGACGCTGGCAACCATTAGTTTCCAAAATTATTTTCGATTGTACGATAAACTTTCGGGAATGACTGGAACGGCAACAACTGAAGCCGAGGAGTTCCACCAAGTATATAAGCTTGATGTCATCGAAATCCCACCAAACCGCAAACTCATCCGGGTTGATCGTCCTGATCGCATCTATAAAACCGAAGCCGGTAAGTTCCGGGCTATCATCAAAGAAGTCAAAGCACTTAATAAAAAGGGTCAGCCGATCTTGCTCGGTACTGCCTCAATTGAAAAAAACGAACGCTTAAGCGCACTACTTAAAAAAGCCGGTATCAAGCATCAGATTTTAAATGCAAAAAACAACGAAAAAGAAGCAGCCATTATTGCCAAAGCAGGTCAAAAAGGTGCGGTAACATTAGCTACTAACATCGCTGGTCGAGGTACCGACATTGTACTCGACGAAGCAGCTAAAAAGGCTGGGGGGCTGTTTGTGTTAGGTTCTGAACGTCACGAATCACGTCGTATCGATAACCAGCTGCGTGGTCGCTCCGGCCGGCAAGGTGACCCCGGTGAAACTCAGTTCTTTGTCTCCTGCGAAGATGATTTAATGCGTATTTTTGGCGGCGAACGGATTATCAAAGTCATGGATCGCCTTAAGGTTGATGATGAAACGCCAATCGAAAATCGGTTTATTAGTAAAAGTCTTGAAGGCTCCCAGAAAAAGGTCGAAGGCTTTAACTTTGATGCGCGAAAAGACGTTGTTAAATACGACGACGTTATGAACCGGCATCGCAAGGCAACGTACAGTATGCGCAACGAAATTTTGCGCCAGGCAGACATCAGTAAACGGGTATATGAATTTATTCGCTCCGAAGCAAAAGATTTAGCCAATTCACCACATGCGACCACTGACAAATACGAAGATATGCTCAAGCACGTTTTTCCATTCGACGAGAAAACCCTTGATACATTATTTGATTCCCCGGCTCACAGCTTCGAAAAGGAATTGGTGCACGCAGCCGAAGAGCTCTACAAAGAACAAGAAGAACGATTCGGAACAGAGATATTGCGTAAAATTGAACGTGATATTTATCTGCAAACCCTCGACAATTACTGGATGCAGCACCTCGAAACGATGGATCATCTTCGCGAGGGGATTCGTTGGGTTGGTGTTGGTCAGCGAGATCCATTAGTTGAATATCGACGCCAGTCGCAGCGCATATTCGAACAAATGCAGCGTGCACTGCGCCACGAAGTGGTGAAGTCCTTGTTCCATGCTCGGCCAATCGATGAATCGCAACTAGGTCGATCGGTCGAAACCGATCTTACGCGGGCCGCTCGCAGCTCAGTCGATAATGCCGACAAAATTATCGATGTAGATGAGTTTAAAGAAGAAGACTTTAAAGTAAAAAGCGAATCTGTCGAAAAGTCTGAAAATAAAAAAGCCAGTGAAAAACGCAAAAAGGCTCGTAAAACCCAGCGGCAAAACAAGAAAAAAGCCAAAACTAAGAAACGTAAATAGAAAGTCGGCACGTACAGAGCATATGAAGCATGTTACTTCTGAATTGGTGTTAGATAACGGTGCCCGCGGGCTGTTAGTCCATGTTCCCGAAGCGACCATTATGTCGTTCCAGATCAATTTCCGCGCTGGGGAGTATCTGGTAGACCGCGAAAAGTGGGAAACTCCCCACACTATGGAGCACATGCTCCTCGGGGCCAATAAACACATTCCTAAAGCCCGTGCCTTTCAGGCCGAGTTCGAAAAAAATGGTGCCTACTGCAACGCCAGCACCGGAACGTACGATATTATTTACGAATCAGAATGTGCTGATTTTGAATGGCAGCGCATCATTGACTGGTTAATGATTGCTATTACCGAACCACTATTCCTCGAAGAAGAATTTAAGGCTGAATCAGGTAATGTTCGTGAAGAGTTAACAGCTCGTTCAAATAATCATTTTCGTCATTTAAGCATTGGTCTGCGAGAAGCTTTTGGCTTCCACGCGGTGACCGATCAAGAGCGGCTTAAGCTTATGAAGAATGTTACCCTTCAGGATATTCGTGAACATTATCAGGCGACCCATGTTACTTCTAATATGCGCTTTGTAATCGCCGGAAACATAACTGCCAGCCGAAAAAAATATATTAAAGAGTTGTTCGGCGGCGCATCACTTGCAAAGGGCAGGGGCCGCCGCGCGCTGCCGCGCGAAATCCCCAATACACTAGATGCACCGCTGAGTATCAAAAATACTACAGTTGATAACTATTACTTTTACTTCGATACGTTCCTAAAGCGCCGCATGGAAGACCACGAACTGGCCGCCATGAGCTTATTAAATAGTATGCTTACCGAAACCCTCTATTCACGCATCCTTGGTACTGCCCGCGAACGCGGCTTGGTTTACAGTATGAGTTCGGGTATTAATGCTGAACTGCACAGTACAAACTGGTGGTTCGGTGCTCAGGTTCGGCCCGACAACGCCGAAGCGCTTTTTGATATTATGGTCACTGAACTTAATAATATCTTTGACGGCAAGCTCACTAAAGAAGAAATTGATGCTGCTAAGCAGTATCGTCTGGGGCGTTATCAACGTGGCGCCCAAACTGTTGCTGGCATCGGTAGCAGTTACGCCGGCCGCTACTTCTTTGATGACTTCATCGAAGATTATTACTCAATCCCGGCTCGTATTAAAGCAATCACGAAGCGCCAAATCGTCGACGGTGCAAAAGATTTATTCAAAGAAGGTATCTGGGGTCTTGGTGTTCTCGGCAACCCCAACCCCGAAGAACTTGACCGCCTAACAGTCAAGCTCGACCATCTCTGGAAAAAGTGATTTATAACTAATAACCTATAGTAATTACGAGAAGCTGCGCTTCTTGTTTGGTATTCTTGTTACTATACTTAAGGTTAATTAAAGTTTAATGAACAGTCGGTATAGCACTAATTAAGTAGACAAAATCCTTTCACATTGAACGAAGTATGAAAATATTATGAGCACACCCCAGACTATAAGTAAGTTGAAGTCAGATATTACGGCAACCATTAACCAGTTGAGTATTGCTGAATTGGCGAACGAACTTAAGGAACTGCAGAAACAGACCGAGCGGGCTGATTTTTGGGCAGATAACCAGGCTGCATCTAAAGTTATGCAGCGGATTAGTGCACTGAGCGAACAAACTGAGCCCTGGCTTAATCTTAAAAAAAACGTTGAAGAATTATTCAATTTGGCTGAAATGAAAGACCAAAGTCTTGCCAAAGAAATCGATGAACAGTTTAGCGAACTCACTAGTATATATGAGGATCTTAAAAAACAGATGCGCTTTAATGGTCCTTACGATGGTCATAATGTTGTCTTGAGTATTTATGCGGGGGCCGGAGGGACGGATGCGCAGGACTGGGCACAGATGTTACTACGAATGTATATGCGTTGGGCAGAAGCTAACGGTGTTACGGCCACAACGCTGGACGAATCGGTTGGCGAGGAAGCCGGCATTAAAAGCGTCAGTCTGGAGCTGAAGGGTAGCCATGTTTATGGCAAACTAAAAGGCGAGAACGGGGTGCATCGTTTGGTTCGTTTGAGTCCATTTAACGCCGATGCAAAACGGCAGACTAGCTTTGCTAAAGTCGAAGTTTTACCGGAAATTGCCGAGCCGGAAACAATTCCAATTGATGAAAAAGAACTTAAAATTGATGTGTTTCGAGCGGGTGGCCACGGTGGTCAAAGTGTTAATACGACTGATTCGGCAGTAAGGATTACGCATCTACCGACCGGTATTGTGGTGAGTATTCAAAACGAACGATCGCAGTTGCAAAATCGTGAAACGGCAATGACTATACTTCGCTCAAAACTGGCACAACTTCAGGTTGAGCAGCACGCCGAAAAAATTTCTGAATTAAAAGGCCCCAATGAGCAGGCTGCCTGGGGCAATCAGATTCGGAGCTACGTGCTGCATCCGTACAGTATGGTAAAAGACTTACGGACCCGTCATGAAACAGTTCAAGTGCAGTCAGTACTCGACGGCGACCTTAATGAATTTATTGAGGCATATCTAGAATTTGGGTTGCAAAGCAGTTAACTGCGGATGATGTTTATCAACACCTCGGCACGGCTTAGTCTAATTATTTATGCTTTCTTTTGCTATAATGCTTATATATGATCTTACTTGATAGGGTAACGAAGACGTATGCCCGACGCGGTGAAGCCGCCTTACAACGCATCAGTCTACACGTCGAACCAAAAGAATTTGTTATTGTCGTTGGGCCAAGTGGTGCCGGTAAGTCAACCCTGCTCAAATTACTTACCCGGGAAGAAAAGCCAACCAGTGGCAAGATTATCATTGGCGGCATCGATTACGAGCGTCTTAAAGACAGAGACATCCCCAAACTTCGTCGGCGCATTGGTGTCGTGTTCCAGGATTTTAAGTTGTTACCAAACAAAACAGTCTTCGAAAATGTCGCTTTTGCTCTTGAAATCGCCGGTATGAGCAACCGTGAAATTCGGCACACGGTTCCAAAAGTTCTCAATATAGTGGGCCTCAAAGGTAAAGAAAAGAGTTACCCACGAGAATTATCGGGCGGTGAACGCCAGCGCGTAGCTATCGCGCGCGCGGTTATCCGACAGCCAAAAATTTTGATTGCCGATGAGCCAACCGGTAACCTCGATCCAAAGCACGCCTGGGATGTTATTAAAGTACTGGAAAAAATTAATAAATATGGCACGACGGTGCTGCTTACTACTCACAACCAAGACATTGTGAATAAACTGAAGCGCCGTGTAGTCACCATTAAAGATGGTCAGATTATCAGTGATAAAGCTAATTCGGGGTACGAAGCGTAGATATGCGGGACGATCCATTTAAGCGTAAACTAATAACCCTGGAGCGCATCATCAAAACTGGTGTTGCGAATTTCATTCGTAATATTTCTCTTAGTATTGCTGCTACGGCAGTCATGGTAGTAACTCTTACTATCATATTATTTTCGGTTATTGCTAACGCTACTTTTAGTCACACGATTGCCCAAATTACCGATCGAATCGATATTTCGGTTTACCTTAAAGATGATGTCACCGAAGAGCAGCGAAATAAACTGGTAGGAGAGCTCAAGGGTCTTGATAACGTTAAGTCAATTGATTATGTATCGAAAGATCAGGCACTCGAGAACTATCAAAAAGCCAACCAAGATAATGTAGATTTGTTGTTAGCAATCTCCCAGACTGACAATCCGCTGCCAGCAACACTTCAGATTAAACCAAAAGACCCGGCCCGAATTGATGAAATTCGTACACTACTAGAGTCATCAGACGCAAAAGCCCTTCAATCAGACCAAACATCATATTCCGGCGATCGCAAAGAGGCAATCGACAAAATAACCAATGCTACTAAGTTTTTTACCAAGGCGGTCATTATCGGTATCGTAGTATTTGGTATTATCTCGATGCTTATCATCTTTAATACTATTCAGATGGCTATATTTAACCGACGCGACGAACTAACAATTATGCGTCTGCTGGGGGCCAGTAACTGGTACATTAAAGGTCCGTTTATTGTAGAGACAATGATTTACGGTATTGTGTCGGCGGTGGCGTCACTGAGCCTGTGTAACGCCTTGTTTGTTGTTCAGGAACAGGCGTTTGATGCCAGTAGCCTCGGTTTGCTCGATCTTAAATTTGCCAACCAGTATTTTAGCGATAACTTCTTAATCTTTTTGGGTATGCAGCTGGCAGCAGGTATCGGCATAGGTGTTATATCAGCGCTTATTGCTACTGCTCGCTACCTAAAAGTAAAGCCAAGTCGTCGCAGCTAAGAGGGTAGGAGGGTTGCTTATAGTGCTTATGTATGCTATTATACAGGGGTATAAATCCAAAAATAAAAATTTTGCAAACAAAAAAATGCGTTACGTACACAATCAAACTCAGTCTAATAATGTAGCAACCGCACGCCGTTCGGTGACAGGTATTTTGCTGGCGAGCTTATTTCTGGTTGCTGCTCTGGCAACTCCGTTTGCGCACGCCGACCAATTCCAGGCACAAATAGATGCTCTTAACGCCGATAATGGCGCAAAACAAGCGGTCCAGGGGCAACTGGGCGCCGAAGCTAATAGTCTGTCCGATACTATTTCTAAACTACAGGGCCAAATTAATGCTCTGCAAGCCCGCATTACCGATAATGAAGCCAAAATGGCTGAACTTAAGATACAAATTGCCGCTGCCGAAGCAGAGCTACTCCATCAGCGCGATCTATTAGGGCAAACAATCCGTGCCATGTACTTAGAAGGTGAAATTACAACTGTAGAAATGCTTGCTACTAGTAAAGACCTCAGTGATTATTTCGATAAGCAACAGTACCGTGAAAGTGTTAACTCTAAAATTAAAACCACGCTCGATAAAATTACCAAGTTAAAACTTGATCTAAATACTCAAAAAGAAACAGTCGAGAAGCTGCTCGCCGAGCAGAAGGGATTACAGAGCCAACTTGCCGCCCAACGAGCTGAAAATAGTCGTCTGTTATCGTTAAATCAAGCACAGCAAAACGAAATTGACGGGCAAATTAAAGCCAATAACAGCAAAGTCGCCGAACTTAAGCGTCAACAAATTATTGCCAACAGTCGATTCTCTGGCGGCCCTGCTGGTAGCGGCCCTGCCTGCGGCGGTGGTTATCCAGCCCGCTGGTGTGAAATTCCTCAAGACTCTACTATTGATAGCTGGGGCATGTATAACCGCGAATGCGTAAGCTACACAGCATTTCGTGTCGCTGCTTCTGGCCGACACATGCCTTACTGGGGCGGTGTTGGTAACGCGAATCAGTGGGACGATAATGCTCGGGCTGCTGGCATCCCGGTAGATAATAACCCAGGTAATGGGAACGACGGTACCGTCGCAGTTAGTAATAGCGGCTTTTATGGCCACGTCATGTGGGTTGAGTCGGTTAATCCTAACGGTACCATTAATATCAGTCAGTATAACGCCAACCTCGACGGCCGTTACTCGACACGTGCAAATCTAAACCCGGCTGGCCTAGTCTTCATACACTTCTAAGACATGTGAAGGGAACTATCTCTTCTTATCGATTACTCTTACTTTGCTCGCTGCTCATCCCTGCAGTAGCTTCAAAAGTCCGAAATGAATTCGGACTTTTTCATATTTAATTTTATGGACAAGCGTATACGGTATAATGGTTAGTAAGTAAACGAAGTAGTAATTGAGGAGTTCCTTTGAGTAACGTTGAACACAAACAGCCAGCAACTGAAACTGCTGCACATTCAATAAAATCTGCAAAACTAAAAATAAACATACTGCGCACCGGCGGGGCAATTATTGTTTTAGCGGGAGTACTCTTTCTGGGTATTGGTATAGGCAATGGCAAAGTTGCTTTTGGCACCGATGCTCAGTATCGTAAGTCGCTGCAGCACGAAAACGGCAAACTAAGTTTTGACGGTATCGATGAGATATACAGCGATCTTAAAAATGGTTATGATGGCCAACTCGACACCGCAAAGCTCGAAGATGGTTTAAAAGAAGGTTTGGTTAAGGCCGCCGGTGACCCTTACACAGAATATTTAAGTAAGGAAAAAAGCAAAGAGTTCAACGAGCAGCTTAGTGGATCGTTCGAAGGAATTGGTGCCGAACTGAATAAAGAGAATGATGCGATTGTAATTGTTGCTCCGATTGCCGGGTTCCCAGCTGATAAAGCAGGGATAAAATCCGGCGACATCATCAGTAAGATTAACGGTGACACCGCGTTCGATCTTTCTATTACCGATGCGGTTAAAAAAATTCGCGGGCCAAAAGACACCTCCGTAAAACTCGATATTATTCGTGATGGTAAGCCACTGACCTTTGATATAACCCGTGACCAAATCAATACTCCCAGCGTAAAATGGGAAGTTACAGATGGCAATATCGGTGTAATAACTATTAGCCGCTTTGGCGAAGATACGGCTTCGCTCACACAGCAGGCCGCCGATGAACTGAAAGCAAAGAACGTTAAAGGCGTCGTGCTTGATATGCGCGGTAATCCGGGCGGGCTGCTTGAGGCGGCGGTGAGCGTTTCAAGCCTCTGGCTGCAAAAAGGTAAATCTGTATTGCAAGAAAAGCGTAACGATACCGTTGTCAAAAGCTATACATCGAATGGCAAGGCAACACTGGCCGGCATTCCTACGGTTGTATTGATTGATGGCGGTAGTGCAAGCGCCAGTGAAATTACTGCCGGGGCGCTTAAGGACAATGGTGCCGCCAGCCTGATTGGCGTAAAAAGCTATGGCAAGGGAAGCGTGCAAGAACTACGTAATCTTACTGCCGGTGGCGTACTCAAGGTTACGATTGCTCGCTGGTATACGCCAAACAATCGTAATATCGACAAAGAAGGTATCGAACCAGACCAGAAAGTTGAAATAACTGACGAGAACGTTAAAGCCAAGGTTGATCCGCAAAAAGATGCTGCCTTTGCTAAGCTTCGCCAATAAATTGGATAAAGTGTAGATTGGCTAGGTGCCGATCGGTGCTATAGTTACAGTTAATGAAGTTTTAATGAAGCACAGATATAGTACTGCAATAGACATACGTCTCTGCATGAGGTAAACTTTAAACAGTACAAACAGAGGTGAAAAGAGAGGGATATTCTGCGTGGTTAACAAGCAGACGAAGTATATATTTGTAACAGGTGGTGTGCTGTCAGGAGTCGGTAAGGGAATTACCGCTGCCTCGATAGGCCGCCTGCTTAAAGCCCGCGGGATCTCAGTCAATGTTCAAAAGTGCGATCCGTACTTAAACACTGATGCCGGCACGCTTAACCCAGCCGAACACGGCGAGTGTTTTGTAACCCGCGATGGTGCCGAGACCGATCTCGACCTTGGCCACTACGAACGATTTCTTGACGAAGAATTAACTCAGGCTAGCTCACTGATGAGCGGCCGCATTCTCCAAAAAGTAATTGCCGACGAACGGGCTGGAAAGTATTTAGGCAAAACCGTTCAGTATATTCCCCACGTTACTACTGCCATGCAAGAGGCAATCAAAGAAGCAGGTAGCGGTTTTGATGTTCATATTGTCGAAGTCGGAGGCACTGTCGGTGATTACGAAGGGCTTAGCTTTATCGAAGCCATTCGTGAGTTTGCCTTTAACGTTGGACGCGAGCACTGCATGTTCGTACATGTTGTGTATCTGCCATTCTTAGGAGCGAGCCAAGAAGTTAAAACTAAGCCTGCTCAAAATGCCGTGCGTGAACTGCGTGGCTTTGGTATTGTCCCTGATGTACTGGTAGCACGGAGCGAACGGCACGCTACCAAAGCCGTTGTGAGCAAACTTAGCCTATTCAGCGGTGTTGCCCCCGAAGCAATCGCATTACTCCCCAATGCTAAAACTATTTATGAAGTTCCGCTAACGCTCGAAGATTCTGGCTTAGCCAACGTTATTACCAAGCGACTTGGACTTAAAAGTACCGCTGCCGACCTAAGTGAGTGGCGTGATGTTGTTAAACGCGCCCAAACTACTTTTGATAAAAGTGTAACCGTTGGCATTGTTGCTAAGTATATGGATAATACCGACACCTACATGTCGGTCTTCGAAGCCTTGCGCAGCGCAGCTATGTGGAATGATGTTGCAATTGACCTTCGCTGGATTAACGCCGAAAAACTCGAAAAGCCTGGCGCAGACATTACCGAAATGCTCAAAGGCTGCGATGGCATTGTAGTGCCTGGCGGCTTTGGCACACGGGGTATCGAAGGCAAGATCAAAGCTGCTCAGTATGCCCTGACTAATAAACTTCCATACCTCGGCCTTTGTTTGGGTTTACAGGTAGCCGTTATCGCTGCTGCCCGTAACGCCGGGGTTACAAAAGCAACTACAGCCGAACTAGATGCTTCAGCAGCCGACAAAGTGATTAACACCATGGAAGAACAAATCGGCAAAGAAAATACTGGTGGCACCATGCGTCTCGGTGACTACGATTGCACACTCGAAAAGGGGAGTCTTGCCGCCCAGAAGTATGGGACAACAAAAATCGTTGAGCGCCACCGCCACCGCTACGAATGCAACAATACCTACCTCAAGCAGTATGAAGCATGGGGTATTCGTCCAAGCGGCATTAATCCGGTGAACAATCTCGTCGAAGTAATCGAGGGCATTAACCACCCATTCTTATTGGCATCGCAATTTCATCCAGAATTTAAATCTCGGCCTAATCGTCCCCATCCAATGTTTGACGGCTTTATAAAAGCTATTGCATAATTAGTCTTTACGTGTTACCATAAGCACTATTATGGATACAACAAACACACAAAAAACAATTCTCCTTGTCGAAGACGATGACAATCTAGCAAACGTTTACCTTATGCGTCTGCAAGCCGAAGGCTTTAAAGTAGTTCGGGTTGCCAACGGTGAACTAGCTCTCCAAGCAGCCCTAGAATCAAAACCTAATCTGATCTTACTCGATGTTATGATGCCAAAAGTCAGTGGCTTCGACGTACTCGATATCTTGCGCAATACCCCCGAAACAGCAACCGCTAAAGTTATCATGCTAACCGCTCTTAGCCAGCCCGCCGACCGCGAACGCGCCCAAAGCCTTGGCGTCGACGATTACCTCGTTAAGTCAGAGGTGGTTATTGCCGACATTGTCGACCGGATCAAGCACCATCTTGGTGTTGCCTAGAGTTTTTGGATAGCGTATAAGTACTCAAAAGTTGTAAAATTTAACAATCTATTTATTGATATAGCCAATGTTTGCTATTGTTACTGTAGATAACCTATTTGCGGAACAAAAATGATTAGAGATTTACGATTTGAAAAAGGCCCAAGGGCATCGCCGTTGAGCGGGACAGCGTGGGATTTTTATGAACAGCAATTAGAGGCTCAACAAGCCACAGCCGAAGCGGATCACTTTTACGCTCAAATAACATCATCGGCTCACGTGGGGGTTACCGAACTTGTACCGCATGTCACCCTAGTCCTGCCTGATGCCGCTATGCGGCTTGCTCACCGGCCTGCAGATGAAGGAGGCTGTGAAGTCGAGCAAGCGCTCTATGGCATAGTACGAGCAGGTAATCACGGGTTTGGTTTAGCTACCGCCTATAGTACGGCCCAGTTTAGGCGCAGTGTTCTAAAAGGAAAAGATAAGGAAAGACCCAGGCCAGGGCGTTCTTATATAACTCAAATTAATATGGATCCCCATGGTGATTCAGAAACAAAACTTGTTGCACCATTAGTACCAAATACCCCTGCAGTCGTTCTTGGCGGCCCAGGCAGACTTGTACCGGAATTGTCGGACGAAGGACTACTTTTAATGATAAATGCTAAGCAAACTCCACAAATGCGTGTGCCGGAAATCAGGCTAACCCTGCTAGGTAGAAAGCTAGGGAAGATACCATTTCAGCTCATTACGGCAACACGACCATTATTAGTTCGACCAAGAAACGACAGCCCCGTTGATGAAGTTGGCACATGGGCGCCAACTCCTTCGTATGTAAAGCGTAAACTCAAGATTCACTAACAGACACAGCTTATTGACAATACGGCTATAATTTGCTATAATTGTTATAGTTTTTTAAAAACAAAATTATAAAATTATGACAGATCCAAATCAACGACTCGGTCCTCCAGAACAACCGCCGTTTACCCACCAGCAAGCGCAGCAAGTACTACATGCCGGTGTAACACTTGACCAGATCCCAGGTGTGGTACACTTTGCCTCCTATTTTGCAGCCGAGCTAGATACGGTGCGTGGCGTAGCCGAAGAGGGTGGCTACTCGCCAAGCCATGGTGAGGCGGCGCTTATTGGAGTTGCCTTAGGGGCAGCAGCTAACAGCCCGGAAAAAGGACAAATTTTTAGAGATCATTTTCCGCGGTTGATGGATGAATTAGCAAAGACAGGCATTGATGAGGAAGATAAATCATTTATAGGTACTGCTGTAAGGCAAATTGCCAATAGCGGAGCAAATACCGGTGTTATTTTGCATGTTACAGACAGCATCGAGTCCTATGCCGCCTACCGGGAAAAAGAAGGTGGCGATGCAAAGCTCGTTCGCACCACAATGTTCGCTATGGGGTTTGGTGCATCAACCAAAGATCGAGCCCTTAAGATGAGTATGGCTGATCAGTTACAAAAACAAGTTACACAACGCTAACTTCGACACGAGGAACCGTTTTGCCTGAGAAGGTACGGACTTTGCGGGTGGTGTAGGTAACGATGCCATCTTTATCGGCGTGAATCGTAAAGTTACGACTTAGCTTGGTGCCGGGACCAGCTCGTTTGGTAAGACCAATTTGACGAACAATAACCTGACCGGTTTTAGCCTTTTGGCCGCCTGAGAGTTTGACACCAAGTCGTTGACCGGGACTATCATGGTTGTTCTTACTGGAACCACCTGCTTTAACTTTTGACATATCGTATCCTTAACTTATCTTCTGGTTAGTACTACAAGCACGCGGGCAACAATTTGATTTTCTCGGTGATAGATTAAATCCGTTGCCGCAGCGTGCTCAAATCTTACTTGATTATAGCCTAATTCCTCGAGGTGGTCAAGCACTGGCATATGCTTAAAACTGCCGGGTGTGCCGGTACCCGAACGAGTAGTAATGTACCAGGCTGGAACGGCAATGCACATTCGGAAGCCAGTGTTGGTTTGCCGCGCCACATTTTGCAAAAACTTCCGATGAATCGTGCTGCAATCATTGATGATTTTCTGCAACGTTTCTTGGTCCGGTTGCGATGACAGGGG
>CAZIMF010000018.1:0-15860 GCA_964540445.1 uncultured Candidatus Saccharibacteria bacterium
AATCTAGTCTGGCTTTTGACACCATTTATGCTGAAGGGCAGCGCCGTTACGTTGAGTCGCTCAGCGCATATGCACGGCAATTTTTGGGTCTCATGGAAAAACCGGATGTTGATCAGATTGACGGTCTCAGCCCAGCTATTTCAATAGATCAAAAGTCTACCAGTCGTAACCCGCGAAGTACTGTTGCAACTGTTACTGAGATTTATGATTATTTGCGGCTGTTATTTGCACGTATTGGCGTACCACACTGTCCTATCTGTGGTAAGCCGGTAACACGCCAAACGTCGGCAGCAATTGTCGATCAGGTTGTTAGTCATAATCCCGGGGCTCGCCTGATGATACTAGCACCGATTGTCGATGATAAAAAAGGCCAATTTGAGCATATTCCAGAACAATACCAACGGCTTGGTTTTGCTCGCGCACGAGTAGACGGCGTTGTGTATTCACTCGATGAATGGCCAGAGCTCGACAAGAAGTACAAACACAGCATCCAGATTGTGGTAGACCGAGTGGTGAACGACGAAGACAGTCGCGGCCGTTTAGTACAAAGTATCGAACAGGCGCTTGAATGTGGCGACGGCCGTCTGTTGGTTGTTAACGCCGACACTAAAGAAGAGCACCAGTACAGCTTGATGTACGCCTGTATCGATCATCCTGATGTTGCCATCCCCGAACTTGAGCCACGGACATTTAGCTTTAACAGTCCGCATGGTGCCTGCCCGGTTTGTACCGGTCTTGGTAGTCGTCTCGAAGTTGATCCGGAGCTGGTAATACCAAACGGCCGCCTAACCATTGCCGAAGGCGCCATTCGTCCATTTAATCGGGTTAACACCGATGCTTGGTATATGAAAAAAATGCAGGCCGTGGCCGATCGGTTCAACTTTTCTTTGCATGTGCCAACCGGCGAGCTAAGCCCTGAGAATATTAATCGTTTACTGTATGGCACCGGCGACCAGACATACCGGGTTCAGCTTGGTTCCGGTCGCTCGTTCGATACGACATACGAAGGTGTTATACCCAATCTCGAACGGCGACACAAAGAAACCGATAGTGATTTTATGCGTCGCGACATTGAACGGTTTATGCAAGAACGACCCTGTCATGCGTGTGGTGGACGTCGGTTGCGCCCAGAAGTATTGGCAATCACTGTTCACGGCCGATCCATCATGGATTTATGTGAACTTTCGATTGATGAAGCGGTTAGTTTTTTTAATTCAATGAAGCTGACTGACGCCGAACAATATATTGCTAAACAAATCCTTAAAGAAATCTGCGCCCGACTGACATTTCTAAATGACGTTGGCTTAAACTATCTAAACTTGCTGCGCAGTGCTGCATCGCTGAGTGGCGGTGAGGCTCAGCGTATTCGTTTGGCTACCCAAATCGGCAGTGGCTTGCAGGGCGTGTTGTATGTGCTTGATGAGCCGAGTATTGGCTTGCACCAGCGTGATAACGCCCGCCTTATAACTACACTCAAGCGTCTGCGCGATCTTGGTAATAGCGTAATTGTAGTTGAGCATGATGAAGAAACCATCCGTGTGGCCGATCATGTGCTTGATGTTGGTCCAGGTGCAGGTATACACGGCGGGCATATTATTGCCGAGGGAACCCCAGACGAAATTGCTAAAAATCCAAAAAGTAAAACTGGCGAATACCTTAGTGGTGCTAAGAAAATTGCTGTACCTAAAAAGCGGCGGGCTGGCAATGGCAAAAAATTATCAATCATTAATGCCCGTGAAAATAACCTTAAAAATGTCACCGTCGATATCCCGCTCGGCAAACTAGTAGTTGTCAGCGGTGTTTCCGGCTCGGGCAAATCGAGCCTTATTAATGATATTTTAGCCAAAGAATTATCAGCTCGGCTAATGCGCGCACAAACTGTGCCGGGCCGACACGACAGCATCGATGGTATTAAGGAACTCGATAAAGTAATTGTCATCGATCAATCAGCAATTGGCCGTACGCCGCGCAGTAATCCGGCAACTTACACAGGTTTATTCACGCCTATTCGCGAACTGTTTGCTGGCTTACCCGAGGCAAAACTACGTGGTTACTCGGCTGGACGTTTTAGTTTCAACGTCCGCGGTGGTCGCTGCGAGAACTGTGCTGGCGACGGCATCATCAAAATCGAAATGCATTTCTTGCCGGACGTCTATGTTACCTGCGAAGTCTGTCAGGGCAAACGCTACAACCGTGAAGCGCTCGAAATTCTTTACAAAGGCAAAAGCATTAGTGATGTGCTGGCAATGACAACCGAACAAGCCCTCGAATTTTTTGCTAACATTCCGTCGATTGCCCGCAAATTGCAGACGCTGGTAGATGTTGGTCTAAGTTACATCTCGCTTGGCCAATCAGCCACCACGCTGTCTGGTGGTGAGGCGCAGCGTATTAAGCTCGCAACCGAACTGTCACGTCGTCCAACTGGTAAAACACTGTATATTCTCGATGAACCTACCACTGGATTGCACATGGCTGATGTTGATAAGCTGCTGCACGTCTTACATGCGCTTGTTGACACAGGCAACAGCATGATTGTTATCGAACATAACCTCGATGTCATTAAATCGGCCGACTATATCATCGATATGGGCCCTGAAGGTGGGGCAGCTGGCGGGCAGGTGATTGCCGAAGGCACTCCCGAACAAGTAGCCAAATCTAAGAAGAGTTACACTGGTAAATACTTGACAAATATGCTATAATATAGCATATGGCTACATCAAATCAACCTATAGATGATAAAGAAGCCGCATCACGACTCGAAATACTTGGAGAAAGAGCGGCTCTTAACTATGCTGACGCCCAACGTAACTCATTCGCAGCACACACATCTAATGGCGACTTTACGGAGGAGTCTTTGCGCAGTATCTATTTTGAGGATGATGCAAGAGCCTACCTTGCTTTCATCGGTGATGCGTTAGAGAGGCAGCGACCACGATTTGAAGGAGATCCTGAATTGTTTTGGGTCGACGGAGCGAAAAGATTACTCAGAAGGTATGCTCCTAATCCGCTTACTGCCACCTTTTTCTCAGACAAAAATAAAGAGCAGCAACGTCAGATGTATCGAGAAATGGCGCGTCGGGTAGTTGTGAGTGACGAGAGAATACCGTACACACATAGCGTTGCGCTTGGAAGGACTGTTCTTGGTGAGCGACCGCAAAAGGTAGCTTAGTTACTTGGTTTCTGAACTATTGACCGCAGTTTTTCCATGACTTTTTTGCGGGACAGCGGATCTTTCACGATGTGAAAGATTGGCATACCAAAACTAAAGATCATTACCAGGCCGATAACTGGCAACACATAGGCATCAATATTTGGAATTTGTTTGCCAAAGAAATAACCGAGCAAAGTTATTCCGGCGCCCCATAAAATGCTACCGGCTATATTGTAGAGGGTAAAACGGCGTTTATTCATGTTGCCCATACCGGCTACAACAGCGGCGAATGTTCGAACAATTGGTACAAATCGAGCCAATAGGATAGTTTTGCCACCATGTTTTTTATAAAACAGTTCAGAGCGTTGAATATATTCACGCCGAAACAAGATGCCATCCTTCTTTTTAAAGAGTTTCGGCCCGGCTCGCTGGCCAATAATATAACCAACATTACCCCCGGCTGCAGCAGCGACAGTAATTACTGCTACCGCGGCAACAATATTAAACTGACCCTGGGCGGCTAGTGCGCCTGCTAAAAAAAGCAGGGTATCACCGGGGAAGAAAAAACCAAACAATAAGCCTGACTCAGCAAAGACGATAAAGGCAATCAATGCCAGGCCGCCCGTGGTAATAATTGTTTCCGGATCGAAAAAGCTCATACAATCTTTAAAGTATACCCGATAGCAGTAGATTATGGTTTGTTATAATCGATTTATGGCTTCAATCGGTAAAACCCCTAAGAGCACGCTGGAATTTCTTTGCCAATCAAAAAATGGATTGGACGTAGTGTATGATCCTGTCTATTCGCACGCTGCCACCCACTTTGAAGATACGCCACAACTCAAGACATTGGTCATAGAAGTGCTGACAAATATGATTCTGAAAGGGGAGAAGATCGGAACTTTTGTTAACTTGGGCAGAATAGTTGGTACCTGTGACGTCGTCGAAGTTGATGATATAGATGAAATTGTCTATGGTGTCCGCAAAAATCGCACCGAAGAGGGGCATGTACCTTTTACTAAAACACGCAAAGCAAAACCCAGCTCTAGTGTCGCGGTACAACTTAAGCGTCTAAATTCAACGACCTACGAACTAGCCAGCGCCTGGGTTGGTACCTACGGCGAAGATGAAGATGAACCATTCCCGCAAGCACCGGATGCAAATGAGCGCAGTAAAGACTTTTGGAGCAAACATGCCTTTATATGGGGGAGCCAAGAAATTCAGCCCGGAACGTTGCTCAAGGACTGCCCCTGGTAACCACATGCGGCTTCTTGAGGTGATTATGCTATAATAAGAAGTAACGCCTGAATTTCTAAACTGTACGGAGAAAACACCATGAGCAATGAGACTATTACCCTAACCGCAAGTAAACGCGATGTACTTGGCAAACAAGTTCGCGCTTTGCGCAATGCTGGCCAAACACCGGCCGTTGTGCACGATCATGGAAAAGATTCTATCCATATTGTTGTCGAAGAAAAAGAGTTTAAAAAAGTCTATCATGCAGCCGGCAAGCACCATCCAGTGGTACTTAAAATCGATGGCAAAAGCTACACCACCCTTATAAAAGAAGTGACCAACAAGCCCGCCAGCGGTACCGTCTTTCACTCAGTCTTCCAAGCTATATCAGCCAACGAAACCGTTAAGGCCGAAATTCCGATTCATCTTATTGGTGAAATTCCTGCCGAACGAGCCAGCCTACTTGTATTGCAAAATCTTAACTCAGTAGAGGTCGAAGCTTTATCAAAAGACTTAGTCGATTCGCTCGATGTTGATGCCAGTGTCTTAGTCGACGTTGGTGATACCATTACTGTTGCAGATATTAAAGTTCCAACTGGTATCGAAATTAAAACCGAACCCGAACACGTTATTGCTACCGTCGAAATGCCAAAAGACCAAATCGCCGAAGCCGATGCAGCCCAAGCTGAACTTGCTGAAGATGCCGGCGTAGAAGCCACCGCCGAAACACCTGAAGAAGAAACCGATGGCGAAGGCGAAGCTGCAGCCCCCGCAGCAGAAGAAACAAAAGAATAGAGCCTAATTTACAAAGCTAGTTAGTTCCTTCTTTGGTAGTCGCTACCGTTCACTTCCACTTTAAGCGGGCCACCTTCGCGGTTTTCTTCTTTAACACATCGATTATCACTCCACCCCCATTCCGGAGCTCTTACTACTATGCCGTGTACGCCATTGCTAGCGGGAATAGTAAATCTTACGCGGTAGCGTAGTGAAGCTGTCGTATTCTCGGTGATTACCTCACGGAAACCGCCAGGGCCGGTTCCAAATACATTAATCGGAGATGGGTTGTCACTCTCAAAGTTACGATAGGTATGTGGGTCTGGGCATGTACTTGATGGTTTGTAAGGTGGCGCTGCATCAACGCACGGGTCGTAGCCATTTTTTATTGGTTCGCAGTTATGATCGTCGACATATACCGTTCCTTTTTTAACAAGATCAGGGTAATACTTTCGGCATTTACTGACTGAGCCTGAACGGGCTGGGCCGGTTGGTATAACTTTTTTTCGAATCACTCCGCATTTAACAATATCGGGCCCAGGTACAGCCAATCGTACCGCCGCATAGACCCATCCAGATTTTTTTGTATTATCGCCCGGAATGCTAACTTTTGCATAGGTATCACCTTTTTCAAGACATGCCCACCCAAGATACAAATATTTTGCGCGCGTTCGAATTGAAGTACAACTTCGGTTCTCTTCGTCGGGTGTCGGGATTTCTGCTTCGGGGGTTGGTGCTGTTACCGGCGTGGTTTCGGCTTGAGAAGTGTGAGCCATGCTGCTTAGTGTTTGAGAGCTGTCGATCCCTAAGGCTTGGTTAGACGGTTCCACTCCAGACATCGCGGCAGCAAAAGCAGTAAGTGTAGCCAGGCCTAAGGCACCAGCTAATCGTAACCTTCGGAGGCGCAGATGGTGTTGCTCCTGTGTAGTTTCAAGGGTGCCATGTTTGTTTTCGGGGGTCTCCGGCATCCAGCTATTATGGCAAACCAACGATACTGCTACAACAGTATCGTCAGGTTAAATCTACATCACACATGTGAACAAGAAAATTTCTTATTTAGTCTTCTAAAAATCCACCAGATTGATGTTGCCATAACTCCGAAAAGACACCCCCATGCACGATGAGCTGGGAGTGTGAACCCTGCTCTATGATTTGACCATTGTTAAGAACCACGATTTCATCCATTTTCTGAACCGTACTTAATCGGTGAGCAATCACAATGGCGGTTTTATTTTCCATTAACTTCCATAGGGCATCTTGGATTAGCTTTTCGGATTCGGAGTCTAGGGCGCTGGTGGCTTCGTCGAGCAGTAAAATCGGTGCATCTTTTAGCATAGCCCGGGCAATCGCGACACGTTGGCGTTGACCACCGGATAGCTTGACACCGCGTTCGCCAACAAGCGTATCGTAGCCTTTTGGTAAGTCCTTAATAAACTCGTGGGCGTGGGCAAGTTCGGCCGCCCGGATTATTTCATCCTGGGTGGCATCGGGTTTACCGTAACTAATATTTTCTGCCAAAGAACGGTGGAATAGTAATGGTTCTTGTGGCACGTACGCAATATTCTTTCGAAGATCATCCTGGGTAGTCTCGGCAATATTTTGACCATCAATAGTAATACTGCCTTCATCGATGTCCATAAAACGCAGCACCAGCTTAGTCAGGGTTGTTTTACCCGAGCCGGAGCGCCCAACCATGCCTATTTTTGTTCCTGGTTTAATCTCTAGATTCAAATTATTGAAGAGTGCATCATCGCCAGACTCAGGATGTGAAAAACTCATATTATTAAAATTAATCTGAGCAGAAGACACATTGAGTAGCTTTGGTTTAGCTGGCTCTTTAATAGTCGCTTGAGTATGTAGCGTAGTAATAGCATCTTGAGCATCACCAATCGCGCGGTTGTAGTTACGAAGAGCCGTAGAACTAAGCTCCCACAGTCGTTCAGTCATTTCACCGGTGTACGCAAGCAATAAGAACACAAGCCCGATTTCGGCCTGATGGTTTACCACGGCAATAATTGCGACAACTAATGCCAAAACAGCAACACTCGTGGTAATTGACGACGATACAATATCACGCTTAGTCGAAGCCCACATTACGTCAACATCACGGAGTCGGGATTCTTCAGTCGCCTTTTTAAAGCGTTTATGTTCGTACGCTGCCGAAGAAAAACTTTTAATCGCCATAACATTCGTAATAGCGTCTGCCAGATAACCAGTAACTTTATTTTGGGCATTAGCCGACAGGCCAGCAAGCTGGCGTACATTACGACTTAACGCGACCGCAAAAGCAATAAAAATAATCGAGAACAGTATTAGTGCCCACACAAAGGCAGGGGCTTTGGGATACAAAATTACTCCAATAAATACAAACGCCACAATTAGGTTGTAAAGCTGGAACACAAAGGTATCTTGGAGTCTAATATACGATCCAACCAGCTTACTGGTTTGCGAAACAAGTGAACCGCCAAAGTTATTGGAATGAAAGTCTGAGCCAAGCCACATAAACTTATCAAACATTTTTCGGTTAAGGTCTCGTTCTACGTAACCCTGCAATTTCCAAATTAAGTAAATTACAATTCTCCAGGCAATAATACCGCCCGCAATCGTTACGAGTGCATAAAGAACAATGTTGCCCCCAAAGCTACCCCAGACGTCGTGTTTAGTAAAGTCACCATCACTGAGGCGTTGAATAATGTGCGCACCAATAAGTGGTGGCAATAGACGTAGGGTAATAGTGGCAATCGGAACCATAATTAATAGACCGAGAACATACTTCGGATACTTCCAGGCTGACTGCCAGAAAAGCTTCAATATTTTAATTGTCGAATTAGTTTGTTTTTTCATGGAGAGACCTTCCTCCTAAGGGAGGTCGTACAGGTTAGTGGATTTTAAGGAGTTTTAGTTTGTTGTAAGAGAATTGAAAAGGGTCGAAACTGCGGTTCGTGTCATTATTCCCATGCTTTTGTACGGCCCTTTCCTTGATTTTTATTGAACTTAAGATACATTATACCACACTTGTCAATATCTTGCAAATAGTTTATAACAATATGTCTAGTAATACGTCTTGGAGGCTGTCGAGACATAGGTATCTTAGGTATCTAAAGTAGTGCTATAGTTCGACTTCATTAAATTTTCATGAAACGCAGATATAGTACGCAGGAGTACGTACATGAAGCAATATTGCATGTGATTCAATCTGTTACGTGGCTCAATCTGTTATAATAGACGTAAATGAACAAGGTGATTCTGTATTATAAATTCACGCCGGTGGCCGATCCGGCAATGACCATGCGCTGGCAGCGCGAGGTCTGCACGCGCCTTAATCTTAAAGGCCGCATTATTATTAGCAAACATGGCATTAATGGCACGCTTGGCGGTGACATAAAAAGCTTGCGGCAGTATAAGGCCGAGATGAATCGTTCGGTTATTTTTAAAGGTATTACATATAAGTGGAGCGATGGCAACGGTGAAGAATTCCCGCGACTGAGCGTTAGAGTAAAAGCCGAACTAGTAGCGTTTGATCGGCCCGATGAAATTGAAGTCGATGAAACCGGTGTTAAGGGCGGCGGCACGCATCTTAAGCCAGAACAGCTGCACAAATTGGTTGAAGAACGTGGTGACGACGTGGTGTTTTTTGACGGACGCAATGCCTTTGAGGCAGCCGTTGGCAAGTTTAAAAATGCCGTTGTGCCTGATACCCGGACAACTCGTGACTTTATTACCGAACTCGAAAGCGGGAAGTATGACGATATTAAAGATAAGCCGGTGGTTACCTACTGCACAGGTGGAATCCGCTGCGAAGCGCTGAGTGTACTTATGAAAAACCGTGGCTTTGAAGACGTCTACCAAATCGATGGCGGTATTGTAAAATACGGCGAAAAATACGGTGACGAAGGCTTGTGGGAAGGTTCGTTATATATTTTTGATGACCGAATGAGCCGTAACTTTTCGGACAACCCTAAAGTAATCGGGGTCTGCGTGCACTGCAAAGGCAATACCAGCAACTACGAGAACTGCGCCGAGGTATCGTGCAACCGTCTTGTACTAATTTGTGCAAACTGCATCGACAACAAAACCCTGTGCGACGCGCCAACCCACCAAACATCGAGGGTTTAAAGATGGTCCACGTTATGATGGAGCTGTTATGAACGCACAGCTTGAGGAAAAATTAAAGGAACTGCCGACGAGCCCGGGTGTCTATTTTCATAAAGACGTGAAGGGTGAGGTTATTTATGTTGGTAAGGCGGCTAATTTGCGAAACCGGGTGCGGCATTATTTTCAAAAAAGCCGGGCGCGGGATCCAAAAACCGATGCGTTGGTACAGGAGATTGTTGATACTGACTGGTTAGTGCTTGAAACAGAGCTAGACGCCCTCTTTGTAGAAGCCGAAATGGTACGGCGCTACATGCCGCGGTTTAATATTTTGCTTCGTGACGACAAAAGTTTTACTTATGTTCGGATTGATATTAAGAGCGATCACCCAACGGTTACCTATACCCGACGGCCGCTCGATGACAAGGCGGAGTACTTTGGCCCGTATGTTAGTAAACTTGGCATTGCTACGGCTCTTAAACATCTTCGAAAAGTGTTTCCTTATTCAACTCATACTCCAACCAATACGCCAAAACGGGCGTGTTTGCAGGCACAGATGGGCTTGTGTCCGGGCCTGGAGTGCGGCATGACGAGCCTCGAAGACTACCGCCGCAACTTACGCCAATTAATGATGTATATCCGCGGCAGCCGCAAAAAGCTAATCAGCGACCTAGAAAAATCGATGAACCAGGCAGCCAAAGCGCAGCAGTATGAAGAAGCAGCCAAATATCGTAACCAATTGCACGGACTGAAATCCCTCGAAAAACAAATTATTTTTGGTGACCGCGAACTGCACGACATTAGCAAAGACAACGGGTTGACTCGTTTAGCAGAAATATTACAGCTCGAAGCCTCGCCGCGGCGCATAGAAGGGTTCGATATTAGCCATATGAGTGGCACTGACAATGTTGCCAGCATGGTGGTATTTAATGGCGGCGTTCCGGATAAGAGTCAGTACCGAAAATTTAAAATGCGCCTGGCCGGCAATAATGACTTTGGGCATATGAGCGAAGCTATTAGTCGGCGTTTGAGCAAGAAAAACATACGGCAATGGGGAACGCCCGACTTACTATTAATTGACGGCGGCAAAGGGCAGGTAAGTGCGGCTTACGCTGCTATGCATGCCTGTGGCCATGCTATCCCCATGATCGGCTTAGCCAAGCGATATGAAGAAATTATTTTACCTGAGATTGATGCTAAAGATCCATCAAAAATTACCAACTTTAATGTAATTGTGTTGTCTCACAGCGATGATGCACTGAAGTTGTTGATGCGAATTCGTGACGAAAGCCATCGGTTTGCTGTGAGTTACCACAGTGTTCTTAAGCGGGCTCGCCAGAACGTTAATGCTCTTGAGGAAATTTCTGGTATTGGTCCTCAGTCCCGTAAAATGTTGCAACGCCACTTTGGCAGCACAAAAGGCATATTCGAAGCCAGCGAAACGGATATAGCCGGGGTAGTTGGTCCCGCAAAAGCTAAAATAATTGTGAAGCATCGTCCAGAGCGTTAGAGTAATAGCTGATGAATATATTTTTTGTGCTTAAAATGCTTGGTGTCGGACTGATTATCGGCACGGCTTTGTTGGCCATGAGTTTACTCGAGCTCTATACACAGCTTGCTCGATACAAAACCTACTGGGAGCGAAATAATGAAAAATCAGCTCAGGACGGCGAGATTTTATACATTGCTCTGGGCGATTCAACAGCGCAGGGTATCGGTGCTTCGCACCCTGACAAAGGCTATACCAGTATTATTCGTAAAAAATTAGCTGAGCGAGAAAAGAAACCGGTTCGACTGGTAAACCTAAGCAAAAGTGGAGCCACTATCAAAGATGTGCTGGCCGCACAGTTACCAGCCATGAAAAAACTTGGTGTTAGTGAAAGGACCGTCGTTACCATCGAAATCGGAGCAAACGATATTCTGGTATTTAACCCTAAAATGTTTGAGTCTGAGATGGATGAACTTATGGGCAAGTTACCGCCACAAACGGTTATGAGTGATATTCCAACGTTTAAACAAAGTCGTTTTAACAGCCGTGAACCCGATGTATTACAAGCGAACGAAATTATGTACAAACTGGCCACAAAACACGGGCTACAATTAGCACCACTGCATGCTCGTATGCTGCAACGTAATGGCATAAGAAACTTTGCTGCCGACTTGTTTCATCCATCCAACGCTGCCTACAGCCGAAACTGGGCGCCAGTATTCCTAGAGCAGATTCCTACCCCGCGTAAAGGTTTTTAATTAGTAATGTCAGATAGTTTAATGCGGCAACGTGCGTTTCATCAACATAATCGCAAACAATTGCGCCAACTTTTAAATGCTAAAAAGGAATCCTCTGATTTAGTTGTTGTAACGGGCCATAGTTTTATGCAGGCTGCTTCTGACCGCGTTTTTCCGTTTGTACAAGACAGCAGCTTTTTTTATCTGACCGGCATTACGGAGCCTGAAGTTATATTGGTGCTAGACAAAGACCAGGAGTATTTAATTATTCCAGAGCGTAGTGAGGCGCGCGTTGCATTTGAAGGAGCAATTAATACCGAGCACATGAGCCGTGTTTCTGGCATCGAAACAATCATTACTGAAGTAGTGGGCTGGAAGCAACTGGGGGGACAACTCAAGACTACTAAAAGCGTAGCTACGCTACTTGCCTCCGAAAACTATATTCCGTCAATTGAAATGTTTACAAATCCTAGCCGCCAACGATTGATTGGTCGGCTGATAGAAGCCAATAAAACGTTGGAGTTTGAAGATATACGCCCCCAAGTTACATCACTAAGAATGGTAAAATCTGACTATGAGCTAGCGATGATTCGGCAGGCCATCGAAGAAACTCAGGCTTTATTTGCTGTAATTGAGCAAAAAAGAATCAGTGCCGAATACGAGCATGAGCTGCTAGCCGAAATTACCCGTATAACTGTTAAAAAACAGCTTACTAATGCCTATGATCCAATTATTGCCAGTGCTGCTAACGCGCTGATATTGCACTACACAAAAAATAATGCCCGTATTGATAAAACCGGAATAATGCTTTTAGATATTGGACTTACTTATAACGGCTATGCAGCGGATATCTCGCGTACCATTTCGTATGCTCCAACCAAACGTCAGCAAGCGGTATTTGACGCAGTTCTGGCGGTGCAGCGTTATGCACTATCACTTTTAAAACCGGGCATAGTGGTAAAAGAATACGAGGCGCAGGTGCACGAATATATGGGTGTACAGCTGCAACAGCTGGGGCTGATTAAAGCCAATGATAAAGAATCGGTTCGCAGGTTTTACCCCCATGCTATGTCACACTTTTTAGGGCTTGACGTCCACGACGTCGGTGATTATCAACAACCATTAAAACCGGGCATGGTGCTAACAGTCGAGCCAGGTATCTATATCACAGAAGAAAAAATTGGTATTCGGCTTGAGGATGACGTGGTAATTACCGAAGATGGCAATGAAATACTATCGGGCGCATTGCCTAAGAACTTAAGCTCTCTTACAATAGAGGCTTAATTATGGAAAAATCTCGTAAAATGTCACTATCGACCCGCTTCGTGTTCCGATGGTTTGTTTCTTCGCTTGGGTTATGGATTGCGGCCGGATTAGTTGGTGATAGCATAGACTACCAAAGCCGTCTGCGGGTTATTATTGTCGCCGGATTGGTGCTGGCGATTGTTAACACTATCATTAAGCCGGTGGTAGTTCTTTTGTCGCTGCCGGCTATCTTATTTAGCCTTGGACTGTTCATGATAGTAGTAAATGGGCTGATGGTTTTGTTAGTAAGTGTATTGTACGAGCCGCTGCATGTGAATAATCTGTGGGCAGCAATGCTTGCGGGTATGGTTGTCGGGCTGGTAAACTACTTAGTATTGACTATCCTGGAGGATGAATAAATGAGTATTTTTGGTTATATCGCAATTGTTTCGATGATAATTATGACAATTCTAATTTTAATGCAGACTCGTGGTGCCGGTTTGGGCGCTGGTCTTGGCGGTGGCGGGGAAGTAAATACTGTGCGTCGCGGCTCCGATCAAACTATCCATCAAATTACCATTGTCTCAGCTGTTGTCTTCTCATTGTCACTGCTACTCATTGTTCTAGAAGCGTAATAACGTGAGCCAATATGCTTAAGCGCACCACCAAATTACGCATGCGCCGGGTCTTTAGGCGCCGCCGTAAGCAGGCAGTTATTATTGGGGATAGCGCCGAACAAAACCTGGAAAAGCATATTATTAAACGCTTGGTTCGTTTGCCAAACGTTCAGCGATTTATAGCTGGCTGGATAGGGTTGCTGTTTTTGATTAGTGTTGGCCTAACGCTACAATTCCGTGCCCTTGGCCCGAAGTATCAGACGGTACAGGCTCGGCTAGGCGGAACGTATACCGAGGGAATCATTGGTACGTTTACCAATGCAAGCCCGCTGTATGCCTCAAGCGGACTTGATAGTTCGGTATCCAAGTTAGTATTTTCGGGATTACTAAAATATGATGCCAATAATAAGCTAACCGGCGACCTGGCAGACAGCTGGACAATCGATCCAACTGAGCTGATATATACCGTAAAGCTTAAGCCAAACCTTCAGTGGCACGACGGCAAGACCTTAACAGCAAAAGACGTTGTTTTTACGTATCATAGAATCCAGGATCCAGAGACAAAGTCACATCTGTATCCAAGTTGGCTCAATATTAAAGTTGAGGCACCGGATGATCAGACAATAGTATTTACACTTCCAAACAGTCTTAGTTCATTCCCAGATTCACTAACGAACGGTATTATCCCTGAACATGTGCTGGGTGCTGTTGAGCCCAGTCAGCTGCGTTCAAATAGTTTTAATAATCAAAATCCGGTTGGGAGCGGCCCCTTCCGTTTCTCAAAGGTAGAAGTGGTGGACAGTAAGCCCGATGAAAAGCAAACCAGGGTGGCACTTAATGCCTTTGACAAATACTACGCCGGTCGTCCGGGCATCGATACCTTTATCATTCGTACCTACAGCAACGAAACTTCGCTGACCAAGGCGTTTAGCGAGAAAGAAGTAAACGGCATGGTGGGGCTGGCCTCATTACCCGATCAGTTTGCCAGTGACGGTGATGTCAAAGAATTGAGCGTGCCACTGACTGGTGAAGTATTGGTATTCTTTAAGACTACTCAGGACGTGTTAAAAGACCCGGCTATTCGAAAAGCGCTTGTCTTAGCAACCGATAAAAAACAGATGTTTGAGCAGCTTCCATATCCACTGACTGCCATTGACGAACCGCTGTTAAAAACGCATATTGGCTACGATAAAGCGCTTGCCCAGGTTACAAACCAGATAGAAGAAGCTAAAAAGATACTTGATACAAATGGTTGGGTGCCCGATCCGACAACCGGGATTCGTTCCAAGAATGCCCAAAAATTAACCTTTCGCCTCGTGTCGCAAAATACCAGCGAGTATTCTAGTATTGGCAGTAGCTTGCAAAAGCAATGGCGGGCAATTGGGGTAGATATGCAGGTCGAACTTCAGAGCGATCAAGATTTGCAAAGCAGCTTATCGCTCCATAATTACGACGCTCTATTGTATGGAATTTCTGTTGGCTCCGACCCAGATGTATTTGCCTATTGGCACGGCTCGCAGGCCGATGTGCGTTCTCCAACCCGGTTGAACTTTAGTGAGTATAAGTCGGTAATTGCCAACCAAGCGCTAGAAGGTGGCCGTACCCGTTCGGATCCGCAAATTCGTTCGGTCAAATATCGACCGTTTCTTGAGGCATGGCGTAATGATGCACCGGCAGTTGCGCTCTATCAGCCTCGTTTTCTCTATGTAGTTCGTTCTCCGTTGTATGGCTTTGACTCTACCAGCGTCAATACGGCGGTCGATCGGTTCGCCCAAGTTGAAAAATGGAAGATCCGCGAAGGACTTCAATAAAGAAAGACTCCGTAAAAGTAGCTAATTTATGCTACTATAATGCATGAATATACTCATGCTTATATGCATAAGGTCTAACATGAAAAGGGCACAACAGCATTTGTTATGAATAAAGTTGCACATTATTTGCAAGAACACCTTGTTGGTGAGGTTATGACAGCACCTGATGTTCGAAAGTACTTCTCTACCGACACTAGTATCCTCGAACTCGTTCCGGCAATCGTAGCCTATCCTCGTAATGAAAATGATATTCGTAAAACGGCCCGTTTTACCTGGCAACTAGCCGAACGCGGGCGGGTAATTCCCATAACTGCGCGTGGTTCTGGCACCGATCAATCCGGTGCAGCTATCGGCCGGGGCATTGTTATGGTATTTCCGGCTCATATGAATAAAATCCTCGAACTTGATACGCGGTCTGGTGCCGTTACGCTTGAGCCGGGTGTTAACTATGGTAAGTTACAGCAAACATTGCATACGCACGGGCGTTTCCTGCCACCGTACCCCGCTTCACTCGAGTATTCTACTATCGGTGGTGCAATCGGCAATAACGCCGGTGGCGAACGAACGCTCAAGTATGGCTCTACCCGTAATTTTGTCGATGCCTTACGTGTAGTTTTGGCAAATGGCGAAGTTATCGAAACCAAACGCATCAGCAAGCGCGAACTTAGCAAAAAACAAGGCTTGTCTACCTTCGAGGGAGAAATTTAT
>CAZIMF010000019.1:0-15392 GCA_964540445.1 uncultured Candidatus Saccharibacteria bacterium
TGGAGAGGTACCCAAGTGGCTGAAGGGGACGGTTTGCTAAATCGTTAGAGGGGCGAGAGTTCCTGCGAGGGTTCGAATCCCTCTCTCTCCGCCAATATAAATGACCGGCACTCGCCGGTTTTTTGTATTGTTAGGGGGGGTACGACCAAAGTCGTGTACTATCACTCTACTCTGAGCAGGGAAGCAACGTAGCTTTTTTTCATGAGCAGTTATGTCTGTTACAATATGCTTATGCAACCGAATAACGAGCAGAACCCCGGCGGTAATTGGTCATTTCGTAATGAAGATGATGCCGTGGGCCAATCTGAAGCTGGTTCTCCCTCTGAGCCCAGTCGCAATATTGAGCCAGTTACCTGGACTGCATCAGAGTTTATCGCCCACCAACGAACACCAGGTTGGTACTTATCTCTTATTGGTGGATTTGTAGGCCTCAGTATTATTATCTATCTTCTGACCAAGGATCTTATCTCGGTTGTAGCAATTATGATCGTAGCAATACTCTTTCTTATTGCCAGTACTAAACGACCTGAGCAGTTACCGTATCAAGTAGACGAACATGGTATTTCTATTGGTAAGCGATTCTACCCGTATGATTTATTCAAATCATTCGCTATGCGGCAAGAGGGTGCTATTGGCTCCATTACCTTTATGCCGCTCAAACGCCTGATGCCTGAAATATCTATCTACTATGCGCCTGATGATGAAGCCCGCATCGTCGATGTACTGGCCGGCAGCCTGCCCAATGATCAACGAAAAGAACATAGCGCCGATCGACTATTAAAGCATCTGCGTTTTTAGCAGCGGTTAATTACTGGCATTTTACAGTGGTACGTGTTACTATAACCCCTGTTTTCTCGCATTTTCTATTGCTATGTATGTACCCGTAGCTCAGCTGGATAGAGCGTTGGCTTGCGGAGCCAAAGGTCGTAGGTTCGAATCCTATCGGGTATACCAATTTAAACGCCTCACGTAAGTGGGGCTTTTAAATTGGTACGCTCGCGTAGCGAGCCAGAACCGTAAAAGGTTCGGCGGAGAGAGGCCACGCGCAGAAGCTTGCTTCGAGCATGACCGAACAGAGGAGCCGCGAAAGCGGCGATATCCTAATTCCTTAACTAATGAGAAGCAATGACAGCGAATATCCCCAACACAGCTGGCAGCCCCTGGATAACCATAATTCGTTTACTGACGACAACTCCAGCTGTAATAGCGGCAACCACAACGCAACTCAAAAAGAATAGTTTCGCCTGAAAAGCCGAATCATCCTTGAGAATAAGAGATAAAAATAGCCCAGCGGAGAGGAAAAGATTGTAAACTCCTTGATTTATAGCCAGTGGGCGCGTAATTTCGGCCGTTTTAGGGTTAGTGCCAAACGCTTTCATGGCTTTAGGGGTTTGCCAGAGAAAGCTTTCGAGCATAAAAACCTGGATGTGAAACAGAGCAACAAACAATACAAGAACTGCTGAAATAATATCCATGCCTTTAGTATACGCCTGTTCCCAAAACTCCGATCGTTGTTGCCGCTACTATTTTGATATACTAAGACTAACGTGAAGCAAACAAAAGCAAAATCTAAGGTCTTGGCAGCCTCCAACGCCCTGCACAGTAAGCTTGACCGCTCACTGGCATATCTATTATCTGCCGGAGGCATTATCGGTCTCATCGCATCGTTCGTATTAACCGTTGATAAGATTGAGCTAATCAAAGATCCGAGCTTCCAGCCATCCTGTAATATTAATCCGATTATTAGTTGCGGGTCAGTAATGGCGACACATCAATCAGAGGCGTTTGGTTTTCCAAATTCAATACTCGGCATTATTAGTTTTACGGCAGTAACAGTAGTGGGGTTCTCGCTGTTAGCAGGAGCGAGGTTTAAACGCTGGTATTGGTTGGCTCTGCAAGCGGGCCTCCTCTTCGCTGTTGGTTTTGTCCATTGGCTTATCTTCCAGACTATCTACCGCATTAACGCGCTCTGCCCGTACTGCATGGTTGTCTGGGCCATGGTAATATCAATATTCTGGTACGTTACACTGTATAACATCCGCAATGGTCACATCGTTATTTCGGCGCGACTCAAGTCGGTTTGTAACTTCGCCCAAAAACATCATGCCGATATTTTGTTTCTTTGGTTTGTAGTTATTGTAAGCCTAATTCTTACTCATTTCTGGTACTACTGGAAAACATTGCTGTAGGCGAGCTAGCAGGGGCATGGGCCACTACGGCAGCATCGATAGCTGTAACGCCACTGAGCTGCAGTATTGCAGCGGCTGACTCGAGTGTTGCCCCGGTAGTTAGCACGTCGTCAATCAATAGGATATGCTTGGCAGTTATACCTTTGGGTTTATGAACTGCGAATGCGCCTTGCAGCTGCTTGAAACGAACGTTACGGCTAGCCCCGACTTGGCGGGTAGATTTAGCCCGCCGTAATATATCTACATAGGTAAGTTTCTGCTTTTTTGCGAATAACTTGGCAATGAGCTGTGCCTGATCGTACCCTCGCAAACGAATACGAGAGTGTACAGTGGGAACGTGCGTAACAAATGTGTCTTTTGGAAGCGTAGGTAAGTAGCTACTAAGCCACTCGGCAAGTGGCTCGGCCATGGCTTTTGTACGGTTGAATTTAAGCAAGGCAATAGCTTCTTTTATGGTGTTTTCGTAAACAAGCCCGCTCCAAACTCGTTGCAGGGCACGCTGCCTAGAACAATGAGGGCAAGGGGTTAGGAGCGACAACGATAATTCGCACTGATAACACCGAAAATATGGCAAAATTAGCTTTGTGGTTGCGCAATCCTTGCACAGCGGCAAGCCTTCGCGCCTACACATAATGCAGGTATGCGGGGCTAGCAAGGAAACAGTCTTTTCTATAAGGTTCATCGCTGTAGAATAGGCCCACGGGATTATTTTTTTCTGAATTGTAGTAATTATTGTGTTGTAAATAAGTAAGGAATCCGCTTGCACCTTAGGGTACATAAGCTATACTGTTTATAAGATAAAAACGCAAGACGTCTGCCTAAACACTGACTCTAAAAAGAACAATCTAACAAAACTACCTGGAGGGTACCAGTATGGCGCGACGAAATCGCGACGAAGATCTATTGATGGAAGACGAGCTGACCGCTGCTTTCCTAGGAGATGATGACTTTAGTTCAAATGATACCGCACCCGTAGCTGCAACCGATAATGGGGCAGCAGCAGGCCAGCAGCAGGCCACAGCCGACGAATGGGACGAAGAAGACGCTGTTCCCGGACAATTAGCCGTTGATGTCTACGAAACCCGTGAACGGCTTGTAGTGAAGGCTCGTACCGCCGGCGTAAACAAGCACGACTTAGATGTTAGTATCTCAGACAATACGTTAAGCATTCGCGGCACACTCAGCGCCGGTAACGAAGAAGACGTTGAAAACTACTTCGTTCAAGAATGTTATTGGGGCGAATTTAGCCGTAGCATTGCGCTACCGGTTCCTGTTAAAGAAGACGAGATAGAAGCCGTTTTAAAAGACGGAGTTTTGACAGTCAGCTTTACCAAGGTAAAACAAGATACAATCAAGAAAATACAAGTTCTCTAAACAAATCTTGCGTTTACTAAAAAGACCTCCGCTCGGGAGGTCTTTTTATATGAAGCTTGTTCTAAATAGTACTAGGTAGTCGTTCCCGCAGCCTTACTTAAGACAAATCGAACGATGAACTGAGCTAGGGCTACAATGATTAAACCAATGATGGCGTAGAGGATTGTGTTTTTAGCACCGGTTACATTGCCAGAGTCGCCGCCGGAGGTGATGTACTTAAGACCACCGATGATGATGAAGATGACGGCAATAATACCAACGATAACCGAGAAGATGTTAATGATCTGGGTGATGAGGGAGTTGACTTTGGATTCAGTGTCAGCTGCGCCTTCGGCACAACTTGTGGCCGCGTCAGTAGTACTAGAAGTTATCTGAAGGCTATTGGCGCCTTGGCAGATAGCTCCTTGCGGATCGGGGCTAGTGGTTGCGCCGCCAGCAGGAGCCTGAGCCGCTGCAACACCGGTAAGGCCAACTGTAGTTAATAAGCTTAACGCAATGATTTTAAGTAGATTGTTTTTGATTTTTTGAAGCATGTTAGTTTATACCTTTCCTTTATATCCTTATCAATTACGGAGTAGTTGTTGTTCCCGCAGCCTTACTTAAGACAAATCGAACGATGAACTGAGCTAGGGCTACAATGATTAAACCAATGATGGCGTAGAGGATTGTGTTTTTAGCACCGGTTACATTGCCAGAGTCGCCGCCGGAGGTGATGTACTTAAGACCACCGATGATGATGAAGATGACGGCAATAATACCAACGATAACCGAGAAGATGTTAATGATCTGGGTGATGAGGGAGTTGACTTTATCTTCGGTGCCGGTAGCAGCTGTTGCACAAGTTGCAGTAGGGGTAGACTGAATCTGGAGCGTTTCGGCACCTGCGCATATTGCTTCTTGAGGGTTCGCCCCGGTGCCTGTCGCAGCAGGTGCAGGCGTTTGAGCAGCTACAACCCCCGTTAAGCCGCATACGGTTAATAGAGTTAAGGCCACTGTCTTAAGAACATTATTTTTGATTTTTTGAAGCATGTTAGTTTATACCTTTCGCTAATTCTCTTAATTTATACCATGCGGGCATATGTTTCTACAAACTCCATATGCTAAGTTTTATTTTGTCTTACTTAAGACAAATCGAACGATGAACTGAGCCAGGGCTACAATAATCAACCCTACTATCGCGTAAATTACCGTGTTCTTGCCGCTGCTTACTTTGGCAGAGTCGCCGCCGGAGGTAATATATTTAGCACCACCGATAATGATGAAGATGACAGCCAAGATACCGACAATAACGCTAATAATGTTAACTATCGCTGTTATAAGTTTATTAACCTTAGCCTCTGAGGCTGTTTGGGTACATTCGCCACCAGGGGCCTTTACGGCACAGGCGTCATTATTGGCGCATGAAGTATCACTACCTTCGGTCACTGTGAGGTTGGCTCCTTCGCACAAGTTACTCTTGACTCCTTGCGCTCCGGCGGCAGGGGCGTGAACAACACCTACCCAGGCAAAACCAAGCGCTAGTAATGAAAGGATGATGACGTGTATCGGGTGTATCTTTTTTATGGATTGCATTTTTTAAACCTTACCTAGTACGAAACGTACAATTACTTGTGAGAGGGCAACAACTATTAAACCAACCAAGGCGTAAATTACAGTATTTTTAGCAGAACTTATCTTAGCTGCATCTCCTGCCGAAGTAATATACTTTGCTCCGCCAAGAATTATGAATATAACAGCAAGGATCCCAACAATAATACTAAGGATAGTAATAACCTGCTTAACAATTTTATCTATCTGACTGCCCGAACTTGGGGTAGCCGCATCTGCGGCGTCTACCTTACCATCGCCGTTTTTATCTTCACAGGGGTTGTAGTCGGCTGAGGCAGGTCGGATCGATAGATTCGAGCCGCTACATAAGCTGCTGTCCGGGCTAAACTGAGCCGAGACAGGTGCGGTAGCTGCGCACGCTGACAAGATAGCAAACCCAAGGGTGGCGAGTGCTGCAATTATTGGTTTTTGGGGTAGTTTCATCTGTGTTTTATATCCTTGAGAGTACAAATCGAACGATTACTTGTGCCAAGGCGACGATAATAAGCCCAACTATAGCATAGATAATGCCGTTTTTAGCAGCTCCGACACCATTAGAATCTCCGCCGGAAGTAACAAACTTAAGACCATTAACAATTATTGCAATAACGGCAATAATTCCGATAAGTACACTCAAGATATTAACTATGGCCTGAACTGTCTTATTAAGTTTAACTGCAGCAGTATCTGATTGACAATTAGCATTACTGCCACTCAAGTTAGCCCCTTTACACGCTTCGTCTTTTGCCGCATCAAAGAGCGCAGCATGTGCTGCGTTAGGTCCTGCAATCGTGATAAATGATCCCGTAAGTACTGCGGCGAAGAGGAGGATTTTTTTAAATATATTCATAACGTTACTTCCTTATCTTTTATAGTTTTATAAGTACAAAGCTTACCAGTGCCTGGGCGATACCCGCTATTGCAAGCGCGACACAAGCATATATTATCTGCTCACGGGCGTTTGCGACGTCTTGCGGATTGCTGCCTGAGGTAATAATTTTAAGTCCTGCCAGAATAATAACAATAACAGCGACAATAGCCACGACAGTCGTTAGCACAGCAGCCAGCTTGCTCAGTATTCCTCCTTCGCCCGTAATCGGATTGGCACCGTTTAGATTTTTATCTTTACAGATTGCCGGAGTATTATCTGCCGCCTGACCTTCGTATTTTTTGCAGGTATCACGGCTAAAGACATCGACAGCGTAGGCCGAAGCAGGAACTGCAAAGAGGGGAACAGCGGCTAGAAATAGAAGCAATAAAGAACGCTTAAACATTTAGAGTCTCCCTACTAATGTAAGCACCATAGCTTCGGCAGTTAGCGAAATAACCAAGCCAACTAACGCATATATTATGGTCTTCTTTGCCCGAGAAACATTATCTGGGTTACCTTCGCTAGCTGCTAAGTTAATTGCTGCAATTATGATGATAACCACTGCGAGGGCGGCAAAAACGGCAAAAACAATGGAAAGAATATTTTTGATTTGGCCGGAATCTGCGCCAACTTGAGGCAGTACGCTTAGACAATCTGTATCAGAGGAGTCTGGTGGGCAGTTCTTTGGTTTACCCTGTGCAAAAAATAAATGCAACATTTAGTTAAACCTTCCTGCTATATAGCTGACGACGGCGATGGCGGCGATGGCTATTACAACTCCGGTAAGACCATCTGTAACCGTGTTCTTAGCCGAACTCATTTTATCTGGATTACCTCTTGACGTTATATACTTCTGGCCGCCAATCAACACATAGGCAATAGCGATAAGAATGGCAAGTCGCAACAATATCTCGGTAACAGCTAACGCAATGAGCCAAACGTCATTAAGTTGCGTTAACTTTGGCTCACAGGTATCGGCTCCATCTAAATATTTATACCAGGTAGGGAAGCCGAAGAAACTCTTATCGCAGGCTGCTGCAAAGTTCGTAAGGCTCGGGAAATACGTTAAAAGTAAATTAATCATAGCTATATAAGCCCTATTATACTCTCAATATAGGGCTGGGTCGGTACTACCATAGAACCGGCAAACACACCGCCCGGAACAATATACTGGACGAATGAAAAAGCAAAAATGTAGATTAGCAACCCAATCAGAGAGTTTTGAATTCGGCTTTTGGCAGCTTGAGTTGCTTCGGGATTGCCTTCGGATGAACTGTACTGGATGCCGGCTGCGATGATTGAGATGACAACAATGATACCGACACCGGCCGACATTAATCGAATAAGCGAATAAACCATGTCATTTATAGGTGGCGTTCCGCTTGGGGCAGACTCGCCCATGCACCCCAAGTTAAATTTTGTCTCAACGGCGTCTTCAGTATTGCCGCACTGGAAATTCTTATTGCCGGTTGCAAATACCGACTCTTTGCCCGTTGTACCTGTTGAGGCTGAATTGGTTGGTGCATTTTTAAAGTCTTTTGCCCGGTTCTTTATACAGTCATCTTTTCGATCAGGCACAGTAATTTTATCGCAATCTTTAGCAACCGCCGTGTCACAGGCTTGTGGTCGGACCTTTGCCCGGCAGGCATCTATCACCGCGTGAAAGGGAGCTACTGCAGCCCGGATACAGTCATCTTTTCGGTCGGGGCTGGCACTATCGCACTTTTTTACGGCTGCCTCACACTTATCAATATTGATTTTATCGGCGCAACTAGTAGGATTACCGTCGGCAGAAACCGAGATACTGGCAATTAGTACTATTAGTATCGCCGCAACCGCACATATGATTGCAGCAAGGAAGGGGTGTTGGTGGATTGTTTTTGAGCTATTCTTCATTTTCTATGTTTTTATGTAGCCTTTTAACATATTGTGCGTGGTTTTGTATTTTTTTTCAAGCATAAGAAACTCGACTTCTGGTATTATGTGGTCTATTATTGAGTGTAAAGGCTTCAGCTATATATAGGTCTGCACCACTAACGAAATGAAAAAACAAAGAAGAATTTCAACTTATCTAACACGCGCCACTCTTTTGGCTGCTGCCGGAATTATATCTTTGGTTTCGGTGCTTACGTTCATGCCTATACCGCAGGCCCATGCTATCGGCGAAGAGTATGCTCTTTATTTTAATGACGACCCAGCCACTAAACGCGCGGTGGCCGATGCCTGGCAAGGTAAAAACAATTACGGTGATCCGGGCTGGTCTAAAATGCAGGTGCTAGCAACGGGTGGCTTTTGGGGCGATGGCGCGACGCTACCGTTTGACGAAAAGTTAACTAATGAGTTTGCACAAACTGCCGCCGGAGTAACAACAGGCAACGAACCGTTCTTCTCTAAACGATACTTCTGCGGTAAAGACGACGGGGTAAACAAGATAACATTTACTCGTCCGCCCGAGGATCAGGCCTACTACGAAGTATTTTATGCAGTCGGTTTATATAGTACCGATAATAATGGCGATACGTTTGTAACTCGAAGTTCTTACGACGCAGCCAAAGGTGTAGCTAGTGTGCAAAGCTTTGCCCTCACTCCAGGAGGATTTAACAGACGAACCACTGTCTACGACATAACAACGGTTGACAAAGGGCCAGGCGATCTCGCAAAAGATAATGGCAACCAAAACGATTCTACGGGAAGATTCGGTATCAGCGACGCGAACCAAAAGTGTCGTCCGGAGTTTGGTAATTTTAATCTCCCTAGATTCCAAGGCTTAAGCTCCACAGCTAAAGAAAAATTTAAAAAAGCCGCTACCACTGCAGCCGATTCAATCGCTAATGGAGGAGGTAACCCTGATGCCCCCCAGGCCGACTGCGATACCAAAGCCAGCTCTCCGCTCAGTTGGATTATCTGTCCGGTAGTCGATTTGGGCGCAAACTTGAGTGATTTTGTTTTTAAAGACATTGTTGCGCCCTTACTTAAAGACGTACCGGTTTCTACCGACAGCGGAACGCCAAGCTTTAAAACTTGGCAGCAGTTCCGCCTAATCGGCAACATAATTTTGGTTGGTAGCTTGCTGGCTATTGTTTACTCTCAAACAAAGGGGAGCAAATAATGTTAGATGCATACGCTGTACGAAAAGCCATTCCGCGTATTGTGTTGGCTGTTATTGGCATCAACTTATCTATATACCTGTGTGTCGCCTTAGTTGATGCAACGAACGTAGTCGGTGGCGGCCTGGCACGATTACTTGTCGGACCATTCCAGAACGCTGATGCCACAGTCTTTGACGTACCCACCGATCCGACAAACGCCATCGTAGGAGGTGTAGGGGTTTATTTAGCGGCAGGTCCGCTAACAGCAGCTGTCGGTTCTATGTTTACCACTGTTGTATTTGGAGGGCTCCCCGCCATTTTAAGCGCACTTGGTTCTTTACTCTTTTTGCTCATCCCAATCGGGCTACTAGCTTTGGCAATTATTGTTACCGTAGTTATTCGGCAGGCACTGTTATTCTTCTTGATTGTTGTCTCGCCGGTTGCTGTCGCTTGTTACGTTTTGCCGGGTACCGAAAAATACTTTAAAGCATGGTTTGATTTGTTTTCCAAAACGCTCATCGTCTACCCAATAATTGCCCTCATGTTTGCCTTATCTGATGTATTTGGCTCAATTATCTTTACCAGCAACACCGGTGGCCTGCAGGGCGTCGCAAAAATTATCACAGGTATTATCGTTATCTACGCGCCGCTATTCTTAATACCGTTTGCCTTTAAGTTCGCCGGTGGTGCCCTAGGCAAAATCGGTGCCCTTGCCAGCGGCCTCGGAGATAAAGCCGGCAAAAGCGGCTTCATTAAAGATCGTGTCGACTACCGAAAACAAAAACTCAAAGACCAGAACCTCCAAAGCCGAGTGGCAGCGTACCGAAAAGCTTCAACAGCAGCCGATACCCACGGGGGTCTTCGGGGCTATTATGCTGGCAGGAGGGCTAAAGGCTTATCAGGGTATAAGGCCGACATACTCGATCGTGAAGCAGAACTTACTAAGCGAGATATGGAGAAACGAGATGCAACTAAAAATTATGGCGACGACTCGCTCATCCGTGCCTACACCGTTAACAAAGACCTGGCAGACAGGCAAAGAGCCGCGGGGCAAGGGGAGGGCACGCTATGGCGCTACGCTACCGATGCTCAAGGCAACAGAACTGGAGGCGTAGAGTATCAAAGTGCCGGGGGCTCATGGCAAAACGAAACTTCAGTTAATGAAGCACAGCGCAAGTATGGCAGGAAGAATGTGAGCCAGTACCAACAGTCCCTGTCTTACGAAATGCAGAAAGCCAATACTCAAGCCCAGCAAGACAATCTTGTGCGAAGCTTTGGTGAAACTGCTGACGAATGGGGCATGGATAGCAACCAAGCTAATGGGGCATGGATTGGTGCCGGGTTTGCAAACCAAGATAAGAACCTTCAATGGAAACACGCTCGTTGGGATAATAATGACGGTTCATTCAAGACTAGCGCCATGGGAGAAAATCTGCTTACTGAAGTTGATGAAGCTAAGGGCAGCTACGAAGCAGGTCGCTACAATGCCGATACCTGGACGACTATGAGCAGAACGGTAGCTGATACAGGCGCAGCCAAGATGGCCGCAGACGATACTGTTGCTAAGCTAAGCGCGAAGACTACTCGAACTGCCGATGAGGATAGACAGCTTGCTGCTGCTCAAGCAGATAGCGTTAAACACGACGCAACACTGCAACGTGCTGCACGAATTGTTGACTCTATTCGTACGGAACATCCTGAAGTCATTGATGGCAAGCCTACTGGCAAGATGATCACAAGTATAGGTGCGGGCGCTTCTGGAAGAACGAAAGAAGAAATGACAGCCTTTGCCGGGATTACCGATCAGTTCGCTGGCAAATATGTAGCACCTGAAGGCTTCTTTCCTCCAGGTACATCACCCCCAAATCGACCTCAAGGTCAGGTCGAAGACGCCCTTAACGATACTGATGCAGGCCGCCAATCTCGAACTAGATAATTCTTTAAAAGTCTCATAACAGTTAAAAACTAAGCTCTATACAATTTATGTTTTGGGGCTTAACGCCGTTTGATTGGCTTAACGCCAGCGATAACAATAGCTTCATTTGTGCTGTTGGCCGTAAGCCTCTGGTTGTACCGACGAATGTTCGCTTCGGCTTGCTCGAACATCATTTGCTCTCGCTCTGGACGAACTCCCAATGCACCAAGCTGAGCTGCGTATGTAGCAGCTTGTTGCGCCTGAGCTTCCATCTCTTTTTCTTCTTCAATTTGGTTTTTTAATTTTGTCATACGATTGTCGATTCTAAGTCGAGCTTTTGCCTCATCCTGAGCTGCCTTCAAGATAGCATTATCCTCTGAACTGTCTCTGTCAGGATTAAATTCTTGGCGTGGATTTTCGTACCAGAAATCTTTCTTTACTTTGGCAATTTCATCTTTAGATAAATATTTCAAACTTTCCCGCGGCGCTTTTGGTTTATATTTAGGGTCTACATGTTTTGGACCAGATATAAATCTAGGGACTCTACTTTTCTTAGGAGGAGAGGCAACATAGGGGGTTAAAGAAGGAGCTTTAGCGACTCGATCATACCAATCACTTTCTTCATCACTTAACATCCAATGCTCTGCTCGAGTCTTTTCTTGCACATCCTTGATATAGCCTTCTAGTTTGGCTTTCTCTGCTGGAGTTAGGCCTGTATCGGCTAAAAGACTCTCCGGGTTACGGGCAGTAATAACATTGCGCAGCCCGACAATTTCATCGTACGTGGGGATATTTCCTTTGTTTAAACGAAAGGCAAGTAATTCGTAGCCGTCACGACTTAGAGGAATATTTTCAGGCTTAACCGGTGACCGATCAAGTAAAAGCACACCTGCCAGATATTCTGAATTAACCATTAGCGCTTCAATATATTCTGGGTCACTGGCGTAGTCTAAATTGGGATCAGAGCCAAATGGATTTAGCTTGTGACGGACTGCGGCTAACCTTAATTGTGCCTTAAAAACAGCCTCAACATATGTTTCCTGTGCGGGGGTTTCTGGCTTAGTTATTTCTGTGTATACCCCGGGGATATTTTCGAACGCCAGCCTCGGTTCAGGGGCCATAACTACTGTAGGTGGAGGAGTACTCAGGTTGGCTGCGGCTACTGCAGGGTCAACACCGGGTGGTGTTCCGGTACCAGGCTGAGAAGTAGGTTCTTGTTCCATAATAGATACTGTGAGCTTTATTGCTATTTATTTTTTAGTTTTACAACTTAATTGTAGCATAAATTACTTAAAAAAGCAATAGCATTTTACAATATACTTTACTGTTACGTTCTTTATTAATTGGAATGTAAAAGAGTGGTAAAATAGTATAAAGCTAATGGCAACATATAAAGTAATTCAAGATATTGAGGCCGAGGACAAATTTCTTGGCCCGCTAACGCTCAAGCAGTTCATCTTTGGGGCAATTGGGGTGTTTTTTGGCTATTTAGGCTTTTTTGCGGTGTCGCAAGGAGCTGTTTTCCTATTGGCGATTTTTTTACCGCCAACATTGATTGGTTTTTTCCTGGCAATTCCGTGGAGCAGTGAGCAGCCGACTGAGATTTGGGTGTTGGCTAAGCTTCGTTTTCGATTTAAAAATCAGATTCGGGTCTGGGACCAGGCAGGGTTAGAGGAACTTGTTACCATCAATGTGCCAAAAAAAATTGAGAAGCAACTTACCAACGGGCTCGACCAAACAGAGGTGCAAAGTAGACTTAAAGCTCTGGCTGATACTATTGATAGTCGCGGCTGGGCCGTCAAAAATGCAACATTAAACGAGGGCAGTATTAGTGATTACCCGCAAATAGGTGATCGCCTGATTAACCCGATGACACTCCCGCAAGCCGTTCCGGATATAGACCTGAATGGCTACGAAGATGTGCTTGATGAAGATACGGCGGTCTCTAATAATTTTAATCAGATGATTAAGAGTAGCAGCGACCAGCGGCGACAACAATCGCTTGATAAAATGCAGCGCATTCGGCAAGGAGAACCTCTTGATGTAATTGTGCCACCACCAATTAACTTTACGCCGCCAACCAATGCCTATGCTCCAACTGGTAATGAGTCAGCCCTAGACGAGCAATTGCTAGCAGCCGACCTCCGTAACAAACGATCGGTTAGCAATCTCTCTAAGGGCAACATGCGGACTCTCTCGGTAGCCCCGGATCCGGTGACAGGTTCACCCGTTATGACTCAACCATATCAAGATGATCCAGACCAAGTGTCCAAGCCATTGCCAAACGATCAAGGTCAGGCCCAACAGCAGCCGTATCAAGATGATCAATCCACTAGCAAAACAGACGATGGATCGGCTACATCACCAGTGGTAGATCAAGCGCAAGCGGAAATGACAAAGCCTGTTGACCCTGATATACTAGAACTTGCTCAGAATAACGATTTAAACATCTCCACTCTCGCCCGGCAGGCTAAGAGAAATGACGAAAGCAACGAAGTGGTGATATCGCTTCGTTAAACATAAACAGCGCACCAAGCAGTAACGTACGTAGGTGGGAACCGGATCAACAATGAATCCATCTGATCAACAAAATCAGCAGCAATACCCGGCTCAGAGCATTCCAAGTGTTCAGCCGCAAAACGCACCAGCGCAACAACCGTATGCACAACAACCGATAGCGGGGGCGCAGGGTGCCGTATATGCCGAAGCTCCGCCGCAGCCCGGGCAACAAGCAGGCCTTGACCCGCGCGCAAACTTCATGCCGGATATGCAACCTGGGCTAGTGATTCCGGGCGATCCTCAGGGTGCCATTAAGCCGGCTGGTCTTCAAAAACCCGCAATCAATCCAAACAGCACCCAAAACAATCTTCAAATTGCCGAGATTCGGGATGGCATTGTCATTATGAATGACGGCTCATATCGTTCGGTGATTATGGTTAAGTCGATTAACTTTGACTTAATGAGCCCCCAAGAAAGGGAAGGCGTTGAGTATAGCTACCAGGGGTTTTTAAACTCACTGTATTTTCCGATCCAAATCTTTGTGCGTTCCCAAAAAGTAGACTTGCGGCCCTACATCGAAAAGCTCGATAAAATTCGTAGCGAACACGACAACATGCTGCTGGCTCTGCTCATGGAAGATTACATTGACTATATAGACCAAATGGCCGCCCAAACTAATATTATGGACAAAAATTTTTATGTAACGATACCGTTTTTCCCGGTTTTAGAATCAACCAAACCTTTAGCATCAAGCAAAGGTTTGCTCGACGGCATGGTGAAGTTATTTAGTAACGCTAAAACTCACGTCGTTATTAATGAAAAGAAGCTTGAAGATGCCAAAGCCGAACTGCGTAATCGCGTGCAGTCAGTCCTAAGCGGTCTGTTGCAGTGCGGAGTGCAAGGCTTGCCCCTTGATACGCAGGAACTTATCGAGCTTTATTACGATACTTACAACCCCGACACCGCTACTCGGCAACAACTTAAGAATTTTGATGATTTACAGGTACCGATTGTGACTAAAGGCGTGGGCGAAGCCCGACAACCAGGCCTGGAACGGGAGCTTGGATAATGGCATTTGGCAACAAAAAACAACCACCACTTGATCCGGTTGCAATTGCTCAGGCACAACGCGTCCGTGAAGAACAAGAAGTTGATGCCGCCTTTAAAAAAGGCATTACGGCACTCCGTGACTTTATCGCGCCAAGCTCAATTGAGTATCAAAAAACTCACTTTCAGCTCGGTACTCGTTACGCTCGCACCTACTATGTCTATGGCTACCCCCGTCAGTTAACCACCGGCTGGATAAGCAGCATGGTTAACATCGATGAGATTATGGATCTGTCGTTGTATATATATCCGGTTGAAAGCCAGGTAGTACTTGAGAATCTTCGTAAAAAGGTAGCTCAACTAGAAGCCGGATTGATGATTGATGCCGAAAAGGGGCGTGTGCGCGATCCGGCCAAACAGTCAGCCATTATGGACGCCGAGGAAATGCGTACTAAATTGCAGGTCGGCGAAGAACGATTCTTCCGTTTTGGTTTTTACTTTACGCTCTATGCCAGTTCCCTCGAGGAATTAGAATTTGTAGCCCATAAGGTAGAGTCTATCCTTGGTCAGCAACTGGTCTACTCAAAGCCAGCCAGCAGCCAACAAGAACAAGGCCTTAACAGTACGGTGCCGCAATTTACCGATCAGTTACAGATTCGGCGCAACATGAACACCGGCGCAATTAGCACCAGCTTTCCGTTCACTAGCGCCGACTTAACGCAGGACAACGGTATTTTGTACGGCATCAATATGCATAACTCCGGGTTAGTTATTTTTGACCGATTTACTCTAGAAAACGGTAACGCGGTAGTATTTGCTAA
>CAZIMF010000020.1:0-14719 GCA_964540445.1 uncultured Candidatus Saccharibacteria bacterium
TTGACATAATTTGGATGATCAAATAATTCTACGGGATAATTATCAACAATACCGTACGGTGCATAGGCTCCGACCAATGCTTCGAAGCGCTTAATGGCGTCTGCTTCATTCATGCGTATGAGGATCGGCTCTTTTAAGCTAAGTGGTTTGCTGCTATCGTAGGCCGATTTTAAGAATTTTGGGTAGGCCTTACTTTGGTCTGCCGCTACTAGACGCTGGTGCCCCATGATTGCCTTTCCGGTCCGGATTTACTCATTACTTATAGATTACCATAAGCCATACACTTGCAATCTGCGTACGAGTAGCCTTTAATTTTAGTAATGGCTACCATAGCAATCATCGAAGACGACCCTGCGATCTCGCAGATGTACCGCATTAAATTTGAGGCCGAAGGCTATACGGTTGAAACAGCTGAGAACGGCGTGCTTGGGTTAAAATTATGCGAAGAAATGAAGCCGGATATTATTCTGCTCGACTTAATGATGCCCGAAATGAATGGGCACCAAATGCTTATCGAACTCCGAAAAACAGCGTGGGGTAAAAACATTAAGGTCGTTATTTTAACTAATATGGGCGAACAAGAGGCCCCCGAGGGCATCCGTGACCTTGGCGTTAGCGAATTTATCCTCAAAGCCGACATGACACCACGGCAAGTCGCAGCCATCGTTGAAAAGCAACTGGCCGGTTAACTGCGTATGAACGTCGCTATACTTGGCTTTGCAAGTCAGGGCGCTTCAACCCTTGAATACTGGCAGACGCAAGGCCATACCATCACAATTTGTGACCGTAACACCGAGCTTGAAACTCCGGATGGAGTTTCTGCACAGCTTGGGGAGGGCTATCTACAAGGGCTCGATGGTTTTGATCTGCTTGTTCGTACACCGGGTCTTCACCCTAAAGACATCGTGGCAGCAAATGGTGAAGCCATACTTCAAAAAGTGACTACAAATACCAATGAGTTTATGCGTGTTTGCCCAACAAAAAACATTATCGGTGTTACCGGGACTAAAGGTAAGGGCACAACCAGCACTTTAATCGCCCGTATGCTCGAAGCAGCTGGCTACCGTGTACATTTGGGCGGCAACATCGGTACACCACCGCTTGAAATGCTTAAAGCTAAGATCCAGCCCACTGATTACGTAGTGCTCGAGTTAGCTAATTTCCAGTTAATTGACTTGAAATACTCCCCCCATATTGCTGTTTGTCTAATGGTAGAACCCGAACACCAAGACTGGCATAGTAATTTTGAAGAATATATGACCGCTAAGCAGCAGCTGTTTCGCTGGCAAACTCCAGATGACATCACGATATATTATGCTGAAAATGAGCATTCTCAACAGATTGCTTCTGCTGGCGACGGGGTTAAAATACCTTATTTTGCAAAACCCGGCGCTTATATTCGCGACAATGCAGTCGTCATCGATTATACGGAGGTTTGCACTGTAAGCGATATTAAGCTCCTAGGCCCCCACAACTGGCAGAACGTCTGTGCCGCCACTACAGCTGTCTGGCAAGTTACGCACGATGCTGCAGCGGTTAAGCAGGCTGTCAGCACCTTTAGCGGCCTCCCCTACCGTTTAGAACTCATTCGGGAGCTGGATTCGGTGAAATACTATAATGACTCCTTTGGAACGACCCCCGAAACGGCTATGGTAGCAATTCAGGCATTTGCAGAACCGAAAATAATTATTTTAGGCGGTTCAGACAAAGGTATAGACTTTGGCAAGCTTGCTGAAACAGTAGTTACCAGCAATGTTACGCATGTTATTGGTATTGGTGACACTGGTGAAAAAATTATTGATTCCATTGATGCCTTAAAAGAGACACGAGCTGTTGAGTGGACGCTGTTGAGTGGAAAAACAACGATGGGAGAGATCATCGCTGCCGCTCGAGCACAAGCTCAGCCCGGCGATATAGTGCTATTCTCCCCTGGTTGCGCCAGCTTTGGTTTGTTCAAAAACTATAAAGACAGAGCCGAACAGTTTAACCAAGTTGTGCGATCACTCGCTTAAGCTGCGCCACCACCGCTTGTTCGGGCTGAATAACCGCCACGTGATATTTTGTGGCAATTTCCTTAATGTCCTCTTCAATCCAGTGGTAGTGAGTACACCCCAGCACAATAACGTCGGCACCAGCTTCACATAACGCCGTTATTTGGGAGTGGATATGCTGCTCATCTATGGCATCGTGCTGAATCATATAGGCCCATTCACTGCAGTCAGGTTCGAGTACTTCCAGGTGCTTCGCATGCTGAACCAGTAGTTGAGCATATCGTTTACTAGCAAGTGTAGTTGGTGTAGCGCAAACAGCAATAATATTTGATTTTGTTTGCTGGCTGGCAGGTTTTAACATGGGCTCAATACCAATAAGTGGTATTTTGAATGTTTTTCGTAACTCTTCAATACAGGTTGTAGTGACGGTATTACAGGCAATAACAATTACTTCTACACCATCGTCTATTAAGCTGGTTAGAAGTGGCGTTACTAACGCCAGCAACTCTTTTGGTGACTTATTGCCATAGGGAACGTTTTTAGTATCTTCAGCGTACAAGACCTGATGTTCTGGCAATGCAGATTTGATAGCGTTTGCTACCGATTGGCCACCGACTCCCGAGTCAAATACACCGATTTTCATGGTTTGATAGTAGCCTGGGCGGCGCGGATAACATTTTCAAATAGTGCACAGACAGTCAGCGGCCCAACACCACCCTTTTCCGGAGTAATCGTAATATCTGGCAACTCTCGTACTTCAGAACTTACATCACCGATAAGCCCGTTACTGTCGGTGGCAACACCCGCATCTACGATGACTGCGTTTGGCTTAATCATAGCTGCCGTAACTACACCGGGTTTACCCGTGGCAGAAACAATAATGTCGGCTTTTTTGGCTTGAGCAGCTAAATCTTCTGTACTCCGGTCAGCAGTGGCAACATCATAATTTGACGCCTGCCATAATGCAGCCAGTGGTTTACCTACTAACCTTCCCTGCCCAATTATAAGTATCTGCTTATTTTTTAAATCAATATTGTAACCAGCCAGCAACCAGTCAATAGCCATCGGTGTTGCCGGATCAAAGACTGTATCTGAAGCCAAACCATCTACATCCTTATCTCTAGAAACAGTATTGAGAATCTCGTCAGTTTGAGCCGGATCGGGCAACGGAATCTGAACAATAATACCGTGGATCGTTTCATCGGCATTGAGTTTTTGTATAAGGTCGATCGCTTTTGACTGTTCGATTGGGTAAATAGTCACTTCGATGAGCGTTTCATCGGCGTAGGTTTGCTTGAGCTTCATATAGCTATCAACCACTGGGGCCGGGTTAGTTCGGATAATAGCTAGTTTTGGTACGATGCCATGCGCTTGTCTCAGCCCGCGGACTTGCCGAGCTTGGCGTTCTTGAATAAAGCCGGCTAAATCGGCGCCGTTAAGTAATTTCATGAGTACTATCATACCGCGGCGGGCTTTCTTTTGGTAAGTATTCCACTGTACTGCATAATAAATCCTATGGACGCAGGAGCATTACTAGAGTCGTTTGGGTATCTAATTATCTTTATCAGCGTATTTATTGAGTGTGGGGTCTTGCTCGGTTTAATCCTCCCTCTGCCAAGTTTTTCACTGCTGTTTGCAGCTGGTGTCTTTGCCAATACCGATCGACTAAACTTATTCATGATTATTTTTGTTGGCTCGATTGCCGCAATTCTTGGCTATATTGCCGGTTATTACACCGGATTTAAATACGGCCGTAAGCTGCTCTACGAAAAAAAGACCGAGAAATACTTTACCGAGAAACAGGGTCAGGCGGCCGAGCGGTTTATGAAAAAACATGGTTACAGCACCTTAGTTCTAAGTCGCTGGTTACCGATTATGCATAATGTGGCACCACTATTGAGCGGGGTTGCTAAAACGCCGGTTACGCCGTTTATGATAACCAACGTCAGTGGTGCCGTGCTATGGACAGCCAGTACTAGCTACGCTGGCTACTACATCGGTCAGATAGTTCCCAATGCCCAATATTACATAATTCCTTTTGTACTTTTAACTATGGTTATTATGAATACGCCGCTTGGAAAACGTATTGTCTCGCGCATGATAAAAAAGATTGAAGAATACTAATTGTCGCTTTCATTTATGTAGCTGTTGCTTTTCTAACAGAACATGAGCGGAATACATTCTACTATTGAAAGTGCTAACACAAAGTAAGATTTTAGAGAGGAACGATATGTCAACAAAAGATCGCGGATTTGCTTCAATGACAAAAGAAGATAGAGTAAGAATTGCTCGTATGGGTGGTAAGGCCAGTGGCAAAAAAGGAAAGAAGACTATGCGCTAGCCACCCGCGCTTCCTGTTGAATCCTTAAATGAGTCCCGTTATTATACGGGGCTCTTTTAAAAATTATCGGGGTCAGGGCCAATTCGCTGGTCGCGGTTAAGGCTGTTTATCCGATCCATTTCGTCCTCCGAAAGCATGAAGTCAAAAATGTTTATATTCGATTGAATACGTTCGGGTGTAACCGACTTTGGAATTACTATCAGTCCAGATTGGAGGTGCCATCGTAACACCACCTGGGCCGGTTCTTTATTGTGAGCATTAGCAATCCCGGTAATCGTCTTATTATTAAGCAGTTCTCCGCCGTGCATAAGTGGGCTCCATGATTCGACCGCAATATCATTTTCGTGGCAGTAAGCCCGTGTTTCGAGTTGGGTCAACATAGGGTGCAGCTCAATCTGGTTAACGGCTGGTACGATGTTGGCGGACTGTAAAAGAGTATCGAGATGGAATGGCTTAAAATTTGATACACCAATTGCCCGCACCCGGCCTTCTTCGTATAACCGCTCCAGCGCTCGCCAGGTTTCGGCGGTCTTTCTTAGTTGGGGTTTTGGCCAATGGATAAGGTATAAATCGAGGTAGTCCATGCCTAGCCGCTCCAGACTATCATCAAAGGCTTTAAGCGTAGAGTCGTACCCTTGATCGCTGTTCCAAAGCTTAGAGGTTATAAAAAGTTCCTCGCGCGGAATTCCTGAATACGCCACCGCGCGGCCAACGCCTTCTTCGTTCCCGTACGCTGCAGCCGTATCAACTGCCCGATAGCCGGCCCGAAAGGCAGACTCTATTGCTTCTTCAACTTGAGTGTCGTGTATTCTAAAAACACCGAAACCAATTTGCGGTATTAAAATTTCATTATTAAGCTTAATCGTCGGCGTTTTCGCTGCGATGTCCATTCGTTCTCCTAACTTTCTTCAATATAGAATGCCACCTTTTATCTAATAATGATGCCAGAAATCTTACAGCTTAAATGCTACAGCTTAAAACCTCGGGTAAATAATGGTGGGGTGCCGTCGGCAGTTATTCCGTTACTAGAAATGGGCACTTGCTTAATTGTTGCCGGCCAGGCAACCGGGAGCGTTCCGGTGAATGGCTGAGAGCCAAATAGTACATCAGCAACGCCATCCCCTTCGCTACCGGGGAGCCAAACGGCTACCATTGCGTCTGCGGCAGCTATCTGATCATTCATAAATATCGGTCGGCCAGTAACAGAGACAATAACTACTTTTTTGGCCATAGTTTTTAGACGCTGAATTGCCAATAAATCAGCTTGTTCTAACGTTGGGCGCGGGTTATCTCCCCAGCCTTCGGCATATGGTTTTTCGCTGATTACAGCAATACCGATGTCGGCCTTACCAGAAAGATTGTCAAAGTTGGCCTCTTTGTCATAGTCTATGGCGCTAGATGCGCCTACAGCACGCCTAATGCCTTGGAGTATAGAAGTAGCTCCAGGGAGCCAATTACCGTCAATCCCCTGCCATTCGACTGTCCAGGCACCACACTGACGACCAATGTTATCAGCTCCGGTGCCAGCAACCAGAATGTGACCGGAGTCTTTAGCTAATGGCAGTACCTTATTGTTATTCTTGAGCAAAACAGCTGACTCAGCTACCGCTTTGCGCGCCAACTGCCGATGCTGCATCGAACCAATAGAAGTAAGTGGGACCTGTGGACTTACTTCGTCGAATAAGCCACTACTGAATTTTTGATATAAAATACGGCGTACGGCATCGTCGATTCTTGATTGCGGTATTGCACCTTTTTTTACTGCTTTTCGAACGTCGGCCACAAAATCTTTATACTCATACGGCAACATGGCCATGTCTAATCCGGCGTTTATTGTCGTGACATTAGCGTTATATTTAGACGTTCCAGAAAATTCATAGGCTCCGTACCAGTCCGAGACAACTATGCCCGTAAAACCGAGTTCGTTTTTGAGTTTGTCGGTAATTAAGTACTTGTTGTCTATTATTCGACCCTTGTCATAATCGGTAAGACCAATCATAACGCTACCGACGTTAGCTTTGGTGGCTGCTGCAAACGGTACCAGGTATTCGCTGTCGAGTAGATCGTCTCGCTGCGGTGTTTTCCCTTGATCGATTTTAAAGTTTTTATTGTTTGTGGCAAGCCACTTCATTGAACCAACGCCTAAAAAGTGTTTAGCAGTTGCCAGCACCAGTGGCCGGCTGGTAGCATCTACCGGTTTTTGAGTACCTTCAATGTAAGCAGTGCCCAGTTGCGCGTTAAGCTGCGGATCGCTTGAAAAAGTCTCGTATGTGCGGCCCCACCGAATATCTTGCGGTGCATCTAGCATTGGCGCGAAGTTCCAGTTAATGCCAGTTGCGGCTAATTCTTCGGCCGTAGCTGCTCCAACCTGTCTTACAAGGTCAGAATCAGCCGAAGCGCCCAACCCTATATCATGAGGAAAAACGGTGGCACCAGGCACATTGGCATGCCCATGCGTTGCATCAATTCCGTACAATAACGGGATGCCCAGGCGGGATTGCGTAGCTTGAGTTTTTAAGGTTTCGACCATTGTCAGCCAACCGGCTGGTGTGTTGTCTGCCGGTTTAGCGCCGGCACCACTCAAAACGGCTCCCAGCCCATACCGCGAAACGTCAACTGGTTTTACAACGCTGTTTTTATCTACCATTGCCATCTGACCTATTTTTTCTTCGATAGTCATACGCTGCAGCAAGTCATCTACCCGTTTATCTATTGGTTGGTTGGCTTGTTTGTAAAGTGCGTTTGCTGGTGGAGGTGGTAACGGAGCTGGCAATCTATGGTCGTTATAACGCTGATAATAAAAACCAGCCAGAATTACTGCTGCGCCAAGCAGAATTACCAGAGAACGACGCCTAAATAGCTGCTTACGCAGACGGATAAATTGTGCGCTGGACTGCTTGCTACTCTTTTTACGACGGCTATTTTTAGCAGTGTTGGAAGACATTACTATATCTTAGCATTAGCAGTTCCCAAGTCTGTAGCGAGTTCGATTTATTTTACTTGGATACTCTTAGCAAGTTGTTCGAAGCCAGCTTGGTAATCGTTGCTGCTTGGGTCGTGAATATACTCGACCTTAACTACACCTTTGCCTGTATTTATATAGTACGCGTTAATAGCTGTCTCTTTTTTGTAAGATGAATCTTTATTATATGCAGTTTCGGCTTTTAAGCTTTTCTTGCCATTAATGAACTCCGAGACACAGACATGCTTAGACACGTTCTGAACATTTTGCAGCTGATTACAGTCGGTGTTATTAGCCGGATCTACCGATATTTTAACCGGTGAACTAGGATTAGCGTCACAATTAACCCCGCTCGCGCCACTAGGAATAACAAAAACAGCCCCGGTAGCATTTGGGCACGTCGCTTCTTTCCAACCATCAGGCAAGGTATAGCTGACTAGTGACTTTACGTCGGAACTGCTATTAGAACCGGCAGAGCTTGGCGGCTGGGATGTGTTTTGAGAACTGGGGGTCTGATTAGTAGTTGGTTTCGGGTCATCAGATCGACCCAGTAGCCACCCAACTAATCCGGCAACTACGATTAAGGCTATGATTATCAGGCTCATCTTCTTCACGCGTACATACTTATGATCGTCTGGATTCATGTCAGGCTCCTTAATTAGTAAGCTTTTAACTGTACCAGAATTGTAAGAATGGTTGCGTTAACTATCTTACCGTCCAAAAGAAGTGACAAAGCGATTACTAGTTTTTGATTTCGGTGGTGGAAAGGTCTGCTTTTAGCTCATCTACTTGACTTGCGGAGATACTATTGCCCGAGATGTCTAGTAATGTAAGTTGGGTCATCGAACTTAATTCTCCGGGCAGGCTGGTCATTCGATTGTTGTTGGCGTGTATTTCGCGTAAATTTTTAAGCTGCACAAGCTCGGCTGGCAATGTCACGAGTCGATTGTTTTCAACATTTAAAACTTCCAGGTTGGCAAGCTTACTGATGGCTGCGGGTAAACTAGTTAATTGATTGTTTGAAACATTGAGTGTAGTAATATCAGTTCGATTAAGCGCAGACTCAGGCAATTCTGTCAGCTGCTGCCCGGTTAAATCAAGTGTCCCGCCCATTGCTGCCGGTAGTGGGGTGTCGGATGCGGTGCTTGTTTGCGCAGGTTTATTATCTGAGGTTTGTTTGCTTATTATATAGCCTGCACCAAGGGCAACCAGCGCGGCTATGACAATCAATATGATCTTTTTATTCATGTATCTATCCTTACACGCTGGATATTATTTACCAAATTCTACCCCTGTAGTAGTAAACGTTTACTACACCTTTCTACTCTACGCTTTCTTCATATATCCAGATAAAATAAGCTGCTACCCAAACAATGTAAATAGTAGCGACGAGACCGGTAAAACCAGCTAGAAAATAAAGCCCATGACCAATATCAAAATTGGAAAATGCAAAAATACGAAGCAAATCCATCCAATAGGGGATGAGGATAAGGATGCTAATCGCACTCAGTGCAGCAAAACTAGCAGCGGCCAGTATCTTTTCACTGAAGCGCGTAATCAGGAGCTTGGGTATCGACTTTTTTGGAGCATTAAGATCTGCGGCAATTTCATTTTCAATTGATGTAATTATGTTTTTGATAGCAACACCGATAGAAAAGACGACGACGGCAGTAACTGCCCAAAAAAGAGCAGTCACGACGTCCTCCGCATTCGGCAAAGCGCTTATATCGTGCAAGATATTTAGAACATTGTCACTAATTGTTGTACCAGTTGTACCAACTGGCGTTCCCGAACCACTTTCGAATGACTGGAGAATGATTTTACTAAACTCAACCAGGAAGATAATCAACGCTAAAACAACCGACGCCATAAGCTTAGTTTGGGTTAGCAAAAAGATCTGTCTAATTTTTGAAACTAAACCGTTTTTCATTTACTTGTAGTTTAACAGACGTGACTGCTTAATTGATTAGCATAAGAGTTTATAGTAAGATGCAGTCATCATGAAAAAGTCAAAAAACACTAATAGTAGAGGAAAAGTTAACGTGAAAAAACTAGCCACCAAATCAAGATTTAAGATAGAACAATTAGCTCTCATTATGTCAGCCTTCTCCCTGATAGGCGTTGCGGTATTAGGGGTTTCAGAAGCAAGACATGGCCAAGGTGGAGGTACCGGAAATGGTCAGGCTGCATCAATTTTTGTCACGCCTGAATGTATCAGCGGTAAATGGGTAAACCATGGGTACGCTTTATTAAATAGCAGTGCTATAAGCGCGGTCGACTTTTATGAGTCTATCAATGATACCCAAATCAGAAAGATTGTAGATGCAGCTCCACTAACTCTAAATAGTCCTTGGAGTTTTGATAGCGCCCCTGTTGCAGGCGTAAGTACACTTCGTATGTACATTCTTGTTCGCAATAACCAGAATCCTGCTCCCCTAGGTACGGTCATACCTGCTCCTAACGAAGCTGTCTACACTTCAAATGCAGTAGTGAACCCTTGCGCAGCCGATACGAGTGGCAAGTTTCGCTAAATCACTTTTTAGGTTCGTTAAATAGACAGACCTATAAGGTTACTGTAAGGTCGTTTATAGCTGCTTTGAGTTCGTTTGCAGCGGTTGGTGAGAGCCTGGATTGCCTGACTAGCTTATCGATATCATCCGACGCCTTGGTTAAGAATTTCTTAGCTTGGTTACTATCGCCTTTGGTGTAAAAATTTTGGGCCTGGGTAATCTGTTGCGATAAAGTTTGGGTACTGCCTACTGTTGAGTCTAGGCTGGCAATATAGCCGAGTATATAGGCAAAGGTCGGCGGGGTAACAATAACCGAAGCTGAAGCGCTTGCCGATCCTGCTGCTGACGTACATTCCAATTGATACGTTACGCTATGCGTTAATTTGACGAGCATCTGGGTTCCATTGAGGCTACTGACACTACCCGGGTTAAGTGTACAGCTTGTTGCATTTGCTGAACTCCAGCTTAGCGTTGCATTACTGCCATAAGCAACGGTAGCACTGGCACCGCCATTAATAGTGACCGCAGCAGTTGGAGCAGGAACCGTTACAATTGTGCTGCCAAACCAATCGTTAAAATAGCGCCAGAGATTGCGATTTGTATAGGAACTGCATGCATCACCTATGCCATTTAAATTTGCCAATGAGGCTGCGTTAGGCTGGTATGGCGTGTAGTTATAAAGAGCGGCAGTAGCCTGATTTTGGATGAATACCGCACTGCTGCCGCATGCAGGGTTCGGGCTATACTGTATAGAGTTTGTGACCCCTGAACGAAAACTGAAAAGATTTGGGTTTTTAATGTAGTACTTAAATTGTCTTGCAGTACCGTATACCTGGTTAAAGAAACCCTGGTATTGGGGATCGCAGGCGGCTGTGTCAGGACAACCAAAACCAGTTGCGAAATTATATTGAATAGGCCATGGCCAATCATCTGTTATCAAACTTTGTTGGATTTGTAGCTCGACCAACAGCAATTGAGGGTTAATGCCACAAGCTTTTGCAACGTCATTTATTATTGCTGCCGCCGATTTTGTGCCAGCTGTATATTCACTGCAAAGACCTTCCTCTGCAGTTTTAGTAGGCGTAGCTTCTTGATAGTCTTTTAAGCAAGTGTACGGAGGAGGAAAACCTCTTGCGGCTCCATATTGCCCCCTCGTTTGCGTAGCATTAAATGGCTGGGTGCCATTTGTGTCACAGACAGGAACTTTACTGCCTAGGAAGTCTTGGATTTGCGTTGTATTTATGGAATTGCTATTAAAAAATACGGCATCATCCATAATGCGGCCAGCCTGAAAGTCACTTCCAGATAAAGCCTGAGCTGAAGTATTGGGCAGTACTGTGCTCAAAATTAGAGCCGGTAAAAACGCAATAAGTAATAATTTCCCAAACTTCATACCCACTCATTATAGCAAAAACGATAACCGGGCTCATTCAAGTCTTAAATCTTGGAGGTGCAGTTATAGAAAAAGTTAAACCCCCACGTTAAGCCCAATTTATAGATATAAATCAGCAAATAAAAAATACTAGAACATAAGTTTTGGCAATCCTATTTCAAGTGGAGGGCCATCGTTCTCGTTATTACAACTGAGATCCAAAGCAGTCTCTGACCTACTCGAATTGAACGTCCATAACTTGAACTGTTCCTCCGTGCAAAACGAGTACTCGTAAATCGTCTGTTTCGGATAGCTCACGCGCAGCGACATCATATCCGAGTTCAGACAGGATTTCGGGGAAAGCCTCTTTTGCAGCCAAGCCTCTTGCAACAGGTATCTCACCCCTGTCTCTGTATTGCTGCCAATCATGCCCAGACATTAATAAATCAGCTAATAATGCTCCATGTCCAGTCGGGTCATCAACATCAATTAATGTGATTACTGTATCCGCACCGCTTCTACCAAGCTCTCCAACTCTGCTTCTAAAGTGTCTCATTCGCTCAGAGTTTGCAATAAAGAATTTTGCGCAAGCATCTATCGAATCTTTTTGAGTATCAGATAGAGTATCAAGTTCAGGGCCTACAGGTGCGCCATCACGTCCAAATAAGTACTCTGTCATGTAAATATAATACCATAAATTAGTATTATCTACAAATATTGGAGGCCGTCGTTCGCATTATCACAACTGAAATAGATACAAATAAGCTTTTTGTTTTAAAATTTAACTTTTCTTAGCAATGAATTTAAATGTATGCCAATGCTTGGGTCTGCCGTCCGCAATTTTCCCGTTAAATTCATTTTCTTCTAGTTTTATAATGTCCATATCTTTTAGCAATATGTTAACTGTATTTCTATCTACAAAAGTCATGGTCTCGTCAGACTTGTTCCACTGGTCGTTTACTCCGTAAAGTTCACCTACAAAGACCCCGTTTGTGTTAAGAGAACATTTTAGTCTGCGGATTACACCCTCAAAATATGTTTTGTCTATAAATGGTAACGACCGAGAAGAATTGATCAAGTCGTATTTACCAAATTGAAAAGTTTCAAAATCTGAATTGATAAACTTAACCCTATCTGAATTCGGTAAATTATCTATGTAATCTTTTGCTTCTGGGTTGCCATCCACAGCAACCACGAATAGCCCGTTATTAAGTATGAAAGCCGTTTCGCTACCAGCTCCACAGCCAAAATCTAAAGCTTTATTTTGGTTATTACTAAGAAGCTTGATTGCTTCTTCTAGAAAGGGTGATGGCTGTCTCGATTTTGTCTGTTCATAGTAACCTTCAGGAGGAGCATATTTCTGGGAGTTTTTCACATCCTAATCATAACAAATAAAAACTCCTCAAAACCAAGGAGTTTAAATGAATCTGAGCTGGAGGGCCAGGAGGGACTCGAACCCTCGACACCCTGCTTAAGAGGCAGGTGCTCTAACCAGCTGAGCTACTGGCCCTTGTGTTAATAAAACTTTTACTTCAGCTGACTAGAGCACACGTACCTATTTTGCAGTGAACTGCGCCAGCTGAGCTACTGGCCCTTGTTGGCCTGTAGCGTAACTGACAAATGATAGCAGATTACCTCTGTTGTAGCAAGACGCGTAATCTGTTAAAGTATCTACTTGTAGTACGCACCCGTAGCTCAGCGGATTAGAGCATCTGTCTTCGGAACAGAGGGTCGGCGGTTCGAATCCGTCCGGGTGTACCAAATTAGTACCTTAAAGAGACGTCGGAACCGGCGTCTCTTTTGCTATAATCACGTTATGATTCACATTAAGTACAAACTCAAAACTTCTGACCTGCATGGGATTGGACTGTTTACCGACCAGCCAATTAAACAAAATGATTTGATTTATACTGCAAGCCCGCTGCTTGATTTAAATATTACTCAGGAGCAATTTGATAGTCTAAACCAAAAGGAAAAGGATGAGATTCTTTGGTGGGGATTCTTTGATCAGCCAAGTCAAATGTGGCATGTTGATTTTGACGTATCTAAATTTATCAACCATTCTTTGCACGCTACCGTTACACAAGATAACAGCCGTGACGAAGCATATTTAATAGCTGTTCGCGATATTAGTTCTGGCGAAGAATTGACTCAAAATTATTTGGAATTTGAAACAGCCGAAGAGCTAGAGCGGAGAGGCATTAAAGGTTAGCTGATATAGTAAAACAAGTATGAAACCTGAAAATTCTACACTTATTAACATATGCATAATTCCGAATAAGCAAGTTAGCGAAACTTTCGTATCCATAAGTCAATCTCTTAAATCCGATCAAACAATGTTTGTGCTGGGCGAGGATAAGTTTGCCCATATGACTGTATATATGGCCAGGTTTGCCAACAAAGATATCGATAAAGTTGTCAGTGGAGTAGCCAATGCATTAAAATTTGCGACTAGTTTTCGGTGTGAGCACACTGGATATTTTATGACTCCAGGCCGTTACCTGGAGGCATCCTACCAAAAATCTACGCAGTTCATGCAGCTACATGAACTACTCATTACCCATAACGCAAATCTAAGAATAAATCCTGGGCGTCCGTTTAACGAGGGCTACTTTACCCCTTATACAGCCGAGCAACAAAAAAATGCAGAAGATACAGGCTACGATTTAGCCCGAAACTTATACCGCCCACACGTAACGCTTACCCGCTATAAAGAAGGCGGGGTACCCGAAATACTACCGGCTTTGCCAGTGAGCAACTTATCCTTTGATCTTGATAGCGTTTGCATATACAAAGCCGATGACAATGGGGCAGTTTACGAACTTATACGCGAATTTCATGTACATTAAATAGTATGTCAGGATTATCGTGCCATAATTGCAGCGCAGCCTGTTGCAAAGGTCCTCAAATAATGGAACTCACTGCTGCTGAGCATGAGTCAATGGCAGCAAGAGGAACTACCCTCCAAACAATAGCCGAACCAGTAGACTACGACAGACTCAATGTTTTATACCCCACCGCTTTACCTATCGACGAAGAAACCCAAGAAGCCGATCTTTCAGCGGCCGGCAGTGAAGAATTGGCGCCGTTAGCTGCGGGCATGGGCCGATACATTCTGCATGGAACCTGTGGTTTTTTAAAAACAACGGACACTGGATGGGAACACTGCGGCGCTTACCGAAAACGTCCAGCAGTTTGCCGTAACTTTGCAATGGGTGGATCAACCTGCAAACTTATGCGGGTTATGGCCGGCGTTGATACTCCGGCAAGTTATGTTTCTGGTTTACGCGAGTTCTTACCGTAATACCTACTCTTGCTTATCTATGCAACACCTTACTTTTTTGATGATGGCGGGGTAGTGGTTCGAGTGCGTAGCAAAGCTAATAAAGCAACTACAAGGGCAACACCCGAAAGCATTAATGCGTAATTTGCTTTATCTTCATGAGTTTCGTGTGAACTATCTGAATGTGCGGCAGCATCTTTAGATGCAAGGTCATTGGTAACTTTTGTTACTGAGTAGGTATGCTCAACCTCTTTGCCTGC
>CAZIMF010000021.1:0-14680 GCA_964540445.1 uncultured Candidatus Saccharibacteria bacterium
GCAGTTGAGTAAATAAGCAATTACACTACATAGCGCAAAAAAGTAGACATATTGAGCAAGGGTCATGACGTAATTGTAGCAGAGGGGAGTAATCTGGCAGTATCTAGGTTAGGTTTGGGGGAATAGTCGCTTGCGGACGTTTTCGACGATATCTCGAACTTCAAAGTCAGACTTAATTAAGATGTCGTACGCACCACCGACTAACGCTTCGTTTATTGTTTCGGTGTCATTTAAGTTGGTAAGAATCATGACAGGAATATTTTTGCCGTCTTCGTGCGTTCGAAGTACCTTGAGCATCGAGAGGCCGCCCATATGAGGCATCATGACATCAAGCAATATCATGTCTGGCTTTTTCTCGAGGGCAATCGCCAGTGCTTCTTTACCGTCACTGGCCCTAATCACTCTAAAGCCTTCGTTCTCGAATCTTTCTGTTAATATCTCACTTAGTGGTTTTTCGTCTTCGACAATGAGAATGGTTTTGTGTGTATCGTCCATATAATTTCCTTGTAAAACAATAGTTAATGCTTAGGTGTTAAGGGCAGTTTAACATAGAACGTAGTGCCCTGCCCGAGAATTGATTCAAACCAAATGGTACCTCCTGATAATTCCACTAAAGCTTTTGAGATGTAGAGTCCAAGGCCCGATCCGTCGTTTATTAACTTACGGGCATTATCGGCACGAAACAACTTAGTAAAAATTTTATCTTGCTGTTCTGAGGGAATTCCATAGCCATGATCGGACACGGTTATTACTATTTCATTGTGTGCTTTCTGGATTGAAACTGATATTTCTTGCCCCGAGTGACTATACTTAACTGCATTTGAAAGTAAGTTTTGCAAAATCATATGAACCCAGGTGGGATCCATCATTATTGTTGGAATTTTATCGTCAACATCTGTGTGCAAGTGAATCTTTCCATCTTTAATAATCCCGGATATATCTTCGACAACTGTATCCAGAGATTCAGCAAGTGAAACTTCTGCCAGCTTAGCAGGAAGAGTACCCAAGTCGACCTTGGAAGCAATTAGCAATTCGTTCACCAAATAAATCATACGGTCGTTTGAATCGTGGATTTGTTTGATGTAATGATTTTGTTTGCTTTTTCCCAATGGCTTAATAGGGGCTAGGAGTTCTTTAGAAAACCACTTTACAGCAGTTAAGGGTGTTCGAAGTTGGTGTGATGCCAGCAAAATAAACTCTGATTTAGCTCTATCAATATGCTCAACGCTCTCTGCCATTGAATTAAAGGCTGTTGCAAGCACGCCGATTTCATCATCTCGATTCACGTTTACACGTTGCTTTAAGTCGCCTTTACTCATTTGACTGGCTGCTTTTGATAATGCAAGGAGCGGTTCGGTAAATGCTCTGGCTACAAACAATGCCAAGAAAACACAAACGACTGTGATAACGAATATCAGTAAAAGTAGGGTGTCACGCAGTTCGGTAATAGGCTTATTAATTTCAGCCTGGTCAATTTTGGTAATAATCCGCCAGTCTGTCGTACCGACCTGCCGACTTACTGCCAATACTGGTTTGTCACGATAGTCATAGATGTGTGTAAATGTTGCATCGGTATTGACAGCAGCCCGATTACTAAGTGCTTCATTATTTTGGCCGAGTTGTTTGCCCACACTGAGTGCCGAACCATGGCGAGTAGGGGCTAACACTTGTATCATTTCGGGGTTAGCAGCCTTTCTGACTAGCAAGGTCTCGCCAGTTTCTCCTAAGCCCGCAAAGTCGAGTAAGTGTGGGAACAGATCGGCTGTATCAATTTCGATTAGCGCGACACCCGCCAGCTTGTCACTAAATATTATCGGCCCCACTAAATAAAGTCTTACTTCGTTTTCTTCGATTGCTTCTAGGTAGCTGGTTACATCTATATGATCTTTACCGCTCGCAAAATAATCTTTGTCGGCTAGCTGTTGACCTTGGCTTAGCGTATTTGTTGATGCCACTACCGTTCCGGTTGGTGAAATTATTGAAACATTTCTTATGTTGCCGTCAGCCGTCTTAATTTCCTGAATTGTTTGATTTAAAAGTTGTTCGTTACCTACGGATGGTTTTATATTTTGGTTTGCTAACGTATTTTTAAGGATGGAAAGATTTCGCAAGCTATCAATTCGGGCAAAGTTTCTGTTAATTGAATCTTCGGTGCGATGTTGTTGTATGGTGCCAATGTACTCAAGCTCTTTAATAGCCTGCTTATTTAATGTGTCGCTGAAACTAAGGTATAAGAGGCCACTAATTAATAAAATAGGTATGAGCGCTAAACCCAGAAATGCTGCAATTATTTTTTGAACAACTGACACTTTATGTTACCCAGTTGTTTTCTGAGTATTTATTTGAGCTAATTTTTTAGCACCCTTTGCGATAAGACCATAGCCGATCGATATTGCAACCAGTAGCAACGCAATCAAGAACAGTATAATGCCCAGCCCGTAACTCGAGAATCGTTCACCCCCGACAGACTCTATTGCCTGTGTAAGAATGACGCTACCGACGATAAACAGCACACCGTTATAAAAACTTGCTAAGCCTGGTTTTTGCTTGGGGTTTACATGATGTGAAAATTGCTCAAGATTTAATGCCAAATTCAGGCCCACAATCCACGAAGCAATAACCGGTAAAATAATAGTTAGAATAATGAGCGGATCTGAGACATAAAAACTTGCCGGAATAGCTGGATCGGCCGAGGATTGTCTGGACGGATTGGTAAAAATCATAGCTATGTAAAAAATGCTAAACAACAGAACCGGTAAAAATACGGTAAGAGTTTTTGACCAGGTAGCTATTTTTAGATTTATGTTTTGCATTAGCTGACTGGCACCAATAAACATCCAAGAAAAGCCAATGAGTGGCAAAAAGATACTGACATAGTTATTAATTTTGACGCTAATCTCCCCAGATTCAGGGCCATTAAAGTAATGGTAGGTTGCATTTATGAGGGTAGGCACTATGAGGGCAATAATTAATACAAGCAGTCCCCTTGCGACATTGTTGTAGGCTCGCCGCTCGGCATTTTTAGGCAATGACCGTACAAAATCACGAAAATAGGCCCACCCAGCTACCGCAAAAAGCCAACAAAGCAAAAAAGGTACTAGCACAGATATTTTTAAAACTATAAGCCCGGTCGGTGAAATGTTATATTGTTGAGCTGATTCAGCCTGTGGCGTATTAAGAGAGAGGAATAAATAAATACTCCATATGCACAGTATGACAAATATATAGCGCCACGATCGTTTCATTTGGCTTAATCATAACACTTATGGTTTTGGCAGTATAGGTAGGCGAAGCAGGTAAATGTACTGTTATATACCTGGCATTGACAGCATTTCAAGTACGTCAATGCTTGCACCGGGCCGTTTTAGGTGTGGATGTGTTTTTAGAAGTTCGATAATAGTGTCTTTATCGCCTTCCATTGTTGAGTGCCCCGAAACATTGCTGTTGCTAGCTTGTGCCCCACTGGCCGTAACCTGGCTCACAGCCTGAAGTGGCAGCCCAAAATCAAAGCCGACTACTTTACTGACTTCGTCTTTCCAGGCAATCCATTCAGCCATGCTGGCTTGCATTTCTTCTGGCGTTGCATTTGCCATCTGCTCGCTAGCAGACATTGTTGAGTTATATAGAATCAGATACTTAGCCATTTGGTTGCTCCCTTATTTAATTGTTATTTAAGACTAAATGGAGGGTACTGGTCGGTTGTGAGAAGAAACGCATAGGCATCAACTCGAACGCTCCACCTACCTACTCCAACCACAAAATCGAAAAGATCCTTAGGGTAGTGGCCGGTAAACAATATAGCAAACCACGCAATAATGGTTGCAACTAATGCAGCAAGCCCGAGTACCACCAATGCAATATAATGCGGAATAGCCAAGAACCACTTAACAAGTGGCAGCCAACGATTAAGATCTTTTTGAACATCAGGATAGTCTATATCTAAGTGAACTGATTGTTTTTCTACGGTTGAAGGATATCGATCAGTTAAGAGAAAGAGGTAGCTTCCAACTCGTGACGAGTATCGGTTTAGCTCTAGTGCAAAATCGAACCACCAGCGTGGGTAGCGTTGTCGAAATAGAATCATAAGAGCTGTAACGGCAAAGAGCCCGGCTACAATACCGCCCCCACCGGCTGAAGCATCTTTACCAGCCCCATTCATAAAACTTTCAGAGCCAGAGGCAGTCAGTAGAGTTACTATAATCAGTGCTGGAATGCTCCATATAATACGAAAAAACGTGGTTAACCGATCGAGCTTCTTCGGATAATCAACATTAAAGTTAGCTGGATAGGTTTCTTTTTTTACTGCCATTACAGGTATCTCCTTTAGGTTATTGTCCCTACTTATACTCGAAGTGTAGTCCTCTTAACAATAAATTCATAGGCAATAAATGTGATAATAGCAATTAGTCAGTACTGAGCTCTTGGTATTCACCATATAGCTTCGCATCTTCAATTTGTGATGCGTTGTCACGAAATATTTGATCTGCTCGGTGTCGTGCTAAATTTGCAGACTGCCAATCGCTAAATTGGTCCGGGACATATTGCTTTTGTTGGTACAAAATACTGGCAGCACTTTTTCGAACCTTTTCATCAGGGTGACTGAGCAATTTGGCAACTGCGGGAGTAGCATCTTCTGATAAGCCACCTAGGTAATACGTATCGAGCTTACCTGTAGTAGTAAAGCGATCAATATTCTGCCGGGCAATAAAATTATCGGGGTTAATAAGATTTATTAGTGCAAAAAAGCATAGTGCACTTATAAATAACTGCAAGACAAACTGATTTTCGCTTTTTTTGTGTACTATATGCACGAGCAGCAGAATAAAAGCCGCTGCCAACCACAGGATGAACAGATGGCTCCACAATCTAAGCGTAGTAAAACCATAGGCCTCTTCGTATAAATTGAGCCGTCTATGAGCCGAAAGCATAATAATCATTACCTCAACTGCTAGTATTCCGCTTAACCAATTAAAGATCATTGACTGCATGAGAGTTTGAAATTTTGTAGATTTTTTAATCGTCCATATAAGTAAAAAGGAGATTGCAGCCACCACTATCAACTCAAAAAAGCCCTTACGAGCATACTGGGCATAGGTATAGCCCGTGGACGCTATATGTTCTGAGCCACCAAAGAGATACGCCAGCTGGACCATCACAAAAACAAAAAACAGTACAGCTACCGACCCAAGAATAATGGTGGATTCTGTCGTTCCTATAGTAAATACTTTCTGCTTAGGAACAGAAATAGCTTCTGGTCTAGAACTCGGCATAAAAATGAATGCATAGGCGCCTGTAAACAAGCTGGTTACAAACCCGATAAGCCCCCACCTAACAAATGTTTCGGGGTTAATGCTCAGGTCAAAGATTGAGCCGATGTATTTCTTAAAGACTAAATCGGCCGACGATAAAAGAAGTAAGAAGACGAATAAAATTGGCAAGCTAATGAGAACTCCGCGCAGAACTGGCAGGTACGAAGATTTAGTTGTACGGTTGTTGCGGCTACTCGCTGCGTTTTGTATAACTAAAAAGAATTCCTGCAAGAAACGAGTTGGCAGCCGACCTATAAAATTAAAGTAATGCGAAACTGTAAACTGGCTAAGCGTGGTGCCTGGCCGCTGCGCCAAGCGAGCCACGAGCAACAATAGATAAGTTATAAGCAGGATGTTTACAAACGCCATAAACAGACTTGCTCTTATAAACACCATCGAGGAAAAGAATAAGATAACCGGCGCTAACCAATAGATAGATGTATTAAGAGGCTGCTTGAATCGCCTGGCTAAATAAACGGTAAAACCTAGAACTAACGAGGTGTAGATAAAAACCGAAATACCAGGCACGTTACCGTAAAAGAACCAGTTAAAGACTAACCCCAGCAGGAGCGAAGTAACTACAATTGGCACCGTTTTTCGATTCATATATTTCTCAACGTGGCTATCCATTAGAACCATTCTCTCTTTTGTACTCTAATATATCACCTGGCTGACAATCCAATGCCTTACAAATTGCTTCGAGCGTAGATAATCGAACCGCTTTTGCTTTGCCGTTTTTTAGAATCGAAAGGTTAGCCATAGTTATACCAACTTTTTCGGTTAGCTCGGTAACGCTCATTTTACGCTTGGCCAGCATCACGTCGATAGTAATAATTATTGCCATATTAGTAGCCTCAAACCGTTAGATCATTTTCAGATTTTATATCTACGGCACTCTGCACTAGTGCCTGAAGCACAGCTGCAGAGGTTGCAATTACAAATGACGTACCGATAATGACAAATCCTAATGCTGCCACACCTGGGGCGTCGTCTCTGTTGGCAGCGTAAAATATATACGGCATGCCGGCTGTAAACAACGCACTAATTGTAAGTGCACAGTACTTAATTTTTCTAAGCGCAACTAACGATAATTCGGAAAAAGCTTTATTTGTGTCGATATAGTTTAATAGATTAAGTGTTTGGTGCAAAGCAAAGAAAAATGGTATGGCCGGTACGTACAAACCTAGTAAAATTGGCCGATAATATCCGGTATTATCAGACAATAAACCAGCGGGCAATCCAAAAATACATAACGCCAGCACTGCAAGTCCAAGAAGAATAATCGCTCCCCGTAAGATCATTGTTGAGCCGCGTTTCATTTGAGTGCCTTTCGGTTTATTATTGATCTAGTTTTAGCACACTATTTATCGTTTTGCAATATATTTATATCGTTTATCTATAACAGTATCCCACCAAAGAAACTAGATCAGACGCGCAATATTTTCTCCATAGCCTTGCCTTTGGCTAATTCATCAATTAATTTATCGAGGTAGCGGATTTCTTGCATGATTGGTTCTTTAATGTCTTCTACCCGGATACCGCAAATCATGCCTGTAATTAAGGTTCTCAAAGGGTTCAGGTGCGGAGCTTGGGCAAAGAAAGTCTCGGTGTCGATTTGTTTTTCAAGTAACGCCTCTACCTCTTTCTGGCTATATCCTGTTAGCCAGCCAATGATTTCGTCGACTTCTGCTTTGGTGCGGCCTTTTTTCTCTGCTTTTGCTATATAGCATGGATAAACACGTGCAAAGCTAATGGTGTAAATTCGATGTTTTTGCTGTTTCATTCTAGTAATTGCCTGTCTATTCCGAGGGCTCCCAGAGCTCTATAGGATTACCTTCGGGATCTTCAATCCGTGCAAAACGGCCTACGCCAGTTTGTTCTTCGATATCTTTTACAATCTTTACATTGTTAGCCCTAAGTTCTTGTAGCATACCATCCAGGTCATCTACCCGAAAGTTAAGCATAAACATTTGTGATTCACGTCCAAAGTAATCAGTATCGGCAGAAAAAGGAGCGAAAACAGTCTGACCTTGTTGCTGGACCCACTCCATACCGTTAACACCAAGGTGTTTCTTGTACCAATCCGAAAGTGCCGCTGGGTCTTTTGCTCGAAAAAACACACCGCCTATACCTGTAACTTTCATACTGTTCCTCCTAGTTTTTTACCGATCCTTTATCGCCTAGTATACCAAAGTACATAACCGAGGCTCATGAGTTAGACGGTCGCCAAGCTGGACTGTGCAAACCTATTGATAATATCTCTGTCGTTTAGAAAATGAGCTACAAAACCGCCAGAATGGCCAAAGGCAATTGAGCGGTGGTTCTGTACACCGTCAATACCCATACACTCCATCGGCACTACTAAATCGGTCAATTGAGTAAGTACTAACAAGTGCCGCTTGTCGGGTTCAGACAGTTTTGGTATGGTTTTGGTTTCGGCCATGATCACGCTATCAAAAAATGCCTGTGATGAGTTAGTCTTGTGTAGGCCAGCGCGACGATACAGCGAGTTTTTGGCAGTCTTTTTATAATCGCCAGCCCGTAAACGACCATGAGAAATAACCGCACAGACATTTTTGTCTTTCATGCGAGCATAACTATTGAGCGCCAGGCTACCGCCAGCACTGGAGCCGATAATAGCCACGCCATCAAAGCGGGTTAGCATCTCGTCAACCTGATGCGCAACTTGTTTTAGTTTACTCTCTAAAGTACCGCCGTCTTTCCAGTTGAGGTGAGTATGTACAATAGTTAGACCAGCACGTTGCCACCACCGCTCAACAATTCTGTCTTTAGGTGTTGTCGTGCCGTCGTTTAAGCCATTTATATACAAAAAACCGATGTTTTCTTTTGCCAGAGCCATGGAGCCATCATAACAAAATTGGCCTCGATTGGCCTCTTTTATGTAAGTGCTCCTGCTCTTCGCAGCACTTCTGCTGCAACTATATTAGGAGAATGAGCCGGTTTTAACATCGCCGGATCTTTTGTAGTTGGCAAAGATAACACCACGGGGCGTGGTTTTAGATTCTACTAGCTCAAATGCCGCTGGCATTGTTCCTTCTGCAAACAGGCGCTTACCACCGGCAAGTGTTACCGGGAAGATCTTGAGCCATAGTTCGTCAACTAGGTCATTCTTAAATAACGTCTGTATAAAATTACCACTGCCGTGGACTTGCAGCATTGGGCCGTCTTGCTGTTTTAACTCTTTTAGCTTGGCGGCTACATCACCCTCGATGAGCACAGATTTTTCCCAGGTTAATGTTGGCGATGAAGCAGAAACAACATATTTTGTCGCTTTATTGAATGGCTCAGCCACCGGGCCTGCTGGATCTTGCTTTGGCCAATAGCCTGCGAATATATCGTAGGTTTTTCTGCCAAGCAGTAAATCAAACGGCATACTCATTTGTTCGCCCATTATAGAGCCCGAAAACTCATCCGAATAAGGCACGGTCCAACCGCCATACTGAAAATTGCTTGAGGGATCTTCTTCTGGCCCGCCAGGAGCCTGCATTACACCATCGAGACTGATAAAACTTAATACAACTATTTTTCTCATATCTCTATGATATCAAAATCTAACAAAAAACTCTGCCGCTATATGCAAGAGTGGTTATTGTCTAGATTCTTGACGACGTACTGGGTCAATGAAATAAAGCCACCAGCCGTAAGTGGAGCAACACTACAATTAGACTTTGCATTAGCAAGGCTGGCACCGCTTGGTCGCCAGTTGGGCAGCCCGTTTAGATTACTTGTGGCACTAACATTATTGCCGGTGATGGTAGCCCACTGCACGGCTGTTGAATACAGCCCAATGGCAGCCCCTTTAGATTTGTAATATGCACCAAATCCTTCTATGGCGGTGGTATTACGAATAAGCGCTTCGTTACTGCCAGACTGCCACGTATTCATGGTTTCAACATCAAGCCACCACATATAATCGCCGGTGTTTGAATTTATGCCTTTACTAGTGGCTGCTGTCTTAAAGACGCCTTCGGTATAAATTGAGCGGTTCCAGCCATACAGCCAGGAACAAGCTTTGTCATTAGCGCCATTACATGGACCATACGGGTTAGCCGGGGCATTACCATTTGCGTCGGTAGAAGTAGACGGCCAGGTAGTTATTTGATTTATAACTTCGCCGGGGTTAGCCGTGTTTACATATAATTGATATTTCGACTGATTGGAGCCAACCTTTGCTTTGCCAGTCCATACAAGTTGGTCTGCCAGACAATTGTTAGCTGTTGCAGCATTGCCACCGTTTACTCCAACAATCCCAAAATAATGGTCAGTGGGCAGGCTCTTGCCGCACTGCGGGTACGAAACATCGTAGCCCACAAACTCAACCGTTGGTGGTGGCTTTGGACTGCCACTTGGTGCCGTAGGCTTGGCAGCGAAAGCAATTGATGGAATGAGTAAAACTGCAAGCATTGGCACTGCAGCAAATAAAGTAATGAGTCTTTTCATATAACTAAGTATAGCAAAAGTGTAGGGTGTGGTCTTGTTAGCGCTATGCTACGAAGCTAAGCGCTGCTTCTTAGTTAGAGACCTTAAATTTAAGTAACACCTGCGTTCTTATATAGTTTTTAGCTCTAGTGCCTTATCAATGGCATAAGGTAGATCATCTAGTATTTCGTACGATTCAAGTTGTTTTCTTGTAATCCACGCATAATCGGTATGCTCATGGTCTAAAGTAATTTTTGGTTTTGATTTTAATGTAATTAAACAGGCAAAGACAATATACTTTCGCTTTTCTTTTGGATTTTCTACTGTGTATGATTTTGCCACCTTAATGTCTTCGAGGCTAACATCAAGTCCTAACTCTTCCTTTGCTTCCTGTTGTGCAATTTCTTTTACTGGTTTAGCCTCGTCAATGAAGCCATTAATTGTAGACCAATAGCCTTCTGCATCTGCAAGCCCATAACCCCGCTTCGCAAGCAGTAGTTCATTCCCAAACAAAACGGTACACATTACTATCGGAGCAGTATCAGCGTGAGTATAATTGACAGCCTTATTTTCGTATAAGCCATACGCTTCAAGAGCTTTTTCTAGCCAAAATGGTAATTCTGCTTCATCAATTCCTGCTGTTATTTTGAAGCTCATACATCTATAAGTTCGTATATATCAATGACAGGCTCTTCATAAGAGTGCGCCCCACGAATTGCTGCCACCACTGCTTTAACACTCTCACTATCACAGGTAATTTCAATTCGTTCTTCTGCAACTTCCTCAAGTTTGTCAATTTTCCCTATTACAGGATTTGCACCATCTACAGGCAAAAATCTTCCGATTCCTTTTGCAGAAAAGCTACAGTGAGTGTAATTGCCGACCTTCCCCCCGCCAGCATTACCTATAGCTTCTCGTAGTTTATCGGCCTCGTTTTCGGGTACGGTTACTATAACTTTATAACTGCTCATAGCTATATCATAACTCCTATGTATTTTGCATGCTAAAGTTTATACATGAACATATTGATACTTGAGGGAATAGCTACAAGCGGTAAGTCTACGATTATCACTGAACTATCTAAAGATTTATCTGCAAAGATATCCATAATGGTTGCCGACGAGACCGAAACCCATATCCCAATAATGGAGAAACTGAACGAGTCTCATATAGGCTTTTACCTAGACCTTATCAATGACTACTTAAATAAACGAGCAGATGTTGTTATCTTTGATAGGCTTTACCTTACGCAAGCTTTTAGAGCTAACATTGGCCTAAAAGAATATGAGCCGGTAGAAAAACTGCTTTTACCGCACGCTCCTTTGACTATATTTCTAAAGGTTGACGAGGGCTCAATAGCAGAAAGAGTTAGCAAAGCAACCGAACATCGCGATTCAGAGTGGGGCGAATACGTAAAAACAAGGGGCGCATCGGTTGAAGAAATTGCGCAGTATTATATTGAGCAACAACGAAATCAGCTGCAATTACTTAAACAATCCATTATTCCTTACACTATCTTTGATACAACTAACCACGACTATACTCGTATTAAAAACGAAATCATTAAAGAGCTAAAACTCAAGATTAACAGATAAGAAAGCTTTTTTTGGGCTCTACGCGTTCCCGTCTACATTGGGTCGAATTCTACTGTCCACTCAATACCGTATTTGTCTCTAAGCATAGCAAAATAGGTGCCCCAAGGGCTCTCCGCCATAGGCATTTCAACGGCACCCCCTGCTGAAAGACCCGTGAATAGCTTATCGGCTTCTTCTTTAGTTTCTGCGTGGACCGATATTTTAGATCTATTTTCATTTTCACTCACTGGACCCATACTCTCGGGAACATCATTGGCTATTAACGTATTTCCACCAATCGGCAAAACAATACGCATGATTTTATTTGCTTCGTTTTCTGGTACCGGGAACTCAGCGCTTTCTATATCTTTAAAGCGTACAATGGTTTTAAACTCGCCACCAAACACAGATTTGTAAAAATTAAAGGCTTCTTCGGCATTTCCGTTGAAGTTAATATAAGGATTGATAGTTGCCATTTAGATTATTCCCCTTGAAGAATTAGTTTCATCTCTATTTTAGCAAACAAAAATACCTCTATTAAAGATGAGATAGTCCTTTAGAGGTCAATTCTCGAGATGCCTTATCGAGAGCATCTATCTTACTAAGTAAGTACTAGGAAAGTCTGCTAAGGGTTTGCACTTCGTAGAATTGTTAAGTTGTTTAACCTGCCATCAAACTTGATTACTTAATCTTTGAAGCTTTTAGATAAATAAGCGCTATTGGCACAAATATAAACATCGCTAATACTGTAACTATAGGTAGGTTTGGACCTTCGGAGTCATTAATTAGAAAAAATACCAATCTTGAAATAGAAAAGGAAATGATAAGGAGTATAAATAAAGTAGCTTTTTTCATACATCTAATTTTTTCGGGGTCATTACTATATTTTAACAGAGTATTTGAGAGTTGTTATTTACTAAGGCTTTTATAAATCAGCTTACTCTTGGCTACTCAGAAGATCTTTAACCTTTTCAAGCGATATGTCTACTCGGTAGTCACGAATAAACTCACCGTCTTTTACTTCTGCGTCATTCATCCAGATGCGTTGAGGAACGGCTCTGTAAACACGCCTAATGGCATCGCCAAGGAAGTCATTTGACTTACCTTCATAATCCTCACCTTTCTTAATCTTTCTAACACTAAGGATTTCTTCTGGGTCATTTAGTTCAATGGCTTTTGCTTCAATGTAGACACCTTCGCCATCACCTTCCGGAACGGTGCTGTCATAAATCACAATAAATACATTCTTATTCTCGCGAACATTTTGTGAGTGCTGGTTCTGCTTATCCGAGAACCAATAAATATTTAGCTGGTTATCATATTCGTGGGCGACTGGGCTATTCCAGGGCTTACCGTCTTTATTTGCAGTAGCGATAGTTGCATAGCGTATCTTACGTAAAATCTCTACTACTCGTTTGTCGTGGTATTCACTCACTTAAACCAACTTCTTTTCCTCAAGTTTTAGGCCTAAAGACCTCCGTTAGTCGGTGTAGCCGAGTCACAACTGCCAGGCATCTTAAGGTAAACAGTTATTGATCGGTCTGATGAACCGGTTGAGTCTGTACTATTAACGCCGCTTTTAACTTCTATTACAGTTATTTTACTTGACGGGATACCTAATTTTTCAAGCTCACTTTTGATTTTGTTAGCCCGATCGTTGGCAAGAATTACGCCAGCATTTGAGCTTGTGGACTCATGTACCTTACCTTCAACTTCAAACATGTAATCTTTGCTGTTTGTCTTATTATAAAGATTTGCAGCCTTAGATAACTCTGATGAGGCTACTGAGTCAGATAGGAAATTGGTCGAATCCGGACCGAAGAACAAATCTAGAAAAAATACGCGTGCATTTGGTTGCAATGCCGCTTCATCAATGTATGTAATACCGGCATTTTTTAGATCCGGAACAACTAGACAAGTATTGGCAGGTGCTGGAGATGTTTTTGGCTGAGAGTTGCTCGATGTTGATGATCCGCCTGCGTTGATCAAAAAAGATACAACTTTACCGGAACTAATTACGACTGAGGTATCGTGTATAGAATCCGAGCCCGTAACATCAAAGTTAACGACGTAACCTGGTTCCTTTTTAATCGTTTCACGCCGCTTATAGTTCGCACTCTTAAGGCCATCTGAGGCTGTTTTCGTAAAATCACTCCTACCTTCGCCGCTAAGGCTTATCATAGAGTCATTATTATCGTCCTTGATTGCTTGCATGTAATCAGTTGCCTTGGCATTCGCCTGCATCCTTGCTACAACTGGTGAAATAACAAATATAGCAATTAAAGATATTAAGACTACTACAGGAAGTGTTATCCAGAGCCAAAGTAATTTATTTTTTGGTTTGAGAGGAGGTGCAGGAGGGGCAATTGGTTCTGGTTGTTGCTGTGAAATTAGGTCTGTCGGTTGGGGTTGTTGAGTATTAATAAAATTCCTTTCATACAGCTAATATTTACCCCGAAGTTTAACATGCCTATATTCTTCTAACAAATTTCTACGCTTATTCACTAGTTTGAGCCGGTGACCATGCATAGAAAAAGACTTACCAAGGGTAAGTCTTTTTCTATAGTGCGCCATAAGCTACGAAAGTAAAAGCTTAATAAGCCTTTGTCGCACCGTCTTTTACTGCTTTTTCAGCATCGTCTTTGGACATCATTGCACAAACAGTGGTTCCGCATTTCTGATGCTTCCCCTTGGCCATAAAACCACCTTTTTTAGTTTGGTGAATCTCTGGTGCTGACAAATCAACGCCTTTTTCCTTACATTTAACGCAATATCCTGTAGCCACGTCTATCTCCTCTTGTATTGATTGTTATTGCGTAGCTTGCTTCATTGAACGCCTGTCTAGTATATACCTACCTTAAAGAATAGGACACCGATGTGTCCGATAATGCTCGTATGGTGCGCTTTAAGCTACGAAAGTAAAACGTTACTTCTTAGGGGTTTACAAAGCACGTAGGGATTAAAGGTTTTTATTCATCTACATTCTAATCTCTATACTATTGCATGTAGTTTTTTGTGGACTACCTAGAAAGTCTTGTTATGAGCTTATCGTCCCACTCGAGCTTAAACTTTCGATCATTTGTTTTGGAAGCTGCAGTAATGGCTTTTTGAAGTCCCACTCTAATTATATCTTCTACTATTTTATTGAACTCGGCTTGTTGTACTTGCTGTCTTTTGAACTTTAGTTTTGAAGCCTTCGGTGTGCCTCCGTGAGCAATAGTACTTCTTATATCGTAAGCAATCTTCATAAGATCAAACACCTCTTTTTTTGATGCCTTTACTTTGCTGACATCAGCCCACTGTGCCGCCCTTAGAGAAAGGCGATATTTGAGCTCGCCTCTGTCTTGCGCCCCATCG
>CAZIMF010000022.1:0-13893 GCA_964540445.1 uncultured Candidatus Saccharibacteria bacterium
GGCCTGATTTACACCTGTGCTTCTCGTGTTGACGGCACGCCAATTCCTCAGGCTGCTCTATACAACGAGTGTGGTGCAAACGAAGGTCTGCCGCGTAAGCAACTTACTGTTAATGGTGCGTTCTTGGCGAACCGCATTGTGCTTAACCGTACCGGTTATTCATTACGTGACTCAAGATTCCATGAGGCGGGCAACGTATCCAAAGGCGCCGAGATCTTCAACTTTAGTCCCGAAATGTACTTGTCGCCGCCAATCTTCCAGCCGAACAGTACATCAACCAGTGGAGAGTACGATTATTTGTCGGTCTTAGCACCGTTCTTATAAGAGTAGAAAAGCATGAGCATTATGGTATACTTAAATACGAATAAACAACTAAGCAAAGAAATAAAAAAGATATAGGATAAGCATAAGAATGAGTTTACTGAGTGGGGTATCTGAATTCTTTGGTCTCGATATGGGGACGAGCGCTATTCGCGCTGTTCAGGTAACCAATAACCCAAAAACCAAACAGTTGATGCGTTACGCTATGGCGCCTATCGACAGTAAACTCGCATTGAGTGATGCTAAAGCCGATCAGCAAAAAATTGCCCAGCAAATTCGCGATATGCTGGTACAGGCCCAGATTACAACCAAAAACGTGGCGGTCGGTATTCCTTCCTCTCGTGTCTTTACAACCGTAGTAGACATCGAACGATTATCCCCGGCCGAACTGGCTAAGACTATTAAGTATCAAGCCGATTCATTTATCCCAACGCCACTGGCCGAATCAAAAATCGACTGGGCGGTTATTGGTGATTCTCCGGCTGACGCCAATAAAGTCGAAGTGTTACTATCCAGCGTGCCTAACGAATTTATCGAAGCCCGACTTGATTTGCTTGAATCGATTGGCCTGAACGTCATTGCCTATGAACCCGACAATTTAAGCTTAGTTCGCTCAATTATGGCACTCGACTCTACCGAACCACAGATGCTCATCGATATAGGCAGTAAAAGCACCGACATTGTGGTTACCATGGGCGGCATTCCGCGCTTAACTCGCGCTATCCCAACCGGGTCAGAAGCAATTATCCGGGCAGCTCAACAAAACCTTAATATCGATGACAAACAAGCTCAGGAGTTTGTCTTTAAGTTTGGCCTTAGCCAGCAAAAGCTGGAGGGGCAAGTGTACCAAGCAATTGTAGGCACCGTAGACTTACTAATGACTGACATCGACAAATCAATTAAGTTTTTCCAGACCAGGTACAACAATACCAAGATAGAACGAATCATTATGACCGGCGGTGCCTCGGCGCTTCCAGAGTTCCCGCTGCACATTGCCAACCGTTTTGGCATCAATGTCGAAATTGGTAACTCATGGCGCAATGTACAGTACGGCGTCGAGCGTCAGAACGAATTAATGGCCCTCTCAAATCACTTTGGTGTAGCGGTTGGCTTGGCGGAGAGGAACGAATAATATGATTCAATTTAACCTTCTCCCCGATGTAAAAGTCGAATTTATCAAAACCCGCAGACGCAAGCGATTGATTGTATTTGTCTCAGTTGTTTCCTCGGCAGCAACCTTTACGATTTTCCTCTTGCTGCTGCTATTTGTGCGTGTTAATCAGCCAAAAAACATGAGAGATCTAAATAAAGACATCAAAGATAACGTGTCAAAAATTCAGGCTGTTGAAGATATCGATAAAATTCTGACAATTCAGAACCAGCTCAATAGTCTACCTGGTCTACATGACAAAAAAGTCTTGGACTCACGAGTGGTTGACTACCTTACCCGACTTACACCGGCCCAAGCAACAGTTTCTGACGTTACCGCGGATTTTGATGCACACAAGATAACGATTAAAGGGAATGCCGACACGCTCATAACAGTTAACAAATTTGTAGATACGCTTAAATTTACTGATTACAATGTTAATAACACGGCAAATACAAGCGGTCGGGCATTCAAAGACGTTGTGTTGCAGACTTTTACGGTCTCGACTGTTACTGGCACGGCGGCGTCCAAAGCCGTTTCGTATGAACTAAGTTTTAGTTTTGAGCCGGTGATTTTTTCAATTATCCCAGATGCCAAAGATCCAACGCAGCAAGTCTTCCTTAATGTTCCAAACATTATTTCAACCCGTTCAGCAACCGAGTCACCAGCGAGCTTGTTTTCACCTCAGCCATCAAAGGCGCAACCAACAGAAGGTCAAAGGTAATTATTATGGCACGAAAATCACTCTCACTTAAGCAGTTAGCAATCAATAAAGACCAGACGGTAATCGTTGCTTCAGTCGGCTTAGCAGCCTTTATTGTTGTTTTCTCGCTGGTTGCATCAAACGCACTACTCAAGCAGCGTAGCTACCAAGCAAAAGTGATCGGTAAAAAGAAAGTTGCATTAACCCAACTTAAAAAGAATGTAACAGAAGTCGACAAACTAAAGACTTCGTACAAAGTTTTTGCAGACGCTCAGGCTAATGTTCTCGGGGGCAGCTCTACGGGCACCGGCGAAAAAGATGGCAGCAACCCGCGATTAGTACTTGATGCGCTCCCAAGCAAGTATGACTTTCCGGCTCTTGCTACCAGTCTCGAGAAAATAGTTAAGCCATTCCCAATCGAAACGATTACCGGCACGGACGACGAGATAGCTCAGGCGGCAGTTCAGCCTTCGGCTAAAACCGCAGCAATCGAAATTCCATTTTCGATTACCATCAATGCTTCACCTCAGTCATCAAAGCAAGTTCTTCAGGTCTTTGAAAAATCAATCCGCCCAATACAAATTCAAAAACTTACATTTGTCGGTCAGTCACAGCAACTTAAAATAACACTTCAAGGTAAAACATATTTTCAGCCACAAAAGAAATTTGACGTCAGAACGGAGCAAGTAAAATGAAACAAAAAGACATTGCTCTTATAATTGTAGTTATTTTCTTTTCAGCTATTATATCGTTTGCTGTTACCCAAACTCTCTTTTCAACTAAGGGTAAAAAGAGCCTGAGTGCTGAAATTGTCGAGCCTATTAGCGCTGACTTCAACGAACCTGACAAAGAAGTTTTTAACGCTGACGCAATTAATCCAACCCAGCTGATTCAGATTGGTGGCGAAGGCAACCAAAATCCATTCTAGGTACTTTTGACCCATGAATGTCTTATCGGCAACCAGTCAAAAGCAAGTTGAACAAACACTTGTCAGTGATGGCTTTTTAACGCAGGCTAAGCTTGATTTAGCGCGGAAAAAAGCTGAAAAAGAAGCTAAGCCATTCTTAGGCATGCTCATTGAAGAGGGTGTGGTATCTAATGAAGCCCTTACCAAGGTCATGGCCAAGATAAACCATGTGCCCTATGTCAACTTGCTCGAAGCTAGAATTGAACGGGATGTGCTGCGCTTACTCTCAAAAGACGTTGCAGAGCGGTATATGGCCGTACCGTTGGGTCAAATCCAGCAACGGTTGGTTGTTGCCATGCTCGATGCCGACAATGTGCAGGCCGTTGACTTCTTGTCTAACCGGATTGGTCGCCAACTTAAAGTATATACTGCCAGTGAAGAGGGAATTCGAAGAATTCTTAAGCAGTATGACGAGGATGTTGAGGCTGATGTCGCTAAAACCATTGGTACTGAAGTAAAAAATGCCGATGGAGAAGTAACGACCGAGGCAACCAGCGAAGCGGTTCCAGCTGGTGACGAACATAGAAAAGTTACCACTATCGTTCAGGATTCGCCGATTAGTAAGGCATTATCGACAATCCTCGAATATGCTTCTCGTAGCCGAGCCAGCGATATCCACATTGAGCCACTCGAGAAGGAATTAAAAATTCGTTGCCGTATCGACGGCGTATTACGCGAAATTATGAAGCTGCCTAAAAGCACCGAACCGGCGTTTATCTCACGTATTAAAATCCTCAGTAATTTAAAAATCGATGAACACCGCATACCACAAGACGGGCAGTTTACTGTAGCCGTTGGCGATAAAGCCATCGATCTTCGTATTTCTATCTCTCCCGTTATCTGGGGGGAACAAGTGGTTATTCGTTTGCTAGATAAATCAGGCACTAGTTTGTTGCTTGAAGATATGGGGTATCACGGGCGGGCGCTACGGGCCATTCGTAACGGTCTTAAGCAATCAAATGGCATGATCTTAACTTCAGGACCAACCGGTTCTGGTAAATCTACGTCGCTCTATGCATTATTGAACGAAATCAAAGATGATTCAATTAACATTGTTACGCTAGAAGATCCCGTTGAATACAAAATGGATGGTATCAATCAAATTCAGGTAAACACCGAGGTAGGGTTGACGTTTGCATCGGGTCTTCGCTCTATTTTGCGTCAAGACCCCGATGTAGTAATGGTTGGTGAAATTCGAGACAAAGAAACCGCTCAGCTGGCAGTACAAGCAGCCTTAACGGGTCACTTGGTCTTTAGCACGCTCCACACCAACTCGGCTGCCGGTATTTTGCCTCGATTACTCGATATGGGCATCGAACCGTTCTTGATTGCCTCAACCGTTCGTACGGTCATTGGACAGCGCCTGGTGCGCCGAGTCGCCGATAAAGACAAGCTGACCTATCAGTCAGACCCCACCGAAACAGAAGCAATAATTCAGAACATTGGTCGTTTTTTGCCAAAAACTCCAGAAGAAGTCGCTGCTTTTGCTGAAGATTTAGGCTATGAAACCTTGCCACTGACAGGTCAAAGCGCTTATACTTTAAGCAAGGGTAAAGACAGCCCTGGAACCCCGGGTGGCTACAAGGGCCGAATGGGGCTGTATGAAGTGTTTGAGATTGATGAAACTATTCAACAATTAATTCTCAAACGATCAACTAGCAGCGAAATCCAGCGTGCAGCCCAGGACAACGGCATGATTACCATGCGCGAAGACGGTTACTTTAAAGCTCTGGCCGGTCAGACGAGTATTAGTGAGATTAACCGGGTCGCCGCTGTAGACAGCGCGTAATATAAATAAGATGATAACAATTAAAGGGCCAAACGCGTGACTGCACAAGTAAGAATCGAATCACTGTTAGAAGAAGTAATCAAGAAAAAAGCTTCTGATCTGCACTTGCAGGTAGGGTTAGCACCAGTATTGCGTGTCGATGGAGCACTTGTGGCAGTTACCGGATCGCCGGTTTTAACCGAAGAATCAATCGAAGCACTAATTTTCGCCATCCTCGACGACGAACAGAAACAGATACTATTAAAAGATAAAGAATTCGACTTTAGCTTTGCGTTTGGTGACTTGGGTCGTTTTCGTGTTAACGCCTTTCACGAGCGTGGTAACTTAGCCGCTGCCTTGCGGCTTATCCCAAACGAAATTTTAACTGCCGAACAACTCGGCTTGCCTCAAGTTGTTAGTAAGTTTGCCGACTATCCGCGGGGACTCGTACTAGTAACTGGCCCAACCGGATCAGGTAAATCCACTACATTAGCTGCCCTTGTTCATAAAATCAACGCCGAAAAAGCCGTCCATATCGTAACTATCGAAGATCCAATTGAGTTTACCCACAAAAGCAATAAGTCAGTCATCGTACAGCGTGAAGTGCACTACGACACCTATTCATTCTCAGCTGCCTTACGTAGTAGCCTACGACAAGATCCCGACGTTGTACTACTAGGAGAAATGCGTGACCTCGAAACAATTGCCGCCGCTATTACCATTGCCGAAACTGGTCACTTGGTTTTTGCTACGCTGCACACCAACGGTGCTGCCCAAAGTATCGACCGTATGATTGATGTGTTCCCGCCGCACCAGCAACCGCAAATTCGTGCCCAGCTGAGCAACATTCTTATGGCTATCTGTTCGCAACGACTGGTACCAACAATTGGTGGAGGCCGAATTGCCGCCGCCGAAATTTTAGTTGCCACACCGGCTGTCCGTAACATTGTTCGCGAAGGCAAGACACATCAACTGGATGCTGTTATTCAAACCGGCGCCGAGCATGGCATGCAGTCAATGGATAAGACGTTAGTCAATCTAATCCACTCCGGTACCATCACCTACGACGAAGCTCGTAACGTTGCTGTCGATATCGGTGAGCTTGATAGGTTGATGAGAGGCTAATCAACCATGTTAAGTTACGAATATACTGCCCGAAACCCGGCAACCGGCGAAAAAATCAAAGCAACCCTGCAAGCCGACAACGAAGGTAGTGCAGCTAAACTAATCCAGTCTCAGGGCCTAGCCCCAATCGATATCCAGGCGGTTGGTGGGACCAGCCAGTTTAACCCGTTAGGCAAGTTCCAAAATCGTATTCGCACCAAAGAACGAATTGTTTTCTCGCGGCAAATGTCGACACTTATTAACGCCGGCTTGCCGCTGGTTCAATCTCTGCGCAGTGTTAATGATCAGACTACTAACAAAGCCTTCAAGGTAGTTATTAATCAAATTATTGCCGATGTCGAAGGTGGCTCAGCCTTCTCAATTGCTCTTCAAAAGCACCCCGATGTATTTAACTCTATCTACACCAACCTGATTGCCGCCGGTGAAGTTTCGGGTACACTCGACAAAGCCTTAGAGCGCATAGCCTTCCAGCAAGAAAAAGATGCCGAAATAACCAGCAAGATACGCGGTGCCTTAGCCTACCCGGCAATTGTACTGCTGGTTATGTTTGGTGTACTTGGGTTTATGATTGTTGCAGTTTTGCCTCAAGTAAAGGTAATTTATGATGATCTGCCCGGCGCGGAGCTGCCATTTATTACCAAAGCACTGTTGGCTATCTCTGAATTCGTCATTCATTTCTGGTGGGTCGTGATACTGGTATTAGTTTTCCTTGGTTTTATGCTTACAAAATATGCCCGCACCGGCCCCGGTAAGCTGGTAATCGATAAAATGAAGATGAAAGCCTGGCCATTCGGGCAGTTGTTTATGAAGGTATATATGGCTCGTTTTGCCCGCACCGGTACCACGCTTGTTTCCACCGGGGTTCCGTTAATCCAGATGCTCGAAATCGTGGCCATGTCTGTAAACAATGTACACATCGAAAATTCTATTACGCGGGCTACCGAAAAAATTAAAGGCGGTAAGTCGTTAGCTGACGCTCTAGAGGGCGATCCTAACTTCTTGGTACTAGTGCCAAATATGCTTCGAATTGGTGAGCAGTCTGGCTCACTCGAGGGGATGCTTGAGAAAACAGCTGATTACTACGAAAAAGAGGTCGATACACAGATTAAAACCATCTCTACCATCATCGAACCGCTACTGATGGTTATACTCGGTATCGTGGCTTTTATCGTTGTTGCAGCCGTATTGTTGCCAATTTATGGCTTAGCCGGTAAGGATATTGTCTAATTTTATCGGCTATAACGTATTGCATTAGTTTTGCCACTAGATTAATATGTAACCATAACCTTAATAAAAACATCACAGGGGGGTGTGTCCACAGATGAGAACGAAACTACGAAATAAAGAGCAGGGCTTTACTATAATTGAAGTCTTGATTGTATTGGCCATTGCCGGCTTAATTATGTTAATTGTCTTCCTGGCCGTACCTGCGTTACAGCGAAACAGTCGTAATACACAACGTCGAAACGACGTCAGTGGGCTACTGGGTGCCTACCAAGAAGCAGTTAATAATAACAATGGTGCAGTTCCTGCCGCTTGTGATGGTTCTGCAGCAACGTGCTGGGTTCGTAATGCTAAGTTGTCTAACTACGACAACACCAGCGCTAACCTTGTATTCTATAACGATGCGGCATTCACAGCTCATACCGCGCCAACAATTGACCAAGTAGTTGCTCAAAGCTATGCAAAGTGTGTGAATAATGTACCGGTAGCAACAAACGCTACCAGCCGAAGTATAACCGTTTCATTCCTTGTAGAAACAAACGGGGCTCCAACACTTCAGTGTCAGGAATCATAAGAGTTCAGTTTAGAAATACTAGCCTAAGTTAGTAAAAAAAGAGCGGGGCATTTGCTCCGCTCTTTTCATGTAGTTTGTGGTAAGCTTAGGCATAATGATTATTGCAATACTTATATTGCTTGGCCTATGCTTCGGAAGCTTCGTAAACGCCTTTGTATGGCGTTTACATCAGCAATCGCTGCCAGTTAAGAAGCGCATTGCCAAAAAAGTTGACTTATCAATTAGTACCGGACGCTCAATGTGTGTCCATTGCGGCCATACACTGCAGGCTACCGACCTTATCCCGCTGCTTAGCTGGCTGAGTCTAGGAGGCAAGTGCCGTTACTGTAAAAAACCAATAGCATGGCAGTACCCGCTGGTTGAACTGCTTACTGCGGTGTTATTTGTGGCTTCCTATCTGGTGTGGCCACATGATTTAGCTGGCTGGGAAATCGCCAGTTTTAGCTTGTGGCTGGTATGTATAGTCGCTTTTATGGCCTTGATTATCTATGATATTCGTTGGATGTTGCTGCCCAACCGCATAATCTTCCCAATGTATGGTGTTGTGCTGCTCTACGTGCTCACCAAAGTAGCCGGAGACATGTCTCCTAGGCCGTTAGGGGCTAGTCTCATTGGAGTAGTGGTTGGCGGTGGCCTTTTTTATGTACTGTTTCAATTATCACGCGGCAAATGGATAGGCGGGGGGGACGTAAAGCTTGGTTTCTTGCTCGGAGCGTTGCTTGGAGGGCCGTTGCAGGCAGCGTTAATGTTGTTTGGCGCCTCAGCTCTTGGTACGCTCCTCACCATCCCCTTGTTAGCCGCCGGAAGTGTCCGGCGAGACACACGCATACCATTCGGGCCTTTCCTGATAATTGCAGCCGTTTTTGTGCAACTTTTTGGTGTATCGTTAACCGATTGGTACATCAACTCATTTATAGATATCTAAGCCACAACGCTTATGCTATAATTTGCCATATGAAACGCATGCCAAACGGCGGCTATACAATTATTGAAACGATGATTTTCCTATTGATTTCGTCGGCTTTATTAGGCTCAGTAACCTTAATGTTAAGCGGTCGGCAAGAACGAATTCGCTTTACCAATTCTGTAAATTCCTTTGATCAGGCGCTAAAAGATACCCTGAATGACGTATCAACCGGTTTTTATCCTACTAACGAGAACTTTAAATGCCGGGTTACTGGTCCGGTAGGCTCAGAAAGCATTACGTTCCCAGTCGGTGCCGCCGCTGCGGGGACTAATAATGGTTGTCTCTTTTTGGGTCGTGCCACCCAACTTGATCCCGGCACTAATTTTGATACATTCACCGTTGTCGGTGCCCAGATAGCCGGTAACTTAGCCGGGCCACAAAACTTGGCGAGCGCCAAAGCAGTCTTACTTGATGCTAACGGGAATCCAGGCATTCGTGCCAGCAATAAACTCGAAGCCGATCTGCAGATAGTAAAAGCCGTCAGCTTAACCGACTCAAGCCGAACAGTAAAAGGTCTTGCGATGATCTCGCAGTTTAGTCAGGTATCATCGGTAGACAATAAGGTAATCGGAAATGCCGGAAATATAACGCTCTATGAAGTGTTAGATGACTTTTTTGCGAACGCCGGAAAACCGAGTCCCAAAATGGAAACGGCAGATAGAGGCATTATGATATGTTTGCAGCAAGGTGGGGCAGGTGGAAATGGGCGAAAAGCTGCTATAATCATAGGCGGAAACGATCAACAGTTAACGACTGAAACAAAAATCGATGAATGGCCATCAGGATGCTAAGACTTAAATCACTTCGCCCGCAACGAGGCGACACAATTCTCGAAGTACTAATCGCTACTGCTGTACTTACTCTTGTGCTAACCATAGCGTATACGGCAGCTAACCGCGGCAGTCAGTCAGTTCGACAGGCTCAGGAACGTGGTGAATCGTCTCACTATACCGAAACCCAAATCGAACTACTAAAGACATTCCTTTCAAAAATTAGCGACCCAAGCCTGCCTGGTATCCCAACTAGCGGGAACTTCTGTATGGTGAACAACGGGACAACAATAACAGCAGTGCCAATAACCGGTGCTATAGCTGTTAATGCCCAAAACGAGACTTTTTCGGCCTTTACTCCTGCAAGCTTAGCCGAGTGTAAAAAAGACAATCTGTACTATAGCTATATCGAGCGCAATGGCAACACGTTCATTGCCCATACAAGATGGACTAAGGTAAATGGCAAGGGAATCGATGAGGCCACTATGGTGCATCGTATATTCCCGGATCAGGCCTCTGGTCCGCTATCGTTGGTAACGGTATCACCTGGCTGTGCAGCTGACTTCTTTTATAATGTTGTTTTGGGTTGTACGCCATGCCCGAGCGGCTACACTAGCCCCGGTGGCTATAGTGCGGCATGCGCGCCAATCCCGGCACAAGTTCGGGTAGTTGTTCAAAAGATACCGCCCGATCCGCCCGGGAATGTTTCGCCAGCCTGTTCAAAGGCTGGTGTGGATTCCACGGGTGTTGCAGTACGACTAACGGGCCCAGGAGGCCCGTTTAACGGCACTTCTACGGCACTGCTTGATGTAGGCTTTAGCTCAACCTATAACGCTAGCATAACTACTATGCCGAATGGTTTCACTCAATGCGCCACACCTTCTTCGGCTACGAGTACGCCTATTGGTACGCCACCTACACCTCCTCCTGGTAATAATCAACGCACTATAACGCTTAAAATTAAGCCAGTCTGTACTACCGTTATAACTACTGATCACTGGGGCCTCGAGAATGATCCCGCTACATACTATGCTGACCAAACTGGCTGGAATAGCTATTGGGTTAGAGGTGCGCACTTGGCTTCACTGAGCACTTATGGTGTCACCGCTACCTATGGAACAGGTGAGTTCGTGCTAGCAGATGCTCGTAGCCCCTCTGGCTATACTTGGTTTGCTTGGTTTGACTATAGTGACATATACGATGGGTACTCCTACTACAATGGCTGGGTCGCAACCTGGCAGAGTGATCCTGTTTATGGCGATCCTTACTACCATGGGACCATCTGGGTTAATCATCCAACTACCAGCCTTGGCTGCGAATCCTAAGAATAATAGAAGTTGCTTAGCTAATGCTAGAGATATCTGTTTTACTTCTCGACAGATGTCACTACTAGACTATAAGTAGTAAATCCGTTAGCTTCAGCTTTGACCAGCTTGCCGCTAACAGTAACCGGATCTAACATCGGTGGCTTATTGCCGTCCACTTTTGTGCCGATGGCTGGGCTAGTGTATGTTTTTGGGTCGACGTTTGATTTACTAAAATCCAACCTAAGACCTAACGGTTTATCAACTTCTTGACCCACGATACTATATTGATTTGTGCCTGATTCAACAATGCGGCCTCGAACTTTGATGTCTTTGTCGGCATACGTCTGCGGCTGTGTTGCAATTGTAGATGGGCTGATAGTCCCTGCCGGCAGCGCACTATCTTGTTTTGGGGTGGGGACGTTAGTAAAGTCTGCGCTTTCAGGCCCTGAGTTTCGGATTGCAATGTCACGTGAATTTTGATGATGCATCACTAAGTAAGTGACTCCTGAGCCGGCTCCTGCACCAATAATAGTGGCCGCCACGGTCATAATGATTGCTTTGTTAGTTGGTTTTGGCATATTGTATCTGTAAAATTGTTACGCTTATATTATTCTCAAGCATAACACAGTGGAGCAGTTATGATAATACCTTCATCTATTGCTCTTAGGTGGGGAATGATTTAAAGTACTAGTTATGCTTATGGCTAGTCTAAAAGGCCTATAACACCCATGAAATCAAAAGAAATTAGCAATCAGTCTGGGTTTACCATCGTTGAGTTGTTAATGGCAACCGCGGTCTTTAGTATTGTTTTACTCATTGTCACCACTGGAATTGTAAAAATTGGCCAATCATATTACAAAGGTCTTATCCAAAATAAGACCCAAGAGTCAACCCGTAATATCTCAGAAGATATTACTCGTACAATACAACTTGCAAGTGGGCAAAAAATTACACCTGACCTAGCCGTCCCGAATCGATTCTGCATTGGTACCGTGCGATATACCGCCGGGATTAACGAAAAGGTAGGTGACGTGGGCGCCGTTGGCTTACAAGCTGAAAAAGTGCCGCCAAATAACTGTAGTGCACCTGCCGATCCTAATCCTCGACAGCTTCTGGCAAAAAATATGCGGTTATTGCGCTTTAAAGTAGATCCGGCCGATCCATTGGCGCAAACCTGGAAAATCGATATCCGTGTCGCTTACGGTGACAATGATCTCCTGACACACTACAATAAGGATGGTGTTCCAAACAATGCAGCTACTGTCGTTGCTGATGCTGATGGCGCTAACTGTAAATCAGGAGTATCTGGCACTAGTTTCTGTGCAACTTCTCAGCTCAATACCGTTGTTAAAAAACGTCTAAAGAACGAATAATATTAAGAGAATATAACTATGACCAAGCAAACACATAATCAAATTCGATCAAATCAGGAGGGGATAGTTGCTATTATCGTGGCAGTTACTCTGACTGTTGTCATGTCCTTAATTATTTTGGCAATTGCCCAAAGTTCTAATCGTGAACAAAGACAATCACTCGACAGGCAGCTAAGCGACCAGGCATTTTATAACGCTGAATCTGGTATTAACGATGTTGCTAACTATCTTTATAAGAATTTACAAACTATCCCGGCAATTCCAATTGATAAAACAACCTGCTTGCCAGAAATTCCTACCAGTGGTGGTGTGACCATCAATTACACGCTTCCTGATGCTAGTGGAACTAACAAATATACCTGCTTAATGTACGATAAGGCACCGAAAACTATACAGTACGATAGTTTGTCTTTATCCAGTCCAAAAGTTGTCCCTATCCAGGCGGTAAATGATGCCGGGAGCCCAGTGGTTGTGCACACCTTAACGTTTAGTTGGGACGATGCAACCGATCGTAATGCGGCTATTGGCTGTAACATTGCGAATGAACTACCAGATGCGTGTACTTACGGCGGTTTACGGGTAGAGAGCGTAACTCCCGGTCCAACCCGTGACGTAATTCGTCAAGCAAGCCTTATCGCCTTTATGTTGCCAACTACGGCTGCTAGCTCAGATATAGTAGTCGGAGCATTATCATACCCCGAGAGCCAGGGAATTCTGAGCAATACCACCTGTAACGGTCCTGCCGGAACCAGGCGTTGCTCAAAAACAATTAGCGGTATTGACCGCAGCACCCTATATTTGAGCCTTCGATCGTTATACCAGCCGATAAATCTAACTATTTCTGGTAAGGATGCTGGTGGCACCGATGTACGTTTTAAAGACAGCCAAGTTGTGATTGATTCTACTGGGAAGGCCAGTGATGTTCTACGCCGTGTTCAGGTTAGAGTCCCGGCGAACAGTCAGTACAGCTACCCCGGTTTTGCAATCCAGAGTAGAGATTCTATCTGTAAAATCTTAACGGTAACTAAAAACGAAGACGGAACCGGTATCGTAGATTCATTCGATGCCGCCGCCTGCCCGGTCAACTAGAGGTAGTATCGCTTAATCATCGCGTTTGCGGTGAAACTGTTCGTGCACCTTTTTAAGATGTGGGTCGGTGACATGGGTGTAAATTTGAGTCGTTGCAATGTTGCTGTGCCCAAGCATTGCTTGCACGCTGCGCAAGTCGGCACCGTTCATCAGTAAGTCGGTGGCAAAGCTGTGGCGGAGCGAATGGGGACTGACTTTTTTAGTGATCCCAGCTAACAAAGCATAGTGAGACACGATACGCTGAACACTGCGGGCGGTTAATCTCAAGAAATTGCCACTGGTGTCAGCTTTTTTTTGCCCTCCAACGCGCGCAAATAGGGCAGGGCTGGTATCTTTTCGTGCCTCAATGTACTTAGAAACCCAGTGAGCCGCTTCTGGGCTAATAAAAATTGGCCGATCTTTTTGACCTTTACCGCGAACCATAAATTCTAATCGCTTTAAATTGATATGGTCTTTATTAAGCCCCACTAGCTCAGATACACGCAAACCGCTAGAAAAAAGCAGCTCCAAAATCGCTCGATCTCGTAAACCAGCAACATCAGACGTATCTGGTTG
>CAZIMF010000023.1:0-13698 GCA_964540445.1 uncultured Candidatus Saccharibacteria bacterium
CCGATCTCGCTGCCTTTGAACGGGATATAGGCCTCTACCCCTTCGGCAAGCGGCTTACCTGTGCCAGAAACGCTGTAACGTTGCCGCGAAGCGGCACTATCACGAAGTGCTCCAGGTGACCCCATACCCCGATATAACTTAACGAGCTGGCCATCAATTAATTCAGTGTCGCCAGGGGATTCCTTAGTTCCAGCGAGCTTGCTGCCCATCATAACTGAATGTGCACCGGCAGCTATGGCAATGGATATATCTCCGGCATTATTAATCCCTCCATCAGCGCAAACGGGTACCCGCAGGCCTGCATCCCTAATCGCTTTTACACACTGATATACTGCAGTAACTTGGGGGCAACCAATACCCGTTTCAATTCTGGTAGTACAGATAGAGCCTGGCCCTTGACCAATTTTGATCCCGTCAGCACCCAGCTCGGCTAACATTCTGGCTGATTCACCTTCTGATATGTTCCCGATTACAATATCAACGTCGCTGAATTCCTCTTTTAGGCGTTTTAGGGTTGCACGGGCGTATTTTGAATCGCCTTGCGCGGTATCAATTACTGCCACATCAAGATAACCCCGCATAGCATTAATTCGATTTACAGCTTCTTCGGGATCGGTGGGAACAGCCGCCCCAACGCGTAACTGACTATTTCTGTCGAGATTGTATTGTTGTGGATTATCTCGAGTAATACGTAAAACATCCGAAAGTATATACATGCCAGCGATTCTACCCTCTTCGTCGAGTAGGGGTAGCATTTTCTTTTTGCTGCCCTTCATTCGCTCGTAGGCTTCAGGAAGAGTTAGCCCTGCAGGAGCAGTCACTACTTCCGCAAGCGGCTTCATCACACTGCCAACAGTATCTTCGTGCACATTATCAGAAAAATCAAAATCACCCTGTGTAAGTATTCCGATAACACGCTCTTCTTCGTCTACAACCGGGAAAGTTCGAAAATCAAAACGGCGGCGGGCGCATTCTTCAAGTACCTCTGCTAGGGTCTGCGTAGCCTGGGCAGTAATCGGTTTATCAATTAATCCATTGAGGTGAAGTTTCACTCTTCGGACTTTGGCCCGCTGCTCATCGATAGAGAGTCCAGCATGCACAATGCCAAGCCCACCAAGTTGTGCCATAGCAATCGCCATACTGGATTCAGTGACCGTATCCATCGCGGCACTAACCATCGGGACTTTGAGCTCTACATTTGTCGAAAAGTAACTGGTGGTATCGACTTCGCTTGGATCAACGTCGCTCGCAGCAGTACGTAAACGGACATCGTCGTACGTTAGTGCGATTCCCTGCGCTTCCATCGACTCAAAAAACGCTTCTTTGTTGCTACCCATACGACCTCCTGCCACCCAAATGTTAGAAGATTGTATACAACCATAGCATGTCCACGGTGTTACAGCAATTATATTGTTTGTAAGTTAGCAACGATTTTTGCGAACTCTGTAACGGGGCTAGGTAGAGCATTTTTGAGCTGCCAGATGCCGACTTTTGTTCGTCGTAAATCTGACATATAGGCGCCGGTTTTAAGTTGTGCGCCAATATCTTGTACCAGGCTACGAATGTAAGTGCCACTGCCTACGTCAGCCGTAAACTTTACGTGCGGATATTCATAATTCGTTAATGTAATGGTGTTTATATGTACTGGGCGCGGCTCAATTGCTACTGTTTTACCTGCACGCGCCAATTTGTAAGCTCGTTTGCCGTCGATTTTAATAGCTGAGTGTATCGGTGGAGTCTGCATACTGTCGCCGATAAAGCTGTTCAGCACTTCGGTTAATTCTGCTTCACTGGGTTTTTGGCTTGAAACCGATGTCTTTTCGCCTTCTTCATCGCCAGTGGTGCTAATTTCGCCCAATTTCATAGTCACTTCGTAGGTTTTGTCGAGTTTAGCGAATTCTTGGGCGCGCTTGCAGTAACTCCCAACTACGATAATCATTAGGCCGGTGGCAAGTGGGTCAAGCGTGCCCGTATGGCCAACTTTTATTTTGCGGCCTGTTTCGCGCTTCAAGGTGCCGCGAACTTTCGCCACAACGTCAAACGAGCTCCAGCCACTGGGTTTATCAATTAGTAATAGTCCATCTAAATCCATACGCTCTACAATAACGAATTGTTTAAGAATTCGGTAATTCGTGTGTGTTTAACTGATTAGGAGCCGAGCGGCATAAGCGGTGGCGGAACTGGTGGTGGCGTCGACATTGGCCCAGTACTTTGATCGTCTTTTGGCTTATCATCGTCGTTGTCGTCGCTATTGTCGTCCGATGTTGGCTGCGTGGTAGAGCCAGGTTCGCTATGCCCAAGGTCTAAGTCAACAGGGCTGGCACCAAGTGCACTAATTGGTTCGGGGCGGTATGGTTCGGTTGAATCAACTGCCTGCTCTACGGCTGCCCGTGCATCATCAATCGGTGGCGGTGGCGGAACACTGCTCACCAAATCAGTAGATACTGAACCATTCTGATGATGTAAATGCGGGCTATCAACTGCCTTTTCAATATCTGTCAGGGTCTGGTCATTGGGTTGCAGCAAATCGATTGATTCTACTGGCTGAGACGGCTCTTGGGCCATATGACGATCTTGTCGCTCAATAATTGGTGTCGGCGCCTTAGCGCTCAGTGGATCTGTGCTTGCCGTTAACTGCTCATACTCTGGAACGCTATTAGCGGTTAGCTGCCCACCAAGTTGTGGCGGGTCAGTTACAAGCTGCTTGCCATCTGATGCCTGCGGCTCACCAGGCAAATCATACCCCGAAATGGCAGATGAGTCGTCTGATTGTTCAGCAGCATTTTGAGTTTGCTCCCGAGCTTCGGCAGTTCGGGCAGCTTCTTCCTCAAGGGCAGCCTGGGCAACTTCTAGGTCTTTAACTGCTTGCAGCTTGCCATGTTCATCAATAAGTATGTCGTCTTCTTGCGTGTGATCAATTTGGATCATGCCGTCATTGTTTTTTGGCAGCGGGGGTTCATCGTCAGGATTACCACCATCATCTTCTGGCTGTTGATACTCCCCATCTTCGACGACGGCCGGAATTTCATCGGAAGGCTCTTCGACTAATGGTTCGCTGAGCTTAGCTGAGATAAGTTGTGGGCTGGCTCCAGCTGCCATCAAAACTCCAGAGATAGACATAGTGTGAGGATGTGCCTTTTCGTTACCAAATCGATTTGTTTCGGCGACCATACCGGTGAGCAAAGCTGTTGCTATCTGTGAATCAAAAATATCCTTATTAACTAGCATCAACATATCGCTGGTCATCTCGCATAAGCTACTCGCATCAGGGGCAACCCAGTTAATGGTGCCTACTTCGCTCGTTGTATCAGTGTTCAGCGACACAACGGCAGCATCATGCAAAATTCGGCCGTGCGCAACAATTGCAGCATCTAAATGTGCCCGTTCGTGAACACCAAGGGTAATAATAAGGTCAATATTAAAATCTCCCTGCGTAAATGCCAGATCATTTTCGTCGATACTGGTTCGATACGGTGTAATAAAGATCTTTACGAACTCATCCTCAACTTTATAGCGCAACTTATCGGCCTTGGACTTATCAAGTGAAATAATAAAATCACGCAGGCTATTAGTATTGGTTTCAATGGTCCGCTCTGGTTCCAGGAATTCAATCGTTGATGGTGTTTTACCACTATAAACTGCCGTGGCGTGCTTGCCTTGCTTGTTTAATGCTATGGTTAGCCCGATACAGGCCGCTAGCTGATCAACCGATGGGTTGTTGCTAACCGTAATCAACACATTATTAGCTGCATTTACGCGCTCTACAATCTGAGGAAGCTGCTCTGTTGGGGGCTGGGTAGAAGTGTTTGTATCTGGTTGCATAGCTTTTTCTTTTTGTATTATATTTTTGTTATCGTTATTTTGTAGATAAATATAGCATAAGCTGATTGATAAGTCTATAGATAATATTTAGTTTTTTAAATCGCCTAACAGGTTTGGCTGGCCTGCCTGATATTTACAAAAAGCCCTGCCTAGGTTATAATTTGAAGCTGAAATAATTTATAAACCTATAAGGAACCAGATATTCTATGCCAATCATTAAATCCGCACAAAAACGCGTACGAATCGCTAAAAGAGCAACTGTTCGTAATGTAAAAACTAAACGAACAGTGCGAACTGCGGTAAAAGCCTTCTACGGCGCCCTAAAAAGTGGTGATAAAAAAACCGGTCAAGCTTTTAAAAGCGCCCAAAGCGCCATCGACCAAGCAACTAAGAAAAATGTCATCCACAAGAATAAGGCTGCCCGCAAAAAAAGCCAGTTAGCCCGAGCTGCTAAAATCGCTGCCGGTGTAACTGTTGTCGCTGGTGCTGCCAAGGTGGCTTCTTCTAAAAAGAAAGTCAGTGCACCAACCAAGCCTGCGGCTAAAAAGCCAGCTGCCTCAGTTAAAAAAGCTGTTGCCAAGAAGACTCCTGCTACAAAAACTCAAGCTAAAAAGCCAACTGCCTCAGCTAAAAAAGCTGCTCCTAAAACTAGCAAAAAATAACTCTCAGGCAAACAATTGTAAAAAGTTGACATTTCGGTGTCGACTTTTTACTAGCTGCACTAGTGCCGTATCTGCATTTCATAATTATTTAATAGGCCAGTGAGATGATGGCGTACCGAAGAGCTTCATCATAGTCAAAGACTTCGTGTTTGCCGCGGTAGTCGATGTCTCGGAGTAACTTCATAAATTTGATGATCTTGGCGCGGCCCATACTGCGCGCAATGCGCTGGCTCTTTTGAATGACAAATGGGCTCATACTGCTGTCTTTAGCAATTTGCGCGGAGTTAACCGAACTTGGCGCCGAGACTGCGATCGCCACGGCATGCATTTGCCAAACTAACATACCGTGAATTGCCTGTGGTTCAACCTTTTGCTGCCGTTGTTCGTCATAAATTCGAAGTGCTTGGTTGAGGTTGCCGGAGAAAACACTATCAATAAGATTAAAAATTGTGCTCGATGGATTTTCGGCCGTTAGTAAATCGATACTTTTTTTGGTAACTATTGGATCATACTGAACTAATTTGTGGAGTTCATGGCTTAAGAGCATCTGATTGATACCGGCTCGTTGCACTAAATAGCTGGCATCCTGGCGGCTCAATTTGGCATTTGCCTGTTCTGCTTCAGCGACTAACCAACTGGTCAGTTGCGGCTCATCCATCTCGGTATACTCATGAAAGTCGGTGATTTTTTTAAGTTGCTTATAGTACACACTACGCTTATCGACTTTTGATTCGACAATTATCAAGTCGGTGCTGTCACCTGCTCGCTCAATTAAGTGTTCAAGTTGTTCGGTGGCTTCTTTATTGAACGATAGATCATATAGTACGACCATTTTTTTGGTTGCTAAAAATGGCAATGATTCAATTGCGCCCAGTATTTGATTGTACTCAGCTTCGTCAGCATCTAGTTTTTCAAGAGCTAGATCGCCGTGTTCATGTACAAATGCATCGACTAGTTTCCGCAATTCTTCATTACGTTGAAATGAATTAACTCCCGCCAGTGCAATGGTCATACAGCTATTATAGCGAACTAGTGGGCCGATTGCCGTGCACTCTGGATTGTAGCTCATCAAATTGAGGTAAAGCCGTGTGAAATCCGGCCTCAGAAAATAAGGGCGAAAGCGCGCAAAAACTAAGAAGTGATTTAGCGCGGCAACTTTTTAGTGCATCCACCGCGGGGTTAGGCCTATTTGGTTCAGCAAATCGGTGATCTGCTATCTGTTCATCACATAAACCAATTATTTCATAAATGCTCATAACCACATCTTTAGCCAGCCGGTGATGCGCGTGATCAACATAAATTTCCTGCGCCCCCACACCCTCAAGATACGTTACAAAATCATTTGGATTGGTTACATCAGGAACGATACGATTATGCTGAAAAAATCCACTTTTTATCGAAGGGTCTAAAACATTAGTCACTCGAAACTCAATGCCTATTACGCTGAACAGTCGGCCGTGTCGCTTATAAAGTGCCGCCAAAATCTCATCAGCTTCAGCGCTGTCATTGTCGGCGCTCCTTTTGTCGAGTTCTCTGATTGCGTCTCGACCATCTGCGGACGGCCAGCCAAAACTTGCATCCAAGGCTCGAATTGCTTCAGTTTCTTCTTCCCGTGCTGCAGCTACCGAATCTAAAGAGTCGTTAATCATCAAGATATTTCCGTAGGCTACACCGACGTCTTCGAAAGCCGGGAATCGGTGAGATTGGCTCATGAAGCACTGCCTAGTTGGCAAGTTGGGCATGTGTGAGTCCCCCGTCCCGCAACACGGCTTTTTTGAATTGCAGTTCCACAGCGGGGGCACGGCAGGTTTTCGCGGCGAAAAACACGTGCAAAGTCAAGGTAGCTTCCCCGCTTACCTTTGACGTTTACGTAGTTTTTGTCGGTGGAGCCACCTTTTTCAATAGCCAATGCCAACACGTACTGAATTTCCTTAAATAATAATTTGAGTTTAGCAGCTGGGATATTTTTGACAAGCGTAAGCGGATTTATTTTGGCGCCCCACAAACTTTCATCGGCATATATATTACCGATGCCGGCAATTACCGTTTGATCTAGTAATGCCGCTTTAATCGAAGTGTTTTTGCGACGTTTTAGTCGTTCGATAAATTGATCTGCCGTAAAATCTGAGCTCAGCGGTTCGGGACCAACTTTTTTGAAGAAATCCAGGTTCTGCACTTCTATTGTTGGTAATAAACGAGCCCAGCCGAACTTACGTTGGTCGTTAAAGAACAACTTTGCGTCTGTAAATTCAATAGTAACCCGGGTTGATCGATCCGGTAATTCACCGACGAGCGAATCATTAGGGTGGCCGGCACCAAATCGTTCTAGATCATTGTTACTGCGGTAGACCATCTGTCCAGTCATTTTAAGATGAATTATTACTGTATAGTCACTGCTCAAATCAATGAGCAGAACTTTTGCACGACGGCGTACGTTTGTAACGACAGCATTAACCAAAAAAGCTTGGACATCTTCGGAAGAATTTGGAAAACTTTTTGGCGTGTCATGAGAAACAGCGACAACTTTTTTGCCAGGTAATAATTCAGCCAAGCCAATTCGAACAGTTTCTACCTCTGGTAATTCAGGCATACTAGCCTAAACGGACGTCCGCAACGTACTTACTATAGTCAGGTATTTGGCGCTGAAACAATGTTCGAACTAATGAAGCTTTGCCACCAAAAGTCCCTTGCTTGGAACTACAGCTATTAGACCAACTCCGAAATTCATCACTGGTACCTGGAGCCGTTTCATAGATAAACTTGCGACCAAGCGGACAATCTTGCTCTTCACTGCCTCTTCCTTCGGGAGGAAGTGTCTTTGTAAAACCTGCACCATTAAGCGCAGCGACAAAGGCTTCGTAGCCTGCAAGAGTATTCGGAGTTTCTTGCGACTTAATAATTTCATTGTCAAAACCCTGTAAAACTTCGATAGTTCTAAAATCACGATTAACTTTTATTCTGATGCTTTGGTGTTGTTCATCACCGGTTACCGGGCCGACAATCATGTACTGAACTGTCTCATCTTTCTCTGGTACAGATAATAAATTAACCTTTTTAGCAGTTTGTGTCTGAGATGGTTTGTCGCCGGTTAAGAGATTTTTAATGACTTTAAAGCCAATAAATAACAGCACAATAACTGCTACAAACATTAAAACACCGGTTACATAGCGTCCGTAATCCTTCATAGCTACTTATTATGCTACATTATCCTAAATTAATCAAGATATATTATGATACTACTATGTCACAACTACTTGGAGATGTTCTTACTGGCCGGAATTATGATGAACCACCTGAAATTCGACAAATTAAAAAGTTTGTCCTGGCAGAAATTGGCATTACCCCTATGGTCTCTGTTAATACTGAGGCATACGTAGTAAAAGTACCCTCTGCTGCAGCTGCCGGAGCCCTGCGTACAAAACTATTCCAACTGCAAAAACAGCTGAACGACAAACGTCGCATTATTATCCGAATTAGCTAACCACTATTACTCAGGTTGAGCCGGCGAAGAAAATAATCGCGCCGCACTCGCTTGACTCCACGGCTCCTTACAGCGTTGAGCCATTGCTTGCAAGCTACTCATTACACAGTCCTGAAACGAACTGGTGATAACCAGCTGCCACGGCTCCTCGTTAGCCGCCTTTCTGGTAAGTGATTGCTCAAACGCATGCTGTGCGACCTGACTTACTACATGTTCTGCCCCAAGCTCTGCAGTCACTGCCCGGCAAATAGTTCCTATCTCGCAAGTTTCTCGATAAATTACATGTTTCATCCAAGGAATTTATCATAGATGAATAGTTTATTAAAATTTATAATTAATAAACTATATTATTTAAATTAATTATATCTTTTATGATATTAAATATCTACTGCGTGCTTTTACGCTTAGTCTTTTCGAAGCGCCACCTCGAACCACTCAGTATCACCACTAGTTATAAATCCGGAAGTATTAAAAACTTCTTCAAAATATCCCTGGGTTAGTTCTTGTATATCTTTTGGGCTATACAAGTAAAATAAACGCTCCCCGTGCTTGTCTTGCTTAACGTAACTCTGGTAATTATTCCCTTTTTTCATAGATATAAATAAGATGCCTCCGCTGTTAAGCGAACTATGTATATCTTTAATGACAGCTGCTAGCTCTTGCCGGTTAAGATGGATTAATGAAGCAAATGCAAAAACTATGTCAAGATTGGCGGTAAACTTAAACGTACGCATGTCTTCAACCACAAATCTACCTTTCGGTACATTTTTCCTGGCAAGTTCAATAAGTTTTTTCGAGACATCAAATCCAGTGTAGCGTGTGGTACGCTTTATTATTTCTTCGGCATCTCTGCCGTCGGCACACCCTATTTCAACTACAGCTGGATTGGTTTTTTTGCCTAATAGCTTAAAGGCTATGTCAATGTCTTCAATTCGGGCTGAACTAATGGAACGAAAATAATTGGCAAATTCTTCAGCGTGCTCATCGTAACATTCAATTGTTTGTTTCAGCTCATCTGCCATTAGATTTAATTTACAGTTCTCCCCAATTTTTGCCAACTGAGGTTTCTACGGTGAGTTTAACGGGAAGTTTATGAACGTTCTCCATGATTTCTTTGATGTCAGCGGCTACTGTCTTGGCTTGATCGTCGGGGCACTCGATAAGAATGGAGTCATGCACTTGCAGCAACATGTGACACTCCTTGCGATCCGCTAGATAATCCTGGACCTTAATCATGGCTAATTTGATTAAGTCTGCCCCAGTCCCCTGGATAGGCATGTTAATGGCAGCCCGCTCAGCACCTTGGCGAACCATAAAATTACTGGAGTGAATGTCGGGCATTGGCCGGCGGCGCCCGAACAATGTTTCAACATATCCCTGCTTGCGAGCAACTTCTTTAAGATTATTAATGTAGTCAAAAATCGGTTTGCGCAGTTCGAAGTATTTATCAATAAATTGCTTAGCCGCCACAAAGGTCATGCCGGTAGCAATGCCCAGGCCGTGCGGGCTCATACCATACAGCACACCAAAGTTGATGACTTTAGCATCGCGGCGCATCTGTTTAGTTACATCTTCGGGTTCACGACCATATACCTGAGCGGCTGTGGCGGTATGCACATCAATGTCACGGTTAAACATATCAATAAGTTCCTGATCTTTTGCCAATACAGCCGCTAAGCGCAGTTCAATCTGACTATAGTCAGCGCTAACAAAACTAAACTCCGGCTTGGCTACAAACGCGGTGCGGATATGATTACCAAGTTCGGTGCGAACCGGAATGTTTTGAAGATTAGGATCGATTGAACTAAGACGGCCTGTTTGGGCGGTCGTCATATTGTAAGTAGTATGAATCCGCCCTTCTTCATCCGTTTGAGTCGGGAGCGTCTCAACATAGGTACTCATGAGTTTGGTGACTTCCCTATACTGCGTAATAAGCTCAATAATCGGATGTTCGGCACGTAGCTTATCAAGTTCTGCGGCAGCCGTACTGTAGCCGGTTTTCCCTTTTTTTACTCCTTGAGTTGGCAATTTTAATTTCTCAAATAAGATGATGGCTAGTTGCGCCGGGCTACTAATATTAAACTCTTCATCAGCATGCCCATAAATTAGTTGCTCAAGGTCAGAAATGGTGTCTTTGAGTTGCTCTGCAAAGTCTGCCAGGTAATCAGAGTCGAGTAAAATACCGCGGTGCTCCATTTGGGCTAATACTCCAATAACTGGCCATTCTATATCTTCGGCCAGTTTTTTGAGTTTTGGAATTGCATCCAGGGCTTTAGCCTGCTCATCATATAAAGCTCTAATTACTGCTGCTATCTCTGGTGACCGCTCAATATATTCTTCTGGTGAGATATTGTCTAGATCGGGTCCGGTATACGCTAGATCTGCTTGGGCAAGTTCGGTTAATGATTGTTCACGCCGTAAGCTATTGAGCAAAAAACTGCCAACCAGCACATCGTGATGAATAGTTTTGAGTTCTGTTTTGAGTTCGATTGCTACTTTGGCTGTATTCTTGAGGTTATAGCCAACTTTATTAATTTGAGGATTTGCCAACCAGGCATCTACACCTTTACGCACCTTAGCAAGGTTAACAACATACGCTTTATTAGGATCGGGGCTTACCAGCAGCCACTGTGGATCGCGGCCATGCTTCCCCGCCGTATAACTGTGGGCTACTATTTCTTTCCATTTTGAGATGTCTATTTTGTCGAAATCTGCCTGCGACTCAATGGTAGTTATTTTAGGTAGGTTAAGGCTAACACCCGAATCCCTTACCTCCGCTACATCATCTTCGGACATTTGCATAATTTCGGGCAACTGTCGGACTAGTGTTCGGAATTCAAGCTTTTTAAGCAGTTCATGCAGCTTAATAGGGCTCACCCGACTGCCATCAACCTCCTTTAGATCAAGCGTAATTGGAGCATCGGTCCAAATTTGTGCTAATTTTTTGCTCAGATAGGCTAGCTCTTTACCCTCTTTAAGTTTTTTATATGTTGAACCTGAGATAAGTTCAATATTTTCGTATACACCATCTAGGGAGTCATAGTCTTTGAGCAGTTTTATGGCTCCTTTCTCGCCAATCCCTGGTACCCCGGGGATGTTATCTGAACTATCCCCTTTTAAGGCCTTGAGATCTAAAAATTGCTCGGGAGTAATTTCATATTTTGCAAAGAAGCTATCGGGTTCAAACAGCTCGATATTATTTAAGCCGTTCTTCATGGCATAGACGTGCGTCCGGGGGCCAACACATTGCAACATATCTAAGTCAGAAGTTATGAGCATAGTTTCTATGCCTTGGGTGTCGGCCTGGCGGGCAAAGGTACCCATAATATCATCAGCTTCATAATCATCAAGTTCGTACAGCGGCCAGCCAAACGCCTGCAGCAATTCATGCAATAACGGTATCTGTACATAAAAATCTGGTGGAGGCGGTTTACGATTGGCTTTGTATTTCGGGTAGATTTCGAGGCGTTTGCGAATATTGGTTTTTGGTTTGTCCCAGGCCACGCATACATAGTCTGGCTTGAGTCGTTTGATAACTTCGAGTGCCATAACGGCAAATCCATACACGCCACCAGTCGGCGTACCATCTTTGGTACTCAAGTTGGGCATAGCGTAATAACCTCGATAAAAGACACTTTTACCGTCGATAATCGCAAGTTTTTTACGCGTCTCAGCCATACACTTACCAGTATACGACAGATACAAAGTTTTCTCTTCTTATGCTTACTGTGCTGGCTGGACTCGCATTTGTTCAGCCCGTCGTACATGAGCTTGGTAGAACGGGCTTTGAACAAGGGCCTGTAAGCACATTGGGCCTGGCCGCACAGCTTCTGCCCCATCTACAATCGGTCTTTCTTCAATCGATGCACGGGCTTGGCTTAGTGCAAGAGTAGCTGCAGCAGCTTCATCTGTCCCGTTCATATGGATTAGGGTATGAGGTGGCTTAATAGTGTTAGGATTAAATTCACCATACAGACCACCACGTCTGGTTTTGTCTTTAGTAGGTTGGCGATGCTTTTGTCGGTATTTAGTAATTCTGCCCATAGCGGTTCTTAATTTTGACAATAACAGACTATTACCTAACCAGCAATAAACTGGTTATTAATACAACATTAGTTCCTATGACAAGTTTTTTGAAAGTGCCGATAGTCAGTCTATCCAATATTTGTCAAAGCACTAATGAGGATTCGCCTCTTGGACGGCTTCACCTTTTTTTCATATATCACTAGTGGATTTTTACGAATTTCTTGCGCAGTCCAAGAATACATATCAACAGCCGTTTGTAGCGGAATCCGCAAACGTTTTGGGATATATTTGTATCCTGTGTACGCTTCTCGTTGCCATGTTTCGTAACGACCGAGTTGCAACTGTATAAATTTAGTAAAATCTTTAGTTTGCTTTGTCGCTGTTTGATACGTCAGATCCGGTAAACTAAATTGCTTCAACTCGTTGGCCGGAAAATAACTACGATGTAAGTCGTTGTCTTCCTGCACATCACGGATAAAATTCATAAATTGGAGCGCTCTCCCCTGCAGTTGAGCTGCATCGGCAGCTTCTGGCTTAAGCTCCATAATCCGCGCCATCATCAACCCGATGACCTCGCCCGAGCCAAAAACGTAATGCAGCGTATCGTCAATTGTTTGATATGGCTTATGGGTTAAGTCTGATTGCATAGCATCAAGAAATGACTCAACCCAGACTACTTCAAAATTATGCTTACGTGAAACCCGGATCATATTCTTAGTAACCCTTTCGTCAAGTGTGTCAGTTGTCAGCTTAGCAGTATCAAAACCTGGATTAACGGCAGCATTGGTCCATAGTCGTCGTAAATTATGAAAACTGTTAGTGTCAGGAGCTGGCAGCCGATCTACGTAATCGTCTGCAACACGAACAAAGCTGTACAGATCGAACACATCCTTTTTAATACTACGCGGGAAAAACAATGAGCTGAGAAAAAAAGTGGTGCTGCCCCGCTTAAAAATTTTTTGCTCCTGGTTCATAGATTGATTTAAGAGCTTCGGGTTACGATATATTGCGCAAAACCGTCGAGAAATTGGACTGTCCCCGCAGTCCAACGATCAGCATGCTGCATTAGCGATTTACGTGCAGTTGTAATGTGATCATTGGCTATTCTTTGAGCATAGTCAGCTGCTCCCGTTTTTATTAGAATAGCCCTGCATTTTTGGAATTCCGTTTCATCAAGATCTTGCTTTCCTAAACAGGAACTAAGAAAAACTGCATCAGCCCTTGAAGCGTGCTGGAGCGCATAAACCATTATAAGAGTTTTTTTACCTTCGCGGATATCATCGCTAGCCGTTTTGCCGGTTTCGTCGCCCACATTCACAACCTGTAAGTCATCAACTATTTGGAATGCTTTTCCGGCGTGAAGTGCAAATTCGGTAATACCATTTGTGTCTTCGCACGGGGCACCAGCCAAGACCATGCCAACATGAATTGGATTAAGAACACTGTAGTGGGCTGTTTTCCACTGCAGAACATTTTCAATATCGGTTAGGGTCACTTTTTTAGTTTTTATTTCGTTGATAATATCGTGAATTTGACCGTGATTCGTCACTGCCATGGTGTGGTTCATGATGGTAATGGCTTTGAGCCGCAGTTCTGGAGGGGCATCCAGATTGGCAAGAATAATTTGGGCATTATGAAAACCCAGCAAAGCGGCACTTATTGCCAAAGATAAACCTGCATGGGAACCATCCCCCTGCCAGTTTTGTT
>CAZIMF010000024.1:0-12850 GCA_964540445.1 uncultured Candidatus Saccharibacteria bacterium
GCCATCGATAAAGACCGCCTTAGCTTAAGCCTCAAGCAAATGCAGCAGGATCCCTGGCTCGAAGAAGTTAAAGCTTTCAAAAAAGGCGAAACCGTCGAGGGTAAAGTTACTCGAATTACACCGTTTGGAGCTTTTGTACAGCTAAGCTCAGCTGTCGAAGCTCTAGTCCACGTCTCAGAAATGGGCAACGACGATTCAATTAACCCCGAAGAAGTCTTTAAGCTCAACGAAAAGAAGCAATTTAAGGTTATCGACATCGATACCGAAGCACGTAAAATTGCCCTGAGCCTTAAAGAAGCCAAAAAAGAGACTAAAAAAGAAGCTAAAGCTAAGTAAGCTACATAGATATCAGCAATGTAACCCGAATTTTATATTCAGAAAGGAGCGCCCATTATGGCTCGAACAATCGAAATTGAAGATGGCATCACAGTAGGCGCTCTCGCTGAAGAGTTGCAACTGCCTGTTACCGGTCTTATAGCCGAACTCATGAAAAATGGCGTGTTAGCCACTGTTAACGAACGACTCGATTTTGACACCGCCCAGATTATTGTCGGCGAGCTCGATTTAGATGTTGAACTTGAACGTAAAAAAGTCGAATCAACCATTGGCCGTCGCAAGCAAGATCGGGTAAGCACCGAAGGTGGCGAAACACGTCCACCGGTGGTAGCGGTCATGGGCCACGTCGATCACGGCAAAACTTCATTACTTGATGCCATCTCGGGCTCTAAAGTAGCCAGCGGCGAAGCTGGTGGTATTACTCAACACATCACCGCTTACCAGGTAGAGCACGGCGGCCGTGCCGTTACATTTCTTGATACTCCCGGGCACGAAGCGTTCGCTGCCATCCGCGAGCATGGCGCCCATTTAACCGATGTAGTCATTATTGTTGTTGCCGCCGACGACGGTATTAAACCCCAAACGCTCGAAGCAATCCGCTTTGCCCGCAAAGCCGATGTTAAGATCATCGTTGCCATCAACAAAATGGATAAAGAAGGTGCCAATGCCGATAAGGTAAAGCAACAGTTATCAGAGCAAGAATTACTCATCGAAGAGTGGGGCGGCGACATTATCGCCGTTGAAGTATCCGCTAAAACCAAACAAAATATCGATAAACTACTCGACATGGTTCTGTTGGTAGCAGACGTCGAAGACCTACGTGCCGAGACCAAAGGTCCAGCCAGCGGTCTTATTATAGAAGCGCACATGGAAACAGGGCGTGGCCCCGTGGCAGTGGCGTTAGTAGAAGCAGGCATCCTTAAGAAAGGTGACTTTGTTGTGGCCGGGACTACCTATGCCAAAGTCCGTAACCTCGAAAGTACCAACTCCAAACTACTTACCAGCGCTGGTCCTTCCACCCCAGCAATCCTAACCGGTTTTAAGTCGTTACCAGAGTTTGGCGATGAATTTAGCGTAGTAAAAAGTGAAAAAGATGCTCGTAATCTAGCCAACGAACACGCAGTAGCACGTGCCCAGGCAACCGCCAGCTCCGACATGAGTGGCAGCGAGCTAATTCGTATCATCAACCGAGCCAATAAAGTAAATGAATTAAATATTATTGTTAAAGCCGACGTACAAGGCTCACTAACCTCTGTAATCGACAGTCTTAAAACACTCGATACCGACGAAGTAGCTATTCGTATCGTAGGTTCAGGCGTGGGTGTAATTACCGAAAAAGATGTTCATTTAGCCGCTACCAGCAATACAATTATCTACGGATTCAATGTGCAGGCACCAAGCAGTATTAAACAATTAGCTAACAGAGATCGCGTATCAATACGTGTCTTTAATATCATATATGAGTTAATTGATGATGCTCGCGCTGAATTAACTAAACTTCTACCACCCGAAATTATCCGAACCGATCTCGGCCGCTTGCAAGTTAAAGGTATCTTTAAGATCACTAAAACAGAGGTAATCTGTGGTGGTGAAGTTACTAAAGGTAAATTAACTGCACCGGCACTAGCCAGTGTTGTTCGCGGTGACGAAACAATTGCCGAAGTCCAGGTTACTGGGCTAAAACGCGGCCCGCAAGAAGCCAAAGAAGTTTTCGAAGGCGAAATGTGCGGTGTTAGCTTTAAGTCACAGTCCCGCGTTGATCTGCAAGAAAACGACCGGCTCGAATTTTACACCCAAGAAACAGTAGCTCGTACGCTATAAATTCATAACCATATATTATGAGTAACCCAAACAGCATCCGATTTTTCGCCGAAGACGACGAAGATAATAAAAGTGCCGTACCGCAAACTCCAAAACGGCCAACAAAGCCGCTTAAGGTAAACGACAATCTTATCAATTTTTCACTAAATCGTCGAAGCGAGGAGCAGGCGCAGCGCGCCTATGAGGAGAATAAGCACGCAACAAAAGATGAAGAATCCAAAGAATCCACAACGAGTTCAACGACTACTCCTAAGAGAAAGCAGGTCGGCCGTTCACTTCGGGGCTTGTTAACTCGGGCTGATGCAAAAGATACTTACCCCGTACAAACAACAGAAACTAACGAACCGAGCGCGCCCACTGTCGACCAGATCAATCATCCGGAGGGGGCCTTACCAGACTCGGAAGCAGAAGTTGACGAGCTCGATGGACCGGCTGATTTTGAGCTGGATCCGACATTGGCCTTAGATACGAATGACGTAGGCACAGATGTAGAAGCCGATCAGACTCCAATGCATGCACCAAACCAACCGTTTGCTGGCATTGCTGCAAACATGCCGCCGTCAAAAGTTGCGGCAGTACCCACGGCTACTACTATGGCACCAAACACCCCCAATGCACCGCCAGCTCCGCCAAGCCCACCACGCCCGCCGGGAGCTACAAACTTTGGAGGCGCACCGGGTGGGGGAGGCAATCTTCCCCCCACACCAGTCATGGCTCACGCCGCCAATAGTGGGCCGGCTAACCCGATTCCTATAACTCCGAACCAAGCACCAGTTATTGTTGAGCGTCATAATAACTCCGGTCCAGCATGGTTAGCCTTTTTGGGCGCCACCTATTTTCGCAGACGAGGCGAACGCCGTATTAACCGCAAAATTGATAAGACAAACGACAATTTAAAACAAACCCAAATTGAACTTAGCGCCGAAAAGCGAGCCCGACAAGCTCATCAGCACAAACATCCTCCGATCCCGGCTCAAAACAGGTACGGCGCTCCTTCTGCTCCAGCCACGGCGTCAACTAATCGTGTCGAAGGGCCTCCAGTTTATCAGGCTGAGCAACACCCTGGCGGCAGTATTGCTCAATTAAACAGCTACCCTACCGAGAGCAGCCCCGCTGGAACAGGCACCGTACCAATCAAGGCAGCCGAAATTTTTGCAGCCTCACCACTGGCAAAAGAAATTCTTGAACGGGAAGTTGCCCAAACAACGAAAACCAATCAAGCAGAACAGGCAAAGGCAGTCGAACGGCAAGTATCGCAAGTCCAAGCAAAAACAGAGAAACAAACCGAAAAAATAGTGCAGGAAACAGTCAAAGAAGCAGGCTTCGACAGTCGTCACGAAGTAAAAGATGCAGCGGCTAAGTTACGAGCTATCCCCAATACCCCTAATGCCTCTGGCTTTAACCCCGGGGGACCTATGCTTTCTCCAGCCCATGCCGTCTCGTCTGCACCTCGCCCGCAACCCAGCTCGGTTCCCGAGCCATCAGTTCAGCTAGCTGCTCATCAGCAAAAACTATACAAACAGTCACTGCAAGCCGGTGCTGCCGTCGGAATAAGCGTAATTGTACTCGGGTTAATTGCGTACCTTGTCTTCTAGTAACCGTAAACAGTTGCTATAAGCGTTAAAATATAGAATAGCTTATTGACTTTTTAAACTTATTATGCTAAAATTGTAACTATAATCAAACAAAAAGCAAACAGCGCAAACTAGTAAATAATTAGCGGAGCGCCCACCGAAAGAAGCAACACTATGACCGAAGCAACAAGAAACCAACCACAATTACCAAGCTATGAGCTCCGCGAGCACGAGTCTGGTATTATTCTTGCTGAATCACGAGCTGCTGCTGAACACCCGCACCCGGTAGAAAATGCCTTTGGCGAACAATCTAGCCCAGTTGTTGATGGCGAAGCCGTTCCCAGCCCTACCGCCGAACCATCAACTGAACCATTAACTCAAAATGGCAATGGACACCAACGTCCCGGTACCTTTGAGCAGCCAGAGCACCTATTACTTACCGCCGGAGAAAATTCTTCAACCTCTACCGAACTAACGATACTTCCTAAACAGCCTGAACCAGCACCTAAAAAAACTTACGGCTATACTACAGACACTAGAAAAGCTCGCAATGCACGTACAGCCAACCAGGCCCAAGCTAGTAAAGTCGAGCCTACACCAACAGATGAACCCGAACAATTATGGTTTACGTCGGCAAAGCCAGATCTTACAGCAGCAGATGCTGAACTTGCAAACAAACCACCATACCAAAAAGATCGAGTTAATCTTGAAGTTGCTCAAAGCAGGTACGATGAAACTAGTACTATAGAGGTGTTAAGCGACGAGAGACGACAATTGTTTGCCGTCTTTGAGAGTGATGCACAAACTGATGCTAAGCTTCATACCCAGACTGTCTCAGATGCAGTACAAGAACTTTTTGCGAAATACGACGATCTTACCTTTAAGAATCCCCAAGATGCATTACTCGCTATGTATACCGTTTTCCAGGGAGTGCCTGATGCTGCGCATGCCCTAAACCCCAAGTTAAGTGAAAGCGACGACACTGTCGAAGGTACAATCGTTAATCTCCAGCAGATTAACGGTAAGATGTACGCAATTATAGGTAGCACCGACGGAAGTCGTGCATACGTCGATAGCGACGGAGATGACACTATAAAACGATTAGCCGCAAGCGACACCGCCGAACTGGACGGCTACTTCTTTGAGGCAGTAGAAGTGTACCCAGACGATCGACTTATTATCTGCTCACGAGACGTTACCGACAACAAAAACTTCATGCGACGCGCCTTAGACGAAGACATGCCTTTGAAGTCAGCTAACTATCTAGCACAGCTAAGTGATAGAAAGAAAGATCATGCAGTATTGGCAATTGATGTTGATCCAACTCCTGAAGAAGATTACGTAACCACTGAAGATGAGGCAGCAACTCAACAAATGAACGTGCAGTCTGCAGCAACCGCCGATTCTGAACCAGCTCTCCCAGAACGTCGTACTTTACGCAAGAAAGCATTAAACATGGTTGCTCGCGCAGCACAACTCACCGGAAATATTATGAGTGGGAATGCGTCATTCCGCAGCAACCAAGGTGCTCAAAACAAAAATAAAAGAGCCCAGATTATGACTGCCATGGGCATAGGCGTTGCAGCTGTCGCCGCTGTGGTTATTGGCAAAAAATTCCATATAATGGATGAGCTTAATCAGTTAGGCTATGGTGGCGGTTCTGGCAATACATTTAATCAAGTACCCGACGATGTTGTACGTGGTAGTATCGAAAAAGCTTCAAAGGCGGCTGCCTCTGGTGTACCAACCCCAGGCGGCGGTTCGGGGAGTGGTGCAGGAGCAGCTGTTGAAACGTGGAAAGACGCCGTTCGCCCCGGTGACGGCATTACTCAATCATTCTTAGATTATGCGCACAGCCACGGCTCAAACATCTCACCCGAGCGTGCCTTTCAGGTATTCAATGACGCACGAGAAGCAGGCTTAATTAATGAGGATAATATTAGCAATATTTCTCAACAGGCAGTTCAGGGCGGGTTTGGATTTGATGGTAGTGGTAGCACTACGTTCTCACATGACATGATTGAATTCCTTGATAAGGAACTCAAAACTAAGTAACAACTGGTGTATAATAAAAACTAAGTAAAAAAGGTACTCATAACATTATGTTTCAAATCGACGATAAATTTCTAGAAAGCCTCGGACTCGGCGCTTTACCTCAAGACGAAAAAGACAAGATGAAAGCGCACATTTATGAGACACTCGAAATGCGTGTTGGTATGACCTTGGCCAGTAACATGACCGAAGCTCAACTTGATGAGTTTGAAGATCTTATGAACAAGAACGACGAAGAAGGCGCACTAAAATGGCTCGAAACTAACTTTCCAAATTACCGTGATGTAGTTGCCAGCGAACTCGAAAAGCTTAAGGCCGAAGTGGCTGCCAGTGCTCCTGAAATTGTCGCTGCCTCAACCCAGCAACAGTAATCAGTTGTTATTCCTACAACGCGTATCCTGCAAGAAATGCCTCAATCGGCATTTCTTTTTTATTAACAGGCTGAACTTGCTTGATAGACAACGCGTCTACGCCGCACGTTACAATGAGTTCCTTTTTAGTCACGCTGTAATCACTTGATGTATCCGGTGTTGAAACAACATCGGCCTGTGTAACGATAAACCGCTGCTTACCAAGCGTAGCAGTGCTTTTGGGCCACGTATGAAAGGCACGGATCTCCCGCTCTAGTACCTCGGCTGGCTTGTTCCAGTCTAGTTGGCCGCTCGACTTTTGGAGTAGTGAATCATAGGTTGCTGCTGTTTCGTCTTGAGGGGTGGCCTGTAGGGTGCCTGTCAGGATCTGGGGTAAATATTGAACAATCATTTTTGAACCAATTTCTGACAGCGTGTCAGCTAACTCCTGCTTGCTGATTTTGCTGGGTACAGAAAATGTCCGCTGGGCATAAACTGGGCCGGCATCCATTTTGCGGGCAAGTTGCATAATCGACACGCCGGTCTCGGTTTCTCCGTTCAAAATAACACTTTCAATGGGCGTGGGACCACGGTGTTTTGGAAGCAACGAAGGGTGAACATTGATGATACCATGCGGGAATAAGTCAATCGTTGCCTGAGGAATAATTTTGCCAAAGGCCACCAGCACACCAACGGTGGCCTTAAGCTCGGTCAGCTGATTTGTTATATCGGCTAGTTTAGCGGGGTAGAGCAAAGGGATGTTCTTTTCTTTAGCTAGTTCGATAATCTCTACAGTACGTTTGTTGCGGGAGGTTGCGGCAGTATCATGCAGAACGACGGCAGCTATATCGTAGCCGGCGTCCAGTAGAGCGCGGAAAGTTGGCAAGGAGGTGGTGACGCCGGTGGCCAGGCGTTCGTTACCAAAGAATACGATTGTTGGCGATTGCTTCGTCATAGTCTAGTTTCTCCAGCTCGCCCTTTTCGGTGAGCTTATAAAAGGCCTCTTTATTATCTTTGATATGGTCGATAAAGACTATGCCGTTGGTGTGGTCTATTTCGTGCTGAAAAACACGAGCTAAGAAGCCAGTGGCCTTAATTCGTACCACCTTACCGTCTAGGCCGAGGGCTTTGATCCGAACTTTGGTATGGCGGGGGACTTTGCCATAAATATCCTGGATGCTTAAACAACCCTCATAATCTTCCTCAATCTCTCCTTCGTATTTGGTAATTTCCGGGTTAATAAAAATTCGAAAATTGCGATCTTTTTTGTCGTCAAAGTTGTTGCGGATAATAACAATGCGTCGCAAATCATTAATCTGGACGGCTGCCAGTGCTACCCCTACTTCATGCGCCCGGCTGTCTTCCCAGTCAAGCGTGGCGGCTTTCATATCATCGATTAGCGCAGTAACATCCTTATCGATAAAGCCTACTTTAGTAGAGCGTTTGCGCAGGTTTTTTTCTGGCAACGTAATAAGCGGTCGAAATTTCATATCCTAACAGTATACAGCAACTAGAAGTAGGCGCGTAGTTTGAGCTGCAATATATTCGTGGAGCTTGATTATCTACTTAATTTTGTTTTTTAAATTGCGACAATTTTGCAATTTAAAAAAATGATTTACGCACATCAAGATATGTATATGAGATACCTTTATTAAATTAAGATAAAATCGAGCCGACGAGCCGAACTCTACAGCAGGTTGTTGGGGTCGAGGTTGACGATGCATTGCACCGGGATGGTGCGGGCAAGACGGGTTAGCGCTGGGCGCTGTTTAGCTTTGACGATGATTTGCCAGGTGTAGGTATTGTTGCGTTTCTCGATAAAACTTGGGGTTGGACCGGAAATTTTAATTGGTTCGCCCGATTCGCGTAAAAAGTTAATTATTTGGTCACATGAGCTTGCTACTGTTTGGAGGCGGCCCCGTGTAACCTCAATTTTCATTACATACACAAAAGGAGGAAATTCAAATTGTTTGCGCTCCAGCATCTGGGCGTCATAAAACTGTTGCCATGAGTAATTTCGCACAGCAGTCTGCACCGCAATATTCTGGGGGTCGTAGGTTTGCACAACCACTTCGCCGCTGCGGTGGCCGCGTCCAACCCGGCCAATTAATTGATGCATCAACTGATATGAGCGCTCGCTAGAAGTATAGTCGGGGAATTGCAGCTCGTTTTCGGCCAGCAGAATGCCCACCAGAGATAATCGCGGTAAGTCGTGTCCTTTGGCCAGCAGCTGTGTACCAATTAAAATGTCTATTTCGCCGCGCATAACTTCGCCGTGCCGTGTTTCAAGCCGCTCGGCTTTACGGTTATCTTTGTCAAAACGGGCAATCCGAGCATCCGGAAATGCATGGGTGATAGCTTCGACAATAGCTTTGGTACCGGGGCTTTTAAAGATAATGTCATGTGATGTGCACTCAGGGCAGACGCTAGGCGCAGGAGTATGATTACCGCAGGTGTGGCATTGCAGGCGGTGCGTGTCACCGTGATAGGTATAGGGCAGGTCACAGCGCGGGCACAGCGCGTGCCAGCCGCAATTCTGACACAAGATAAGCCGGGCACTGCCTCGTTTGTTTAGAAAGAGCAGTGTTTGTTCGCCTTGGGCCAACGCTTTTGTTATAGCATCAAGTAGAGTTGTAGTAATCAGGGGGTAGCGAGTACGCTCCTCGCTATCGCGAATATTGACGATATGGGTTTTGGTGGCAGTGTTGCTCGTAGCAACCGCTTTTTCTTGCATGCGGATAATTGCGATGTGTCGTTTTTGGGCTATGTAGTATTCGCTTATGGGTGGTGTCGCCGAACCCATAATCAGCTGCGCATTATGCAGGCGGGCAAGTTGACTGGCAACCCGGACAGTCTGGTAGTATGGTGCTTGATCTTGCTTGTAGGCTGGTTCATGGAACTCATCGATGACTACCAGGCCAATGTTGATGAGTGGCATAAAAAGAGCGGAGCGCGGCCCGATGACAATCTGCGGCTCACGGGCAGCAGTAATCGCATGCCACACATTTCGCCGCTTAACCGGCGTTAAGGCCGAGTGGGTAACGTGCACAAGGCTCCTTAGGTGTGTTTCAAAGCTGGTTACAATTTGCGGGGAGAGCGCAATCTCTGGTACGAGTATGAGTACTGACTTACCGGCTGCAATTGTTTGGCGAGCCAGCTCTATATAGATGCGAGTTTTGCCGCTGCCGGTGTCTCCGTGGAGCACCACCGCTCTTTTCGCCGCTGTAATCTGAGCTAGTACATTTTTTTGTTCAGTTGTGAGTGGTGGACTTTTGACTACCTTGGCGCGGCTTATTTTCGGTTTTGATTCGACTGGGATGTACTGTTTTTGCTCACTAAACGGCAAAAATTGCTGCGCGATAAGACCAAGCGGCGCAGGATAGTATTCAAGCAGCCAATTAAACAATTCGAGGTGCTGCTTTGGTAGGCAAGCGGATGTAACTGATTCAATAGGATTTGTCTTAAATTCAGGTTTTGGAGTGCTGCGCACTACAAAAGCCATAACCGGCTTTGAACGAATTTTTACAACAATAATTTGACCCTCATTTACCAATTCAGAACTGCTATAGGTGAGCGGAGTAGCTCCATGATACTGTCGACTGGCTGGTGCGACCTCGTAAAAATACATAGTCTATATAGTATAAACAATTTCTGACGAAAGGTGTTAAAAAGCTTGTTTCTACAGAGTTATGAAGCGCTGGAAACGATAAAAAAACTGGAATGTATTGAAAAGCTCAGGCGATGTGTCTATACTTAGCGTTGTTATCGTAACATCGAAAAGCTTATGTTAGACGTATTTATTACCTCCCGAGTTCGGCGCAAAATTATCGTGGTATACGCAAAATATCCCGACTTTAAAACGCATGTCCGCGGATTGGCAAAACTCATTAAAGAAGACGCCGGAAACATCCAGCGTGAACTTAAACGTCTCGAAAAAATCGGCTTTCTGATGTCTGAAAAACAAGCCAACACCAAGATCTATTACACCAACAAACACTTCGTTATCTTTAAAGAACTCCAAAGTATTGTTTTAAAGTCACAGCGCGCCACCCAAAAAAGGCAACAATAACAGTTGAAAATAACTCCTTACTAGGGTAGAATAGAAACCTATGATACAAGTTACTAAAAAAGATTCTAAAGAATCCACCGAGAATATGTTGCGCCGTTTTACACGTAAAGTTCAGCAATCTGGCGTTATCGCCGTTGCTAAGCAAGTGCAGCATTTCGAGAAGCCAATCAGCAAACGCGACCGCCGACTTAAGGCTATTGTTCGCCGCGCCCGAAAAGCTGACAAAGTAAAAAAACTTAAACTCTCGTAATCGTATATAAAGAATATTTATAATGATCAAACAAACTATTGATCACGATATTAAGACTGCCATGCTGGCGGGTGATAAGCCATTGGTAATGGCGCTTAAAACACTCAAGAGTGTAATTTTGTATGCCGAAGTTGCGGCCGGAAAGCGTGATGAAGGTCTGGACGATCAGACCGTAGTCGCACTGCTACAGAAAGAACTTAAGAAGCGAGCCGAAGCTGCTCAGTTGTACGAGCAGGGTGGTAATGCCGAACAGGCAGCTAACGAGCACTACGAAGAAGTAGTCATTCAGAAGTATTTGCCGGCTCAACTCGACGAAGCGGCAATTAATGCCTTGATTGATGAAGCGATTGCAGAGCTAGGAATCGAGCTCAATAGCCAAGCAATGGGTCAGCTAATTGGTGCGGTTAAGAAAAAATCTGGCGGCGCAGCCGACGGTGCGCTTACTGCACAATTGGTGAAAGCGAGACTTTCTTAAGTCATGATTTTACTGATGGGCATTGCCGGGTCGGGCAAGGGAACACAAGGAAAACTACTCGCTGCAACGCGGGGGTACCATGTACTATCTACCGGCGAGTTGCTGCGCAGTTATGGTTCCGAAGATCAACATGCCCGAATGCACACCTGCGAACTTATTAGCGACGACGAGGTAACTCAGCTGCTCGACCAAGCGCTCAATAATCTCGAAGATCCAGACCGGACTATCCTTGATGGTTACCCACGCTCGGTAACGCAGTCAAAATGGCTGCTGGCACAGGCAGCCGCCGGCCGGTTCAGTATTCAGTATGTACTACATCTGCAGGCATCACGCAGTGAAGTGCTGGCGCGCATCCGGGATCGGGCACGTGCCGACGATCATGATGTGGCTATCGAAGCGCGCTTCCAAGAGTACGATCAACGAACCGTACCAATTTTAGAATACTACCGCGAGCATGGTATCGAAGTTATTGATGTAAATGGTGAGCGCCAAATCGAAGATGTACATCAAGAAATTATTGCTATCGACAAAGCGCACAGCGGAGAATAACCCGTGTATACCCGCGTAAAAACAAAAGCAGAGATTGAGGCCATGCGAGCCGGTGGAGCCATGACAGCAACGGTGCTAGCTATGCTTAAAAGAGAATTAGTTGCTGGCATGTCAGCCAAACAACTGTCGGATATGGCAGATAAAAAAGTGCGCAGTCTGGGCGGGGAACCGGCCTTCCTGGGTTATCAGGGCTTTCCGGAGGCTATTTGTATCTCCGTAAATGACGAAGTCGTACATGGTATTCCAACGGCTGACACAATAATCGCCAACGGCGATATTGTCAGTTTTGATTTTGGCGTTCGCTATAAAGGAATGATTACTGATGCTGCAGTTTCTGTTATCTGCGGAGTTAACGAAACAGGTTACCGACCACCTAAACGAACAGCAGACCTGGTTCGCTATACCGAAGAGTCGTTGCATGAAGGTCTGGCCGTTATTGCTGATGGTTGTTATGGCGGTGATATTGGCTATGCCATCGAAAAAGTACTGATTAAACACCAGTATGGCATTGTGCGTGACTTAGTAGGGCATGGGGTTGGGCACGAAGTCCACGAAGACCCCAATATACCGAATTACGGACGTAAAAACACCGGTCCTAAATTAATAGCTGGTATGACCATTGCAGTTGAACCAATGGCAACGCTGGGCCGTGAGGCAATTACTATCAGTGAAGATGGCTGGACTGTTCGCACCAAAGACGGGTCGTTGGCCGCTCACTTCGAGCATACGGTTTTAATTACGCCAACAGGATGCGAAATCTTAACCCAACTGTAATCTGGCTGTTTCAGCTATTGCCGAGGTAGCTCCATAAGCGGTATACTGGCAACCATGCGTGATACACAGCCCAATTATTTCGTGGGCCTTGATGTTGGCACCAGTGCAGTTCGCTGCGTCGTTGGTAGCCTCGACATAGCAAGCGAAGAACCTAAAATGTCAGTTATTGGCTATGGTTCAGCTCAAAACATCGGTATGCGAAAAGGCTTGGTTGTCCATTTAGACGAAGTTGCCGCCGCCGTTAATCAGGCGGTTAGCGAAGCTGAACGAATTGCCGGCGTGCCCATTCGGAATGCCACCGTTAATGTAAACGGCATTCATATCAGTGGTCTCGACTCTAAGGGCGTAATTGCCATTAGCGCCGCCAACCGCGAAATCTCACTCGAAGATAAGTTGCGCGTTGAAGACGCTGCTATCATCGTACAAATACCGGCTAACCGCGAAATTATCCAAGTCTTTCCTAAAAACTACCGCGTGGATGGCCACGATAGCATTAAGGATCCAATTGGCATGCGCGGCGTCCGCCTCGAAGTCGACACGCACATTGTTACCGTTGCTAGTCCGAACATTCGCAGCCTCGACGCTGCACTTGATAAAGCT
>CAZIMF010000025.1:0-11220 GCA_964540445.1 uncultured Candidatus Saccharibacteria bacterium
TGACGCTCTACTGCTAAGGCGACCCGTAGGTACGTCTGTCCGGCCGCAAACCAATAGCGTGGCATGTCGCCGGCAGTCGTAATACAGATGACGGCGCTGGCGGAATCCCAACGTCTTTTCTCTAGGTTGGCTTCTTTTTGCAGACCAATTCCAAGTTTGAGCGACCAAGGTTCTAAAACAGCGAAGAGCCAAGGAATATACAAGCTTTTGACCGATATACCCCGTGTGCGTCCAGACCAGGGCGCTAGTAAGTACTGTGCCAGCTCAGATCGAAAAGCCGGACTACTCAGGGCTACACCAATCCCTTTGGCGGTGAGCTTCGAAACGGTATCTATAAATTGTGCATCAGTTCGGATGGCCACAGCAACACCTGCTGCCGCGTTGCTGGCATTTTTGACTGCGGTTTCGAGCGACTCCTCGACAACTGTTTTGCTATAAATGCTCCGGTCAGTTGTTCTGCTGCGTAACAGGGAAGCAAAATCTAGTGTCGGCAGGTCATCGCTGCTGTCAAAGGTAATGGTAGCGTGTTTATCGCTAAACTCTACGTTTGAGGCTATAAGTCCATGCGTTTGAGCGCAAAAACAGATTGCTTGTGCAAAAATTCCCAGGCTGATGATTGTTTGGCGTCCGGTTGGGTCGCCATCTGCTAGTACATGACTGGTGTCAACTGACACAGTTATTGTGTTTGCCTCGTAGCTTACTTTCCAGGGCTGAGTATTATGAACAGACGGTGCAAAACGGGCATCTTCGACAATGTCCGCTATACTTTTTTTGATTTGTTCGGCGGCATTCATAGGGGTCTAGTTTAACAGTGTTCCGCTTATGGCTTATCTGGTATACTTCTTTAGTATAAGAACTTTACATGTAAAATAAAAATTTAATGATAATCAAGCATCGTCTCTGATATGTTCTTTCGAAAACCAGAAATTAGGTAGTACTAATGATAAGCAACCAGGCGTTTGAGTTTTTTCACCAGGCAGCCAAAACGATCCCTGCCTATCAGTCTTTTCTTGCTTCACACGAATTTAATCCTGAGACTATTAAAACAGCGCCTGATATTATCACTGTGCCCAAAACAGACAAAAATAATTATTTGCGCGCCTATCCTCTTGATGAACTGTTGTGGCCACAGGCTCTTCATGAGCCACTGTTGTTTTGTGCAACCTCTGGTTCGACCGGTGAACCCTATTATTTTCCACGCAGCGAAAAATTGAGTGAGCAGTACTCATATCTAATCGAAGATTTTTTAGGCAGGAGCACTGTTAAGGATGGAAAAACGTTGGTTATTTTGGCTTTTGGCATGGGTGTCTGGATAGGCGGAATTATTACACTCCGAGCATTTGAAATTGCTGGCATGCGTACCAAATCACCAATTTCAATCTTGCCCACAGGATATAATAAAGCCGAAATTTTTAAAGCACTCCGTAAATTAGCTCCTAATTTTAATGAAGTCGTCATTGTTGGTTATCCGCCATTTGTTAAGGAGATTGTTGATGAGGCGGCCGAAGAAGACGTAAGATGGGCTGACTTTAACATCAGATTTTTATTTGCAGCCGAAGCATTTACCGAAACATTCCGAGATTATGTTTGCCAAAAAGCTGGCGTTAACAATCCGTTAACAGATACACTCAATATTTATGGCACTGCCGATATTGGTGCAATGGCCTACGAAACCCCCCTTAGTATTTTGGTGCGGCGATTAGCCAGCAGCGATCCAGCTCTGTTTGTGGATATCTTTGGTCAGATCGAAAAGACTCCGACTCTAGCTCAATATAACCCTGAATTCATGGAATTCGAGGAAGAGGATGGTGAAATACTGCTGACAGGCAATAATGCGCTACCTTTGATTCGCTATGCTGTCGGTGACCATGGCGGCGTTCACTCCTTCCAGCATATTCAAAACCTGCTAGAAAAACATGGGATTGATCTGATTGCAGAAGCAGCTAAGCACGGGCTTGATACGACACTTCAATATCATCCCTTTGTATTTGTATACGAGCGAAAAGACCTGTCTGCCACCTTGCAAGGGATAATTATCTATCCTGAATACATCAAAGAAGCATTGCTAGACGAGCAGATGACCAGCATATTTACCGAACGGTTTACCATGATTACCAAAACAGACGAAGATCACAACCAATACCTCGAAATAAATCTGGAATTACAAAATAACATTGAACGCTCTGAGGAACTTGAAATAGCGGCTCATCAGGTAATTTGTGCCATGCTCATAGCTCACAGCTCTGAATTTTCCGAGATATCAAAGTCTGCCAATACAAAGCAGATCGTAAAAGTACTTGCGTGGCCTAAAAACTACGAAACATTTTTTAAACCTGGGGTAAAGCAAAAATGGGTCATAAAAGGCGCATAGTCATATGTTAGAACTGCTCATTCTTGCGATTGCCGGCACACTCAACGTTCTATTAGGGTTAACTGTTTACCTTAAAGACACTCATAACGCCACTAATCGGCTCTTCTTGTTGTTTAACTTAAGTTTTACTACCTGGTCAATCGTAAACTATATTTCCCTTCATCCGTTTATGTGGCCCCAGATAGTGTGGGTTAGAATTGTTCTGGCTTTTGCTGCTTTTCTCTGTTTATCGGCGTTTTTGACGTTTACTGTCTATCCGTCCCGCTCTATGACTGGCTCTAAAAAAATACGTAATACCGCAATCTTAGGAACAGCAGGAGTAATGTTGCTGGCGCTAACACCATTTGTTTTTACACTTGATTCTAAAGGAGAACCGACTGCTGCCCCTGGAATTGTATTTTTCATGATTTTGATAGTGAGCTTACTAGGCGGTGGATTATTTAACTTACTGAAGAAATATCGACATTCGTCTGGTAATGAGCGTCGCCAGCTGAAACTGGTCGTAAGCGGTCTAGTAACAACGTTTGGACTTATCTTCATCGGCAACTTCTTGCTAGTTGTTACGCTCCACACAACAACGTTTATCGCACTGGGGCCGACCTATATGCTTATATTTAGTGGAATTCTAGCGTACGGAATTGTAAAACATAAGCTATTTAATATTCAACTAATAGTTGCTCGTTCAGTTGGTTATGTATTGTCATTAGGTCTGCTTGTTTTAGTGTATTCACTTATAACTCAGACACTATTGAAGTTGTTTGCAAGTTCAAATTCTGACACGCTTAGCCTTATTGCCAGTGGGGTACCGCTTATTTTTGCTACGCTCATTTACCAGCCATTTAGAGTCTTCTTTGATAAGCAAACCAATCGTATCTTTTATCGGGACGCCTATGATCCACAGATGTTTTTGGACCAACTCAATAAAACACTGGTCGGCAATATCGAAATTGGTATCTTATTGCGTCATACAGCTACTGTAATCGAAGAAAACATCAAAGCTGACTGTCATATTTATGTCAAAGAAACAGAGACAACCCCCTCTCGTATCATGGGGACCTCTAAAATGGAACTTAAAAAGCAAGTGTTTAAGTTACTGTGCGATGAACTAGCAACAATTTCGACGAAGACAGTGGTGACCGATACACTTGAGCCGCACTACAATGACCTAAAAAAAGCGCTTGAGACTAATAATATTGCAATTATTAGTAGTCTTATAACCAGTTATGCCACCAACAAAGAAGCAACTGCTTATCTGATGCTTGGTCCAAAGAAGAGCGGTAATGCATATAGCAAACAAGATCTGCGCATTATTAATATTATTACTGATGAACTGTTAATCGCCATACAGAATGCCCTGCGTTTTGAAGAAATTCAGAGTTTTAACATTACGCTGCAAAACCGCGTAAATGACGCCACCTCCAAACTTAAGCGCAGCAACGAAAAGCTAAAAGAAATCGATGAAACTAAAGATGAGTTTATTAGTATGGCCAGCCACCAGTTACGTACCCCACTTACATCTGTTAAGGGCTACCTGAGTATGGTGCTCGACGGCGACGCCGGTAAAATCAGCGATACGCAACAACAACTCCTTAATCAGGCATATGTTAGTTCACAACGCATGGTATACCTGATTGCCGACCTTCTAAATGTTTCCCGTCTTAAAACTGGCAAGTTTGTTATTAACGCCGCCCCTACTAATCTGGCAGATATGGTAGAGAGTGAAATCGCTCAGCTAACCGAAGTTGCAAAAAGTCGTAAATTAACCCTTACCTTTGATAAACCCAATAATTTCCCGGAGTTAATGCTTGATGAAACTAAAACGCGCCAAGTGGTGATGAACTTTGTAGATAATGCTATTTACTACACACCCAGTGGCGGCAAAATTAAAATCGAACTTCAAACTGACCGCAGCAGTGTTTATTTTATGGTAAAAGACAATGGTTTGGGTGTGCCTAAGGCCGAACAGTCACACATGTTTACCAAGTTCTACCGCGCGAAAAACGCACAAAAGGCCCGGCCTGATGGTACTGGTCTTGGCCTGTTCATGGCTAAAAAAGTTATCACTGACCAGGGTGGAACTATCTTATTTGAAAGTGCCGAAAATAAAGGCAGTACCTTTGGCTTTAAGTTTGATAAACCAACTACAAAAGATTAGCGTTAGAATCCTCACAGTCACCACTGTTAGGTCTGCAGTATAGTGCTTATGTATACTACTTATTCAATATTATTGACAAGTATATAATAATTGTGGGATACTCAGAACTATAACTGTATGTTGGATCTGGGAAGATGCAAACAAGGGCGGGGCAGGTTAATAACCGAGCAATTCCAAGGAGGAGTTAATACGTATGAAACAAGCAGCGCCAAGCATAGAACTTATGACCCGAGAACATGTGTACCTTGGTGGTGGACCAGAACAACATTGTCCATCGCCCGCAGATATTGCACCCCCGGCAGACACCCTAGACTCACCTGCCACCGCAACTGACGTGACAGAGCGAACATTCGCAACCGCCGAAGGCCCTGTTAGGCTAAAACCTGTCGAACATAAAGCAGTAAAAGATATGTCGGCGCGGCGTTCTGGTATAGGAAGACGAACAGCAATTAAAGTGTTAGCGACATTTGCAGGTATCGTAGGAGCTGGTGAGGCACTTCCCGCTATTAATCCTGAACGCGCAGGTGTTGCTGAGTCACTGGTTGGCCTCGTTTCAACAGATACGGCAGAGGCAAGTTGGACAGCTCTTGGCGAAGACCCGCTTGTACCTGGCGGTGTTCATAGCAACGGAGCCTTTGTGAAGCTAATGCTCTCTGATAAGGGTACAACTGCCATGAAATACGCAGGACTTAATAAAAAAGAACGTGCATCCGTTAAGCACGAAGTTCGAACCGGTGATTATAAGGATTGTGATCTTAAGTATGGTATGCATTTTGACCGAATGAGCTTTGGCCGCCGTGGTACAACCGTAGAACGTGATGTTACTTTTCTTGACACAGACTTTAAAGACGTACCGGCAGATGCAACCTGCATTAAAGCCCCTGTTAAAGACAAGAACGGTAAAACATATTATGTAAATATTCTTGTTCCTGACGATTGTGCCAATTTTGCTGTCGTAAATCGAACGCACGTACAAACTCCGCACGGCAAACCACCTGTAAAAGCCGGAAAAATTTTTGAAGATGTAAATGGCAATCGATTGCCATTTTTGCCTGGTGTTGCACGGGTTGAATGGCAATGCGGTCCAGATGGTAAGTTCCGTAGAGTACTTATTAACAGCCCGACTCAAAACTTAGGTAGATGTGCAGTCGGCAAAAGAATCATCATAAGAGAAGCAGATACTCTCGGTGGAGACGGCAAATCACAGCCGCTTGCTGTTGGTGATAGTGTACCAGCAGGCGCGCATTGGCGAGTTGTGACACCTCAATCTATGCAGCGAACCCAAACCAGAAAGGGAGTTACTGTTCGATTTAAGAATCAACAATTACCAAAAGCGCCAGTTGAAATGCCATGTCCTCCAGGCACTGTGGGTACAAAGCAACCTGACTGTACTGTTCCACCTAATCCAGTATGTACCCCACCAAACCCGAATTGTACTCCTCCGCCAGCCAATCTTCCGCCGCGTGGGGATATGGCGCCGCCGGATCACCTTTCCCCTCAGGGCATTGGTAAAATTTGTGTCGATCACTTGTCTGACCCAGAAGGTCAACCAGTTACTGCCTTTAACTTCCGTGTGTATAAGGCTGACGATCCTGCCAAAGCAGGTGTTGGACGATTCCTCGGTCCTGTTGAAACTCAACCGGGAGGTGCTCAGTGTATTCCTTATGAAGCACCACCAAACAGCAGCAATACACAGCAAACACTAACCGCTGATGCTCAGGTAACCGACGGCAAGAACACTACTCCTGTAGCGCCTAAAAACTTCTTTCTTCTAGCACCAGACTTTGGACCAGTAGGACCAGTATTTAATTCTTAATTAAGGTAATAAAGGATACATATCATGCGTAACAGACTACTTCTATCAATCAGCGGCATACTTTCAACCGTGGCTCTTTCACTGACTGCGCTTTTGCCGGTTCAGGCAGCCGTACAGTCATCAATCGAAGGCGGCGATATTTACCGCGTTCGGAACATAACAAAAAACACCGGTTTTTCTGACCCAGCCAGTGCCGATAAGTGTGATCAGCTACAATATCGAGTCCTGCTTCATAACCCAGGCCCAGACGCTGTACTTACAGGGGTAGTTGTTAAGGCAGTATTACCCGCAGCTGCATCAACTCAAAATGTTTCAACTGTTACGGCTACTGCTGATAACGGCAATCCTGCCAGCGTAAGTGACACCGCAACAGTAAACATCTCAACAGCTCAAAAAATCACCTATGTCCCGGGCAGCACACAGCTCTTAAACGCTCAAGGTGGTGTTATCAGCACTATTGCTGATATAAACACCGGAACTGGCACTAATATCGGTAGTATAGGCATCTCTGTTAATGAGCGTCGTTTCGTTCAGTTTAAGGCAAACATTGACTGTCCTCCACCTCCATGTACCCCACCAAACCCACAATGTACTCCACCCTGCACACCTCCTAATCCGGACTGTACCCCTCCGCCCTGTACTCCACCAAATCCGAAGTGTACTCCTCCAGTAGAGTCCAAAGGTGTCTGTAAGATGCTTGATTTAGTAGTGACTAACCGTGATAAGCGGGAAGTTAAGGCAACTGTTACCGGTGAAGTAACGAATGCTACTATTGTTGGTTACAAGATTGACTTTGGGGATGGATTTGTTAGCACCTTACAGTCTGAGACGCATCAATACGCAAAAGACGGTACCTATGTTGTAAGAGGTCAAGTACAGATAAAACTTGCCGATAACACCGTAGTAAACCGAGATGCTAACGATTGTGTAAAACAAGTTACCTTTAAGGCAGATGTACCACCCGAGATTGTAACTCCTCCAGTTGTTCCACCTCAACAGCCTCCAGCAGTATTACCTGCCACCGGTCCTGTTAGCGTTGGTCTTGTGGCTAGCACTGTTGGAGCTATTAGTAGCCTTAGCTACTACCTAGTATCAGCTGGTCGTCGTAAACTCTTCGGACTCTAGTTTCCAGACAAGTTAACCACATAAAAGAACCGTGTAGCCCACGGTTCTTTTAATTTCCCCCTGTAAATACAAGATAGGCATAAGCAAAATGCTAGTTATTCAATACTATTGACAAAAAGTAACTCTTGTGATAATATGGCTGTATAACATCATTTTTGCTCGAAAAGCTCAAATAGGTGTGGGAACAAGTTTTTAAGAGAGGAATTTTATAGAATGAATACTAATCCGGGCCAAGGCCCTAATTATACTGCTGAAGCTACACCTGAGGTGATGGCTCAAGCAGAAACAATGAATGTCGCAATGAGCATGTCTCATGAAGAGCTAGCAGCAGAACATGCCGACGTACAAGTTCGACTTGCAGCGTTAGAAGCTCGTTTTGCAGCTCCAGTACACACCCAGGAACCGCAAGGTCCAGGTGTTATCGCCCGAGGCATGGATAAAATCCGTGATTTTGGTAAAAGAATCCCTGTAGTAAGAACAGTTGGCGTAGTTGCGGTTACTGCCTTTGCTGTTAGCTTAGGTGCAGGCGCTAAGAATGTATCCCCAGCTACTGCAAAAGCTCCTATTGCTACTAAAGCTACCGAAGCCGCTGCTACTAAAAAAGCCGGTGCCTTTGACACGAAAGGAACAGTAGCCCGAACGGTTGAAAGCTTAAAAGTTACTTCAGCTAAAAAGCGCTCAACTATATTAAAGACACGTATGGGTACTAACTTTAAGTTAGAGCAGAACAATATTCACAATCAGATGAACGCTGTCCCTGGTAAATTTACCACGGATCAGTTAATGGTTTCTGCCGGTCTTGCAATGGCTAGCGATTCTAAAGAAGGTACTGCTTATGGTAAAGCTGCTGTTAACTTTAACAGCAAGAACAACCGAAGCATCAATGCCGATACTCATATGACAGCTGCCCAGGAAGAAGCTTTTAACAAAGCAGCTATGACTGGTGCAGGTAAAACTACTATTCAGCATCATGTTACTGGTACCTACGAAAACGGTTACATGCTTGATGGTGGCAAAATGGCCTCACAGACCGAACACTTTGTTGACCAAGACTTACTAGTTCGTCACGACAAAGACGGTGGAACAGTTAAGTTCAGAGTTACTATCGATGAAGATGGTCGCCCATGTATTAACCTTGTTCGTGAAGTCCCTGAAGCAAAGATTGTAACTTCAACACCTACTGCAAGCCCTAAGGTATTTGCTAAGTTTACTCCTAAGAAGAAGCACGAAGATGTATTCATGGGTAAAAAGAAGCCTACAGAGAAACCTGCTGAAAAACCAGGTGACAAGCCTAAAGAAGGTGACAAGTCTAAGCCTAAGTGTGACGAACCCGGTCAACCTAAGTGTGAAGTCGTTACACCTAAGTGTGATGAGCCAGGTCAGCCTAAGTGTGACACGACACTTGCTGATAAAGTTCCAAAACCAGTAGATAACCAGTCTGTACCAGGTGCGCCAGGTTCAGGTGGCAGTCCCGAACAAGGTGACGATCCACAGAATGACAGCGACGTTGACGGCTACGGCCCAGGCGATACTGTAGCTACTCCTACTACTCCTACTCCTGCAGCTACTGTCCCAACACAAGGTACCGGTACTCCCGAAAGTCCAATAGTAAATACTAGCCCAACGCCGGTTGTAGTTGTTCCCGTAACACCTACCCCACCACAAGTTCCAGTATCAACTATTCCAGGTACTCCAACATCACCTAATGGTCCAGCTGTACCAGCTAACTAATTTAGAAAGAATATAGGAAAGAACATATCATGAAAGCTTTTACATCAATCGCCAATGCATTCAAAAATGCTACTAAGCGAACCAAGTTTCTAACACTAGTAGCCGTTACAGCCGTAACCGTAACTGGTGTAGCGTTTGCCGGTTTTTCACCAGCAGGCCGCCCAGTCTTTGACTGGAACAACACAGCTGACCGTAAGGGTTCAGTTAACGGTCCCCGAATTAACTCATTCATCAACACTCCATATTATGGTGATGAACGTGCATTCTTCGACGCTCGAATGCAAGAGAACACAACCACAAGTGCATACAAAGACGTACTACAAAATGTAAACCAAGGTTCACATAAAGTTGTAATGCGTACGTACATTCACAACGGTGCCAACCAAGACTTAAATGCTGCAGGTACCTCAATTGCTAAAGACGCTAAAGTTCGCATTGACTTGCCAACTGGTGCTTCTCAAGCACTTCGTGCCCGTAGCTATGTAAGTATCAGCAACCCAGCTCCAGGCTATCCTGCTGAAGTAACCGATACAACTGAATTAGTAGATGCCAATGGTTTCTCTATCAACTACGTACCAGGTTCAGCTAAAATCTTTAGCTCTGGTGCAGTAAACGGTAAAACACTTGGTGACGGCATTGTCGGCGCTGGTGTACCAATAGGCTATGACGCTCTTAACGGTACTCTACCAGGTTGTTTCGACTTCCAGACCTTCGTTGAAATTACTGTTGAAGTTAAGCCAGCTGTTTCAACTGTTCAAAAAACAGTTCGTAAAGCCGGTGACACTAACTACGGTGAACTTGCAACTGTTGCCCCAGGCGACAAAGTTCAGTGGTTACTACGATATGACAACAAAGGCCAGACACCACAAACTAACGTACAGTTATACGATGCTCTTCCTGCTCACTTGCAAGTAGTGCCAAGTTCAGTCCGTTGGATTTACCGCGGTGCTAACGCCCAAGATCAAGATGTAGTTATCAGTAATACCGATTTGTTCACCAAGCGTGTTGACTTCGGTTCTGTAGCCAGCAACTCGTTCTTCTACGTACGATTCGACACAGTTGCCTTAGATGACTTTTCACAGTGTGACATCTCGGTTCGTAACGAAGTACGTAACATGACTAAGCAACTTCCTGCTGAAATCAAAGATACTGCAGACGTTCACATTGTAAAGCACAACTGTAACCAGGTATGTACTCCTCCAAACCCACAATGTACTCCGGTTGAAGAGTGTAAACCACCTAACCCTAAATGTACTCCTGAAGTTGTAAAGCCAAAGTTCTCTTGTGACCTATTAACTGCTAAGCAGGGTCCAAACCGAAAAGCTAGTTACACAACTAATGTCACAGCTAAAGATGGTGCAACTGTTAAAGATTACACCTACGACTTTGGTGATAGCACTCCTAAATTAACAACCGATAAAGCTGTTGTTGACCACACGTATGCTAAAGATGGCCAGTATGTAACTCGAGTTGTTGTCCGCTTCAACGTAGACAACCAGGTTAAAACTGACGACAGCGACAAGTGTGCAGCCGTAGTTAACTTTACGACTCCTCCGGTTACGCCACCAAACACACCAGGTACTCCAGGTAAAGGAACTCCAAGTTCATTACCGAACACTGGTGCCGGTAGCACCATCGCTATCTTCATGGCAGTTACCTTCGCAAGCGCTACAGCTTACTACATCGTAGGCCGACGCAACGCTGGTATCTAAATACCGATAGAGCCCTAAGAACGAAATCCCTTGTGGATAACTGTCTAGCCAAAAACACAATTTTGTGCTAAGATGCAGTCAGTTCTAGTTACAGCGAGTACTGACTGACCGCTCTCAACTAAATCAACACAAACACACGAAATTAAAAGGGTAAAAAGCCCTGGGTCTGTATGGCTCAGGGTTTTTACTTGCCCCTGTTACCATGCTATACTCTGTAGCATTGTAGCCGCCCTGCGGTCTCATCGTCTAACGGTTAGGACACCAGGTTTTCATCCTGGCAATCGGGGTTCGATTCCCCGTGAGATCACCA
>CAZIMF010000026.1:0-11142 GCA_964540445.1 uncultured Candidatus Saccharibacteria bacterium
TTCCGATCTTAACTTCCCACAAGACCGGATCACCGATCACCGCATCGGCTACAGTCGCAGCAACATCCCTGCTGCTCTCACCGGTGACATCAATGACCTTATAGAAAAACTCGCTCAGTTCGAGCGTGAGCTAATTAATCAAGAGTAGGCCCTTATGACGATTGCTGAATGGCTGGTTAGCTCGATGATAAAACTCCAGGAGGCGGAAGTCCCCAAGGGACGCACCGATGCACTCGTGCTATTAAGCGATTTGTTCCAAACCGATAAATCATGGGTCCACAGTCATCCAGAATATGAACTAGACGATCTGCAAGTGCGCGAACTGGATTATCGACTAGCTAAACGTGTTGCACGCATCCCTCTCGCGTATATCAGAGGTTTTAGTGAATTTTATGGGCGCCTGTTCACCGTCAATATGCAGGTGTTGGTGCCTCGACCCGAGTCAGAAAGCTTTATTGAGATAGTAAAATCGGTGCAACATGAGTTTGAGATTCCGCGAGTTGCCGATGTCGGGACTGGGTCGGGCTGCTTGGGAATTACAGTTGCGCTTGAAGTGCCAGAGTCTATTGTGCATCTTTATGATATTGATGCAAATGCACTAGGCGTAGCGTACCATAATGCCCGGCAGTACGATTTGGATCTGCACTATTATGAATCAGATGTGCTTACTAATCTGCAGCGCGGAAAATACGATATTATACTGGCGAACTTACCCTATGTTCCAAAAAATTTAGTAACGAGCCCCGAAATTAAGAAAGAACCGGCTCTAGCTTTATTTTCTGGTATTGATGGCCTGAGTCATTATCGTAAATTTTGGAAACAAGCTCGTAAACTTGAATTTAAACCGATGTATATTATTGTCGAGTCGCTTGAAAATCAGCACGGTGCCCTTGAAACATTAGCTAAAAATGCCGGATATAAACTAAAACAAACTGATGTCTTGGTTCAGCTATTTACCTTAGACAGAGGCCATCAGGCGTAACCACTAGCTCTGGGGTGCGGCTTCAAGAGTAACGTCAATTTTTTGTTCGTTAGTGTCTCGTACAACAGTGAGCGTCACTTTATCATTGACTGAATGACGACCGAGTACCGAGATAAGGCTATTAGTCTCATTAATTGGATCATCATTTACTTTGGTAATAATGTCGCCTTCTTTGAGCCCAGCTTTAGCTGCAGGGCTATTAGGAACAATTGATGCCTGTCCTGGACTACCTGGCACAATATAAGCGCCGCGTTTAGTTTTGAGATTGTACTGAAAAGCAACATCGTCGGTAAGCGTGACATACCTGACTCCAAGATAGGGACGAAGTAATTTACCATCACGCATAACGCTGGTAACCAGACCCTTCACATCATTAATAGGCAGTGCAAAACCAACATTTTGAGCATCACCACCGGCAATTGCAGTGTTAATGCCTATTACTTCGCCGTCAAAGTTTACAAGCGGCCCACCGGAGTTTCCGGCGTTAATCGCTGTATCGGTTTGAAATAAGTTCTGTAGGGTTTCACTGCTCTGATCGTCGCCGGCCTCGAGACTACGACCATAACCAGAGATAATCCCCGAGGTTACGGTGTTTTGGAACTGACCGAGAGCATTACCGATAGCAATCACATTTTGACCAACCTCAACTTTTGATGAGTCGCCCAGTTTGGCCGGTTTTAAGTCTTTACCCTTTTTATCGGTAATTTTGAGGAAAGCAATATCGAGACTATCGCTGTCGTTGGTCCGGCCAATTACTTCGACATTATCCAGTTTTGTGCCATCTGACAGTGTTACGCTGACAGAAGAAGCACCGGCAGGGATAACGTGACGATTAGTAATGATAGTGCCGTTGGCGTCAATAATAATGCCGGTGCCGGCGCTACGCTGTTCAACAGGGTCAGCCCCAAAAAATGTCTGCTGAACTACTCCTCTGCTGGTTACATTAATTGATACGACACTTGGTCCAACGTCTTTAACCAGTTTAGTAATAATTTGGCTTTCGGCGGTAACCGTTTGCTGACTGTTTTGGCCGCTGAGACCGCCGTCTTGATGGGCTTTATCGCCAAAATAGCCGCCAACAAAGCCTAAGCTGGTACTAAGGAGGACAAGCAAAATAATTGCCATTACCCGTTGTTTACCAATGCTATGCGCAGCGGGTTCTGTTGAGTTCTTGGGTGTGGGTGATTCGATATTCATAACGAATCTATTATAGCGTACCGTTTCCCCAGTCGGAAAGAACTAATAACACGCTAATAACGGCTACCATAACAAATAGCACCTGACGCTGCACGAGGGTAGAAAGTTTATCGGTCTCCGACAAATAGTAGAGCGAGGCTAGCCCGTAGCCGATGACGGATAGGATAACGGCTATTTGGGCAACCGGACCGTAAAACAATAGCCAGTGCCCAAGTATCCAGGCCAAACTTGCACCAGTAAGCGCCCAGAACCAGCTATAGGCATCAAAATGTTTTTCTTCAAAACTACCGAAAAAATGTCGGGCACAAAAATATAAGATCAATGCCGTACCAAGGATATAAACACTCAGCCCAACATCTTCGAAAGTAACATACAAGGCAATTAAGCCAGCTAATTGAGCGAGTAGCGCCTGGATAGATACGATTACCGGGTTTGATTTCCGTTTAACTACCAGTAGCCAAAGCTCAAAAACCACCACCCAGATGAGTTGCCAACTCATTGAGGTAGTAGCCGTCATAAAGGACAATATGGAAATACTAAAAATTATATCGACCGCGTTGGTACGAAAATGAGCTGGCCAGTGGCGAGGGCGAACGGCAAAAATACGCCATTTACTCAATAAGATAATTGCCAGCGCGACTCCGAATAGTTCTAATCGCACAAATATAAATAGCAGCAACGGCATGAGCGTGATAAACCCAAGATGAAAGAAATGCGCGAAGCCTTTACTGGGACGAATCTTTTTATGAATCTTCCCTGTCAATCGTTTAACCATGGTTCTCCAGTAATTCTACGGTGTTATTGCTGTGTAGTAGATTGGTCGGTACCAAGTATTATAACAAAGTCTGCCGTTCCTGGTACAATTGCCGGATCCGGCAGGCTGGTTGTTGCGGCCACCCCAAAGCGTTTTTCTAGGTAGCTCTTGGTGTATCTCTTAGCTCCACTCCGCATATCAACGATCACCGTCTTGGTATATGTCTTAGTTGGAGCGTTCGCGATTGTGGTAATCCCATACCCAAACGACTTAAGTTCATCGGCTTTTTGAGTTGCCAGCCCGGGAGCCTGCGTGCCATTAAGAACAGTAATGCTGGCATTTTCGTTACGAATAAAACTATCTTTAAGACTATTTCTTAAATAACTTTTAATTTCACTAAAGTTTGATACACCCGCCCGAGGCACCACTACCGAGGCACCGCCAATATTGTCAGTTACGACAAAATTATTCGGCGGATCAGCTAAGCCGATGGAAGTAATTTTGGATGACTCTAGTTCTTTACTGAGGTTATATAAGCGCTGTAAATCCTGAATACTAAAGTTTGTAGCAACATGATTGCCCAGGTTATCCAGTAAGCCGGATATCTTTGATGGGTTGCTAAATGTCCCGGCCGACAATACTTTCTCTTTGAGAGCTAGGATTATAAGACGCTGACGCTCGGAACGATCGAAGTCACCACGAGCGCTCGTGTGTCGTGAGCGCGAATATGCAAGTGCTTCAAACCCATCCATATGCTGCTGCCCTGGGCGTACATCTAGCTTATAGTTCTTACCATCGATACGCATAACTTCGGAAACGGCGGTTGGAGCGTTCAAATCAATACCGCCAACCGTATCAACTGCTTGCTTAAAGCCTCCGAAGTCGATAATAGCGTGATAGTGAATCGGCAAGCCAAGATTCTCTGTAATAGTCTGTTCAAGCAGGCTAAATCCGGCGTCTTCAGCTTGCGTGGCCGAACTATTGGTTAGTTTTTGGCGGGCAAGTTTACTCAGCAGGGCTTCTTTACCCGTTGAATAGACAGCGTTAATTTTCATTGATCCGCTACCTTTAACCGGCACATATAAGTCGCGTGGGACACTTAAGAGCGATGCTTCTTTGGCAATCGGGTCGATACTGGCAATAATAATTGTATCTGTTAAGTCTGGGGCTTCATGACCGTCGCCGCCCTTACCTAGAAGCAGGATGTTGACGCGGCCATCACCTTCTCCTTTAAGCTTCGAGGGATCGACATTTGTATCTAGCGCTGCTGCGCCGCCGCCGCCTTTAAGCACTTTGTTTACATTTATATAGCCTTTGAATACTAAAAAGCCAAAGACCAGCAATACCACTACAATAAGCCACGCAAGGACGGTGAATACTTTTCGTTTTTTGGACATATTGCGCCAGCGTTTGTGTGGTTTTTTTGGTGGCAATAGTCCAAATAGCCGTCGTTTACTACCGGGCTTTTTTTTCGAAATTATTACTGGTTCATCATCAAAAGCCGGCTTCATTGAGGAACCAGCCTGAACGCTACGAGAGCGATCACTGGGAGCAAGACCGTCGTGAGGCAATGAAAAATCACCGATTCTCCGGTTCTGGTTAGGCATATTTTTGCTGCCCTGAGCAAAGATGTCACCACGATGCTGACTCTTGTTACCTGCGCTTCGAGCAAAACCGTCTATTGAATTATTCGGTGTACGACGCATATTGCCTGGTTGTTTGTTTCTGAATTCACTCATAAAAATACACGAACGTGCGATAAGTAAGTATAACTGGTTTTGCGTCTATTCGTAAACCAGTCTTTATGGTTTTTACGCAGTGGTTAGAAATAGCCGAATTCTTATGCTGCATATGCTGCTATTACCTGTGTATTGTGATAAGCTTTTTTATGTATGGAAAACAAGTGGAAAGACACATTATCAACTATTGGCATTATTATTTTGGCCCCGATTGTGGCTTTATTTTTGACACACTTTATATTCCAGTCATACCAGGTAGATGGCGACAGCATGAAAACTACACTACACAACCAAGATCGTTTAATTGTTACCAAAACAGCAAAAACAATATCAAAAATTACAGGTAACGCTTATATCCCCCATCGCTACGACATTATTATTTTTAATTTAAACGGTTCGCTAGTCGATGGTCAGGTTAAAGAGAAACAGCTAGTTAAACGAGTTATTGGTGTCCCGGGTGACCGCGTAGTTATTAAGAACGGTGTCGTGACTATCTATAACGAGGCGCATCAAAGCGGCTACTTAGTTGACCGCGAAGGACCCGAAAAAGACGTCATCCAAAGCACTGACGGCAACGACATAGATGTAAACATTAAGCCCGGTGAGGTCTTTGTGATGGGCGATAACCGCGGAAATTCATTAGATTCACGTGTCTTTGGAGCAATTAAATCAAGTGATATCGTTGGCAAACTAAGTTTACGTATCTACCCGTTCGATTCATTTAAACACTTTTAGTTTTTATCATCCTCTAAGAACGCAATAAAATCTTCGAGCTGTTTTTTTGTACCAAAGTCCATCGCGATTTTCCCGCCCTTACCTTTGTTTGCAACCGTGACTTTAAACCCCCATTTTGTACTCAGCTTCTGACTTATTTTTTGATTAACTACAGCTTTCTCGGCTTTGTTTTTTTGAGCAGATGTATTTTTAACTTCTCTCAAATCGGTCACAAAACGTTCTGCCTGGCGCACAGACCAATTTAGTTGTTCAATATTTCGCACAAGAGTTCGTTGCGATGCTTCATCTTTAAGTGCCAAAACTGCTCGGGCATGACCTTCAGTTATTGTTCCATTTTCAAGACTTTTTCGGGCAAAATCTGGCAGCTGCAGTAAACGCACCGTATTGATAATCGTACTATGCGCTTTGCCTAAACGCACAGCAATTTCTTTTAGCGATACGTTAAACTGCTCGTTTAAGCGTGCCATTGATAGCGCTTGCTCGAGCGGAGACAAATCAACCCGCTGCATATTTTCTATAAGACCAATTTCTAGGCGCTCAAGTTCTTTAGTAGTACGCACCAAAACTGGCAAATGCGTAAGCCCGGCTTTTTTGGCGGCGTGATACCGGCGCTCCCCTGCCACAATAACGTAGTCACCATTTATTTGAGTAATAACGAGCGGTTGTAAAATGCCGTACTGCTTGATTGACGCTGCTAATTCAGCAATTGAGTCTTGATCGAAGATGCGCCGTGGTTGGTTTGGATCAGGTTTGATATCTTGAATGAGTATCTTTTGCACTCGGTCTTGTTTATCAAGTAACACCGATGGATCGAAATTATCAGGCAGTAAACTACCAAAACCCTTACCAAGCCCCATCTTTGTCATTACTAGCTTCCTCCCCTAACTCGGCTATCTACTTCTTTAGCTAAACTCTTATATGCTCGAGCACCTTTACTCCATTTATCATATTCAGCAATTGGTCTACCGTGACTTGGGGCCTCTGCCAGACGTACATTCCGAGGAATAACTGAGCTAAGCAGTTTATCGCTAAAGTGTTTACGTACTTCACCATATACTTGTTCAGAGAGAGAGGTTCGTTTGTCATACATAGTCATAACCACACCGAGCAATTCCAGGCTAGGGTTAAACTGGACTTGGACTTGCTGCATCACTTGCAATAATTGACTCAAACCTTCGAGCGCATAATACTCAGCCTGTACAGGGATGAGCACTTGGTCGGCTGCAGTCAAAGCATTTATGGTAAGCAGACCGAGCGCCGGCGGGCAATCAATTAAAATATAATCATAATCGGCTCTTGCCAGCACTTTTTTTAATTGAGCCTCTCTGTTAGGAAGATTTGCCATATCTAGTTCGGCACTGGCCAATCGAGCGTTTGTTGGGACGATATCAATATTGTTAAAGTCTGTGTGAAGTAGTACTTGTGAAAGGTTTGCTCCAGAAAGTAGCATGTCGCACAATGTTAGACTAACCGCTTCTTTATTAATGCCCACACCGCTCGTGGCATTGCCTTGCGGATCGGCATCAACAATTAAGACGCGTCGTTTTTGTTGCCCCAAATAAGCTGCCAGGTTAATAGTGGTAGTTGTTTTACCAACGCCCCCTTTTTGATTTAACACTGCTATCGTTGTTTGTTTCATAAATACCTCTTGGAAAGATACCATTAGCGTAGCACAAAATATGCTTTGCCCCAACTAGCCGGATAATACCACCCACTAGCAGATATTTAGGCATCTAGTGTTACTCACCCCTGTCATTAGCTTCTATGTTATTGCTGCTGTTTTTTTTGTCAGCAACCCGGCCAGCACTTATTTTACTAGTTTACATGGGGGGGGTAATCCCTTCTATCTGTCTTTTGACCTAATAGTCAGATTTCAAAAATATACTAACATATAAATGGAGCAAGTTAAGCACCAAAGATCGCTTATTTTTGTGTCATTTTTCGGAAAAAAAATACTGACTGCGATATAAAATAATTATTTCCGACTGTAGCATCGAAAAAATATGACAATGTGGCTAAAATTTTGCTAACACAAATAAAAACAGACAAACGATTGCTCGTTTGTCTGCCTTTTTTGTTTTTGAGTTTTTGTTTTAGTTTTAGCTATCTATTTTTTATATTTAAATAGCTTACTACAGTATGCACCATAGCTAGAATTCTGACAAGAACTTTTTATGCTTATTTTGAATATTGAACACATTATATGTTCATAACTTTTGTTTACCCCTGTAAATTATCATCCAAATAAAAAAGAATCACCGCGCTGGGTGACTCTTTTTCTGACTGTGTAGCGCTTTGTACGCTACAACTCGTTTATTTAATTGATTCAATTTTGAGGGTCGTTAGGCGCTGCCTATGACCACGTACTGTACGTACTCGCTTCTTGGCTTTGTAGCGAATTGACGTAACTTTGTCTTGCTGCGTGTCGGCTGCCACAATGGTTGCAGCAACTTTAATATTTGCAACAGCCGGCGTGCCGATCGTGCTTTTATTGCCGTCAATTACAAGCAGCGGATCAAAGCTTAGCTTGCCGGTAGTATCTTTAATAAGCTCAACGTCAACCGTCTCACCTTCGGCAACGAGATACTGCTTGCCACCAGTCGCAATAACTGCTTTTTTCATGTAATTAACCTCTTAAATGATGCATTATTTTTTGAAATTACTCCGATAATAGTACCAGATTAGCTGGCCGGTGTAAAGAGACTAACCCCTGTGGCGTAATGTCTGCTCAGCAGCAACAGCCTGCTTAGCTTTTTCAGCTGGGGTTATGTATGTGAAGATAATTCCACGAGGTGAAGTAAGCCCTACCTTCCATTCTCTTGGCTGCAGTCGTTCCCCGCGAGCTATTTTTGCATCGGCCTCCCTGTTATGTCGACGAACCTGAGCAGCAGTCTCGTTGTTTTCTTGCGCAAAGCGGCCTTCCTCCCAATGGGGTGCCGGTTTCTGGTCGGTAGCAAATTTCTCTGGGTTGGGGTACATAGTGTTAAATTCCTGCGCAGTTGCGACGTAACCAATCTGTTCTACTGGGCCAATTGGCTCAGGGTATGCATTTGGGGTGTCGAGTGGGTGTGGAGCACGTGGGGCATGATTCATAGAGGTATATTACCATAAATTAGCAAAAATAGCAAGACGGCTCCTTGCTCAGGTCTAGGCTTTTTCCAACGAAACCCGCAGTGGCTGTCCCTCAACGGTAAGATCTGCTGTAAAGCTGTAGTCATCACCGTAGGTTATCGTTTTTGCTAACGTTTCAGCGGCTATAACAGGTTCAAACATAGTTATGGATTCTAGTAATTCGCCGGTGGCCTTGAGTGACAACCGAATACGATCATCAACCTGTAAGTTAGCTTGTTTTCGACTATTTTGGACGTGGCGGATAACCTCGCGAGACCAGCCCTCTCGTTTAAGCTCTGGGGTAATATTTAGGTTCATTACTACCAACGGTGTTTCGGCATGATTGTGAGTAAACACTTCTTTAATATTTAACTCATCAATAATGATGGCCTGCAGTTCTTCGTTGAGAATCTTATTTGGATCGAGAATACTCACCGACTGAAGGGGCTGGCGCACCTTGATGCCGGCTTTGGCACGTTGGGACAGACCTTCGTTGATTATTTCGCGCACAAAGGCCATATCGCGCACTAACAGTTCATTGATGTGGCCACCGACTGGCCAATCGAGTAGGTGTACACTCTCGCCGCCTGTGAGCTTACGATACAGCTCTTCTGTCATAAATGGTGTGAACGGAGCCATAACCATGCTTAACTGCGTCAGAACGTAGTGGAGCGTGCTGTATGCCGCTTGCTTGTCGGCATCATCTCCACTTTTCCAGAACCTACGACGCGACCGACGCACATACCAGTTCGAAGCATCTTCGATAAACGGTAATATAGGCTTGGTAGCACTTGGTACATCATACTTGGCCATATGCTGATCAACTTCGTTAGTTAGCTGATGCACACGACTCACAATCCATTTATCTAAAGAGTTATGTAGAGTTGGAGTTGGATCATCCAGGCTCCCATCCCACTCCCATTTATCAACTTCGGCATACATAGTAAAGAAGTCGTACATATTCCAAACCATACTGAGCTTGCGGTGTGCATCCCCGACTTCTTTATCAGTAATTGCGAAATCTTCGCCATTTAACAGAGGTGAACTAACCAGCAAAAAACGAAGGGCATCAGCACTGAAAGTATCCATTAATTCATTTGGGTCGGTATAATTACCAAAGCTTTTACTGAGCTTGCGGCCATCATTACCAGCAATCGTGCCTGTAACAATAACGTTGCTAAACGAGTTCTTGCCGAATAACCCAACATTTACCGCATGTAGGTAGTAAAACCAGGCGCGAACTTGACCAACATACTCAGCAATAAAGTCACCCGGGTAGTTTTGCTCAAACTTTTCAACGTTTTCGAACGGATAGTGGAACTGAGCAAATGGCATCGAGCCAGATTCAAACCAGCAATCAAGCACTTTATCAATACGTTTGTACTTCACACCGTCCACTTCAAAGGTAATGTCATCAACCCACGGACGGTGATAATCATCGAGTTCCACCCCTGATAATTCTTTAAGTTCTGCGTAGCTACCAACGACTTTAATCAGCTCAGCGCCTTCTTTATCGATGCCTTTCCAGACTGGCATTGCCGTGGCCCAAAATCGGTCGCGGCTGAGGTTCCAATCGGGAGCGGACTGCACGGTTTTTTCAAATCGGCCGTGTTTAATATGGCTCGGGAACCAGTTAATATTACCGTTTTCTTCAAGCATTTCAGATCGTTGACCGTTAACATCCATAAACCAACTCGGGTGTGCCCGATACATAAGCTTAGTGCCACACCGGTGACAATGTGGGTAACTGTGCTGAAAATAGGTAATCTTCCAGATAACACCACACTCGTGCAGCGTCTTTGCTATCGGCTTATTGGCATCCCAGACATACTGTCCTGCCCATTCTCCAGAGGTATAAAAGCCATTATCGTCAATGTTATTGACGAACGGAAAACTGTTTTCTCGCGACAGTGCATAATCTTCTTCACCGAAAGCTGGTGCTAGATGGACAATACCAGAACCATCTTCCAGGTTTACGTAATCGGCGTGCCACACTTTGTGGGCATTTTTGGCAGTTTCGTCAGTACCTTCCAGCCTCCGATCTTCAAATATCGGTTGATAGCTTTTACCGACAAGCTCTTTGCCCCTAAGGGTTCGTAATACCTTATACTCAAGCGGCTGATGCTTTTCGTCGGTCAGTACTTTTTCGATTAATTTGGTAGCCAAAATGAACTTTTCTTTGGATTCGGTGAGCTGCACTTCACTATATCCAAAGTCCTGGTTAACGGCTACAGCCGTGTTAGCTGGCAGTGTCCACGGGGTAGTTGTCCAAGCTAGCAAGGTAGTATCTTCGCCCTCAAGCTTAAATTTCACGAATACTGACGGATCAGTTACTTCTTGGTAGCTGTTATCCATGGCAACCTCAGATTTTGAGATAGGTGTGGCATCGCGGGTACAGTACAACAGCACTTTCTCACCCTCGTAAATCTTACCCTTGTCATACAGTTCTTTAAACGCCCACCAAACTGACTCCATATACTCTTTATCCATGGTTTTATAGGCACCTTGAAAATCCACCCAGCGACCAATCCGATCGATGGTGTCTTCCCATAAGTTACCAGTTTGCACGAAGATCAGAAGAGCACACGGCTGAAGGGCAGTCACTCTCGCGCATCGAGTATTCC
>CAZIMF010000027.1:0-10686 GCA_964540445.1 uncultured Candidatus Saccharibacteria bacterium
TTGGCTCCGCGACCAATTGGCGCTACTTGGAAGAATACTACCAGAGGTCTACCGACAAGAGTAGCGATATGAGCAGTGAAGAAAGAGTTAGAGCCCGTAAATTCTTTGATGATAATGTAAGCGCCATAATGCCAAAGATGCCACACTTTTATCAAGGTATTTCAGCTTCGGCTGACGCAACAGGATCAAGTTTGGCTGGACAGCATGGTGTAGAAGTTGAGTCGGTACTTTCTAACTTGTCTAAAAATATTCAGACTGCAGAAACACCTAATGACCGAGCAAATGCGCAAAGAAGCCTTGTCACATACTTACAGAACTTTCAAGCGGCTGCAGATAATCCTAACATCAATCTCGATAACGGTGCCCTGAGGGCTGTTAAGGGCTTCTTGGATAGTGAGGGCGGTGCTGAGTTTAGAAAAGATATCAATACTGCCAAAAACGACGGACGCGCAGTAAGACATACGCCAACAGTTGAAGCTTATGATACATTATCGTTGACCCCAGATGCCAGAGCAGAAATAGATAGAATAAAGAGCTCACTAGCGCCTAGAATTAACAGCGCTACAGGCACTCTTTCATCGGCTGGAGAGCAAATGCCATCTCCTGCAGGCGGGGGAGGTAGCGGTAGTGGAGTATTAAGTATTCCGCACGCCGAACAGACTACATTCCTGCGGCAAAACCAAAAAGTGCCGGAAGATAAAGTTGATACACCTGACGCTAGCGGCTGGACTCCTAGAGACGACGCGTATGCCGAAAATGCAGCCAGGGATGAATATAACCAGCTAAAAAGTTTAGGTGTTCGCACCGCAGAACAAGAAGCGCGTTATCAGCAATACCGTAATTCATTCCCAGACTGGTAGGCATAAGTGGCAGTTTATAAAGTAATCCAAGACGTTGAAGCCGAAGATAAGCTCCTCGGGCCTTTAACATTTAAGTCCTTTATATATGGGATAATAGCCGCTGTTTGCGCTTTTGTAAGTTTTAAGCTATTTATTCTTGGCACGCCAGTAAAGTGGATTTTACTACCTTTATTCTTATTCCCAATGGTACTTTTCGGCGTACTGGCCTCGCCACTGGGGCGCGATCAGCCTACCGAAGTTTGGCTGTTATCGCGAATCAGGTTCTTTTTAAAACCGAGGTTAAGGATATGGGACCAAAGTGGTTTAGAGGAACTTGTTACAATTTCGGCTCCAAAACGCATCGAGCAACAATTTAGCGACAATCTTTCTCAAACTGAGGTAAGAAGCCGATTAAAAACCCTGGCCAGTACGCTAGATACCCGGGGCTGGGCAATTAAAAACGTTGATATGAATTTAAATATCGCTGCTGCTCAATCTATAACGCCAACAACTGGAACAGATAGGTTGGTGGCGAATGCCGGCTATACACAAACTGCACAGGTAGTGGACGTACATGCAGCCGACGACATCATGGATGAACAAAACAATCCTACTGCTCAAAAATTCGCCGCTATGATGCAAACTGAAGATGATAAACGAAAACGCAACTTACTGGAAACAATGAAGGGGTTGTCTGGCAACGCAAGCGAGGCAGATTTAGCCAAATTGACAGCCAGCAACAATCGAGAGAAAGAATTTGCAGCCGCCCGCGAAAGTTTTCATAAACAGCACCATAAAGCAAAGAAAAATGAACCGCATAAACCAAAGCCGACTACTGCTAAAACAGTCGCCCCAAACCCTAAGCCAACACCAGTGACACCCGAGCGCCAAGCTGTTAATATGGAGCTAGCCCAAAGTGGTAGTGCTTTTAGTGTAGCGACGCTGTCGCAGTTGGCGAACCGCGAGCCTAAAATAGAGCAAACCGGACCGAATGAAGTTACAATTTCGCTTCACTAAATATAGTTGTTAGAGTGCAAACCAAAACGGGTGGAAAAAACTAAATATGAATCCAACTCAAAATAATCAACCGGCACAGCAAGCCCAGCCCGCTAATTATAATAGCGGCGATTATTCGCCGGGTTCAGTTAATGTCCCTGGTGCGCCAACCGTCTTGCCGCCACAACAATCCAATTCCAATCCTAATAGCACGCAGAACGCCCTACAGATAGCCGAAATTAGAGATGGCGTAGTTATTATGAACGACGGCAGCTTTAGGGCAGTAGTGATGTGCAAGTCTATAAACTTTGATCTAATGAGCCCGCAAGAACGTGAAGCCGTGGAATTTAGCTACCAAGGTTTTTTAAATTCCCTTTATTTTCCCATTCAAATATTTGTTAGGAGCCAGAAAGTAGATCTCCGCCCATACTTGGAGCGAATGGATAATATACGCACCGAGCAAGATAACATGCTTCTAGGCCTTCTTATGGAAGACTATATCGCTTTCTTGGCAGATATTGCCCAGCAAACCAACATTATGGATAAGAAATTCTACTTGGTTATTAAATATCCGGACCTGGAGGTCGATGTCAGGAAGGCCTTAAAACAAAGCACCAGTTTCTTTACCGGTGTCGGGGAATTGTTTGGTTCCGGCAAAGCCCCCCACGTAAATATTGACGAAAACACCTTAGAGACAGCCAAAACCGAACTCCGCAACCGGGTGCAGGCTGTGATGCAGGGATTGGCCCAGTCCGGCATACAGAGCCTGCCGCTAGATACAGAGGAGCTAATTGAACTCTACTATGACGCCTATAACCCCGACACCGCGACCCGCCAACAAATTAAAGACTTTAATGATTTAACGGCACCTGTGATTGGTAAGGCCGAAGGCGCACCACCCGAAAATAATCAAAACGGGGGGTCCGAATAATGGCCGCTCTTCGTAAAAACAAGCAAGCGCCCTTGGACCCTGCAGTAGCAGAGAAGCAAGAAGTTGCAGCGGCTTTTGCTAAAGGAGTTACCGCTCTTCGTGACTTTATTGCTCCAAGCTCGCTGCAGTTTGACAGTAATTTCTTTCACTTAGGCACCCGTTATGCCCGTACCTACTATGTGTATGGATACCCTAGGCAACTATATACGGGCTGGTTGTCAGGCATGGTCAACCTTGATGAGGTAATTGACCTTTCAATGATAGTCCAACCGGTTGACAGCAAGGTGGTCTTAAACAATCTTCGCAAAAAAGTAGGCCAGCTGGAAGCCGGCATTCAGATTGATTCTGAGAAAGGCAAGGTTCGTGATCCGGGGAAGCAAGCAGCCGTACAGGACGCCGAAGAATTGCGTGATAAGCTCCAGGTTGGTGAAGAGCGTTTCTTTAGGTTTGGTTTGTACTTTACTATCTACGGCAACTCTATGGAGGAGTTAGAATTTATAAGCCACAAAGTGGAAAGTTTATTAGGCCAGCAGCTAGTCTATTCGAAGCCGGCTAGCTCCCAACAAGAACAAGGATTATCGAGCACGATACCGCAATTCATGGACCAGCTACAGATTTACCGGAATATGAATACAGGGGCTATATCTACCACCTTTCCATTTACTTCGGCAGACCTTACCCAAGAAAACGGCATATTGTACGGAATAAATATGCATAATTCCGGGCTGGTTATTTTTGATCGCTTTAGCCTTGAGAATGGAAATAGTGTAGTGTTTGCCAAATCCGGCGCCGGTAAAAGCTTTACCGTCAAACTCGAAGCTTTGCGCAGCATGATGTTTGGTACGGAAATATTTATTATCGATCCGGAAAATGAATACCAAAAAATGTGCGATGCCGTGGGCGGTGCATATATAAGGCTAAGCCTTAATTCGGCAACACGTATTAACCCGTTTGACTTGCCGCAAGTGGTTGATAACGATGAGTCTGATAACGCGCTTCGCTCAAACTTAATTACTTTGCACGGCTTACTTAGGTTAATGATGGGCGGAGCGCAGGCCCAGATGATGCAAAACGGCGTAGCAACAATGCCGGCCCTCAATCCGGCAGAAGAAGCCGATTTAGATGCCGCTTTAATTGAAACCTACGCTAAAGCCGGAATAACTAATGACCCGCTTACTCACGGTTCAGTGCCACCGACTGTCAGCGACCTATATGATACTTTGCTTCATATGGGCGGTACCGGCCCGCAACTTGCCCAGCGGCTTCGTAAATACACATCTGGTACTTTCGCGGGCATTTTTAGCCAGCAGAGTAATGTAAACGTTAATAACCCCATGGTGGTATTTAATATTCGGGATCTAGAAGATGAGTTGCGACCAGTTGCTATGTACATCGTGCTGAACCACATCTGGAATCGCACAAAAATTGATAAAAAGCGCCGAATGCTGATAGTAGACGAAGCTTGGCAGTTAATGCGGTACGAAGACAGCGCGAATTTCTTATTTAGCCTAGCCAAGCGGGCCCGAAAATATAACCTGGGTATTACAACCATTACCCAAGATGTGGAAGACTTTATGGCCTCTAGAATGGGCCGGGCGATCGTAGCTAATGCCAGCATGCAAATATTATTAAAGCAGTCGCCGACGGCGGTAGATGTTTTAGCTGATGTATTTAAGTTGACATCTGAGGAGAAAAAGAGGCTCAGCCAGTTCCCGGTCGGCCAAGGTTTGTTCTTTGCCGGCTCTAATCACGTCCACATTCAAGTAATCGCTAGCCCCACGGAAAATGAGTTAATTGTTACTAACCCTACGCCCATACAAGCCCAAGCCAATGTCCAGCCAGCAGCTCCTCAGCCGCCGCCAGGACCGGCTGCTAACGGAGTTTAATAAATGGCAGAGCCCGCCCGCCAAAATGATATATACGACGAGCCGGATGCAACAGCAGCTTCCAATCCAAAACCGAATCTAAAAAAATTGGAAGGTGGTGGTGAAACAACCGAACCTAAACTTGGGCATTTAACTGAAGTTGGAGATGAAAAGCCGGATCGCGACCAACTATCCGAAGCTGAAAATAAACCCGCTGTTAATCATCCTCAAACATTAGGTAGGGGATATACGGGGCCGGGAATCTCTGCAGGGCGATTTTCTCTCAAGGGCTTTAATAGAAAGCGCGTAGCAGTAGGCGGAGGTTTGGGATTTATAGGAGCAATTATTATTGCTATGTTTTTCTTATTACTTCCAGTGCTTAGGCTGGAAAGCTATCTGTCCACTATTAATGAGCGGGTGTTTGGATTCGCGGCAAATGCCGTGACTCAGCGAACCGAAAACTTATTCGGTCGATACATGATTAATCACGTGCTGACTCTGGAACGGTGCAACAACAAAATTACAAACAACTGCAGGGCAGATTACTCCAAGTCTGGATACGCAACATCGTTATTCAACGCCTGGCGCGACGCAAAAGTGGAACAAGAACTTATTGATAAGTATGGCCTAACATTTGAAACACATAACAACTCTGGAATCAATCAAACGAGAATCACAATAAGAAGTGCAAAAACAGGAGAAGTCATCAACTTAACTAATGGCCAAATAGCAGAAGGAAAATTTACTGGAGGTAGCAGGGAGTTCGGCAATGAAATTAATAAATTCCTAAAGAATGAAACTAGATGGTATGACGTAATGCAACGGAAATCAGTTAGAAAATACCTAGTAAGAAAGCACGGCACTAAATTTTGGTGCTTTATGGCCTGCAAAACGAAAGATAATGTAGATCTTAAAATAGCAGACTCAAAAACTAGGTTTAAATATCGTTTCGTTGAGCGGGTAGTTTATCCTTTTTCTACCAAGTACGGGTTTATAATGGACTGTATTATTTCGGGGGGTTCGACTGAACCGGGTGGAGCATGTAGTCCGGAGGAGTTAAGAAAACGCGGTATTGATAGAAATACAATATCAGACTTAGATATTGATGAGACGGTTAAGCTTTTTAAAGAGAGTCCTGATGCGAAATTATCCCAGATTATACTTCAGAAATTACTGATTAAGATTATGAGTGAGCAAGCAACTAGATCTGCCATTAGTGCAATTCCCATTGCTGGCCAAATATATTTGGCGGCAACAATAGTGGACATGCTAGATAGCATGGATGGATTTATTCAAGATAATGGGCTTAGTAAATTTGCTGCTGATATTAATTCTAGGCAATATCTTGAGTACTACACAGTTATGCGGTCGGCCAATGACGAAATGAAAGAAGGCGTTCTTGGAGCAGACGAAGTAGGCGCAATTATGGGTCAGTTTGAAGGACCGCAGGGGCCCGAAAAGAGTAAAATATATCAGGCATATAGTAACCCACAGGCGCAAAACGTCGCGTTGTTCAGCAGCAAGGCTTATGCAGCGACAGCGCAAGGGGGTCAAGATCCACCCTATTTATGCGCTGATGGCAAGCCCATACCAGAAGGTGAGCTAGTTTGTAATGAAAAGAAAGTAGCAAGAACATTCTCGATTGAGACTATTCGTAACGATGGTCTTGTTTCAGGATTAGTTGGAATACTTAATACTTACCATTGCATTGGATACGTTCCGATTGTGAATAAGTGTATTCCCGGCATTCAAATTTTAGTGCACCCACTACTAAAGTCGATTAACGCCATATCTGCCGCTATATTGGGTCCAGGTATTGAAGCTGCATTATCATTGTTGGAAAAACTTCCGGGGGGTGGCGATTTCATAGCATTTGTTAAAGCCAACACCGATGCTTTGATTACTGCGTTTTTTGGAAAAATCTTCCCGCTACCGGTTTCTTTAACTGGTCCCGCTAGAGAGAAGTATGATGGTTTATGGGGAGGTGGGGAGGTGGCAGCCAGCGAGTTTGGTAAGGGTGGCTACACAGAAGCTGGAGAGCCATATGGCTTAGGGGGGAAGTTACTAAGCGCTAGTGAGCAGTCCACCGCTTGGAGCGATTATAATTCACAAGAAGATTATAACTTCTCGCATAGTAGTATTATTTCTAAACTTACCAATTTGAATTATAGGAATTCACTTGGCAGTCGCGTAATAGCCGCTATGCCTGCATCATTTGCGCAGCTTGAGAACAACATAGCTTCTATGATATCGAGCCCGTTTGGCGGCCTGTCATTTACCGGCCAAGCATCTGCTGACAATGGCATATTGGCCAAGAGTCCATTTGGAATTCCGCGTTTTGGATACGCGGCCAACGACCCTGCGCTTACGGCTGACCCGGGAATATATACAGATGAGTATTGTAAAACTGTCGACCAGACTTGGGAGGCATCAAAGACCGAAGACCCGCTGACAGGTATCGACCAATACTCGACAACTAATCCTTGCTTACTGGAGAGAGTGACGGTGGAAGCGGCATCATCGATATACACAGGGGATGATAGCCTGAATTGATAAATATGAAGAGGCGTAAAAGTACACTTAATAAAATCTCGTTGGCCTTTTTGGCAAGTCTGTTGTTTTTTAACTGCCTAGCCCAGGTTGCCAGTGCGCAAGCTAGTATTTACCATACAATCCTAGCTCCTTTTTATGACCCTAATACAACCAGTATAGATACTTGTAGCGCTACCGACACTAGCTCGCCATCTACTTCAACGGGGTCTGTTTATATGATTGGGGACTCTATCGGCAATCGATCAAGTTCTACCTTGTCGGCTGATTTTCAAAAAGCTGGGTGGAAGCTAAGTATCAATGCTGAGGACGGCAGAAATTTACCGCAAGGAATTTCAGAAATCGGTGGAGTATCTGATCAAACGCAGATTAAGAATTCGAACGCAGTAGTTATTGAGCTTGGTACTAACTCGGCGGGTTCTACGCCAACAAACATTTCAGCTATGATAACTAAAGTCAAAAGTCTAAACCCTTCAGCAAGAATTTATTGGGTTGATACAGCTGTCATTGATAGCCAGCGCATTAGTAAAGGTTACACTTCGCTGGCATCAACGTTGAGTAACGTGAATGAAAACATATACAACTCACCGGCTAGTAAAATATCTTGGAACAAAGCCGTACTCGGCAACAATGCTGATCCAAAAAACATCGACCCGGCAGCAAAAGATACTAACGGCTATATAGACGCTTCCGATGGCTTGGGTGTTCATCCCACAAACGACAAAGGAGTGCCCGCGCTTTCAGCTCTTATAGTCTCCGCCGTTACCGGCAGCAGCACTTCATCAGGTGGTGCTAGTTGTTGCACATCAGACTCGTCGCTCAACGGGACAAATGGTGTTGCCGTTATTTCATTTTTCGTCGGGAAGGGACTAAGCCCTACGCAAGCAGCCGGAATAGTCGGCAACATGACCCACGAATCCAGCCTTCAACCACAAAGGCTGCAGGGAACTAGCCCTGGTGTTAAAACGCCGGCCGAATCGCTTTCGGCGAGCCAGCTAGCGGACACTAGTTTAGGTTGGGGTATAGTTCAATGGACTCCGCCGGGTAAAATGATTAATACTTTCAATCCAACAAGCAAGGCGAATGATTTAGAGACGCAATTAGAGTTTGTGTGGACGCAACTAACTGGTACTGGGGCACTGGCAGAAGACCCTAGTATTCTGCCCGATATTAAGTCAGTCGCAGATAATGACATCTTAAATGCTGTCCTTGCTTTTCAAGGTAACGAAAACGGTACGGCCGGTAAATATGCCGGTGATTATCGCGGATTTGAAAGACCCGCTGACGAAGGAGGCTCTGTAGTCGATAGGGTAACTTTTGCAACTCGTGCTTTTAACGCATATAACGCTGGTGGTTCCGCTGCGCCAATAGGAGGTGGGGTCGACTGTGGCGGGGAAACAAGTACTACGGCTGGGGCTCAAATTGTAGGAGATATCGGATTGAATTCCGACAAAGTTGATTGCGCTCCGGGCACTAAAGACTTGGGGATAGTCAGAACTAGATACACGGGTGAATTTAAGAAAGAACAGGGTCCATTAATTATTCGACTGTGCCAGGTACCTGATGTGCCCGGGGAGGGCAATAATACATCGGGGGTTGATATTGGCGGAGGTGTAGTTGTAAATTCTAGAGTTTCGGGCGCGTGGAGAGCGCTCGGAGTGGCCGCTAAGAAAGATGGCATTGACCTATTTGGAACAAGCTCATTCAGGCTGGCTGACTCATGTAACGGTACCGGAAACGGAGGCGCATGCGCTACTCCTGGTGGCTCACCCCACCAAATGGGTGTCGCAATTGATTTTTACAATCAGATGTACAACGTTAATGAAAATGCTCAGAGTTGTAGTGTTAGGGTTACTAAAACCGATAGTCCCCAATGGAGGTGGATGTACAAGAATGCCGAAAAGTTTGGGTTCAAGCAATACTCGGCTGAAGCTTGGCACTGGGATCCAATTCCTACATCAAATAGGTGCAGCTCTTCTGAGCCGGCAGGATTGGTGCCATAATGGACGGGAATAGTCGAAAAATGAAGAAGAGATTAATTATTGGGTTTTTGGTGATTGTGCTTTTAATTTTTGTTAGGCAATTATATGTAACCTCCTACATTGATATCTCGTTTATCGACCCCGGCCATACAAATAAAAGTTTGAGTGTGGAGGTCTTGAATCAAGGCAGCCTTAAAAAGACAACTTTAAATATTACCTCTGTCAATACAGTGAAAAGACTATCAAGAGGTGACTATGAGCTTCAGGCAACTAGCGGCACCAAGAACTATTTTGCCGTAGTTAGCGCAAAAGGCTTCTTGAGAAAAACACATGTTACGGTGAGTTTAAGCGAACAGGATGGCAGAAAGTTTGTCGGGAACAAGCCATCTTCTTGCTCCCACTCCGTTGAGGGTGTTCTGATATCTTATGCGTGTGGAGCATCCTTCTCGGATGCAGACATTCATCAACCCGGATCCTCTGAAATACCAACATTCACGACCAAGGCCATAGACGTAAATGTGGTAGATGGCGAGATTGAAGGTTTTGTGGATTCTTCCAATGCATCAAGCGTTCTAATACATACGAATAATGCTGAGACAAGGGTCAGGACCCATACACTTTTTCGTGTAGCTAAAGACTTGAGAGTATCTAATCCTATCATCCTTAAAGATTTAAGCGCTAAATCCTCGTACTCCCTGGTTAGCTATAAAACTGGATTTTTAGTATATGATCATTCGGCAGATACAGCATTCTACTATCCTTCGTTTAATTCGAGCCCTACTAGAATTAACCTCGCTAAACCGAAAGACAAATCTCTGGGATTCATTTCGCTTACGGCCAGCAACGATGGTATTGCGACACTATACTCTTCTAATAACAACCCGGATGCAAAGGACAAGGCGTCGGAAGTAGCGCTCAATGATATAGCTGCACAGTCGGAGGCTATAAAGTTCAATAAAGCATACTCAAAGGCTTTAGTTTGCGCACCGAAGACCTTATGCATGATTGGCGGGAAAAAAATGGATGTATATGATATCGCCGGTAGTAAAGCATCCTTGAGATACATGCTAAATAGTGTTAGCGACATCGAATACACCAGAAAGGGGTTAGCTGTTATTAATAAAAAAGGAGTTTTAAATTTTGACGTTAAAAATAAAGCAGGTTACTACTCATATCGATTGGGTGATTATCGTTTTAACTCATTCCAGAATTCGCCAGACGGCTATGTATTAAGTCTCACGAATAATAAGTCTAATAAAGTTGCGATCGCTGTAAACCAAGTTGTTGTGGGCAGTGATCAAATAGATACTAAATTGGCAGAGTTACAAAGTCTACCGGGAGTAGACTTCGTGAGCGCATATGACAAATATGTATACATTTCAGCTAATTTGGGGCCGCTCATTTATAACGCCTCGCAAAAAGGTTATGAATATGATGCCGTCACCAAGACAGGAATGGCCAATAAACTTAATCAGGAGATCGACAAGTTGGGCATTGACCGTAAGGTTTACTCTATTTCTAGT
>CAZIMF010000028.1:0-10417 GCA_964540445.1 uncultured Candidatus Saccharibacteria bacterium
CAGTCGCTAACGGCGACCGGGGGCAACCCTAGGGAAAGTGCCACAGAAACGATACGTCCTGCTTCGGCAGGTCACGGTGAAACGAGTGGGGTAAGAGCCCACAGTGGTGTACGGTGACGTACACCAGAGGTAAACCCTGTCTGCTGCAAGGAGATGGATTCTCCCGCCCTAAAGGCGGTAGCGTCCCGCTAGAGTTCATCAGCAAGTATACCGCTCGAGACTGCTGGCAACGGTAGTCCTAGATAGATGATCGACCACGACAGAACCCGGCTTATCGACGATCTGACACCTAAAAATACCTCCGTAATGGAGGTATTTTTAGGTTAAAGGGCTCTCCTGCTCCTTTAGGGCTTCGTCCATGGCTTTATTGACTTCTTCGTCGGCAAGTTTGTTAAGTTCGCGTGGCACGTGGTCGAAACTGACCTTTTCAAACTTCCCCGCCAGTTCCACGCACGCATTGTGTATGGGCCACAGGTCCCGGTTCTTGATTTTGAAGATATTTTTCATTTGATTCACGACTAGCATGCTGTCCATATACACGTGGATTTCGCGCGCGCGGAAGTCATGCAGCGCGTGCTCCAGACCAAGTTTCAGCGCCTGGTATTCCGCTTGGTTGTTCGTTGTTACACCCAAATATTCCCCGGCTTTTAGTACGATTTTGCCGCTCATATCCATGAGCACGTAGCCACTGGCGCTTGGCCCAGGGTTGCCGCGCGAACCGCCATCTGCGTACAGTTGCACCTCTGTTATAATTGTTGTTTCTTTGTCTACAATAGCTTCCACTTGCGATTCTGTTGTAGCTTTAACGAGAGTATCAATAGTGTTCGCTAGCTGCCGGTCGAGGTCCGTGATCTTCATGCCGTCCTCATGCGTGTTGAGCCATATATCCACCGTGTTCCATTCGTTCTGCCAGCGTGGATGATGGTCGATTTTCTCGGCCGCTTCAACCACCCGCTGCATGAACGCCCATGCTTCGCGGAAGTCATGAAACACAAATTGTTTATAAAGCCCGTGCTTAGTCGTTTGCCACATGTCTATAGCTTATCACGACAAAGTTCGAACAATTGAACTTCAGGACTTTACGATAACGCGAACCCGAGTGATTGTTCCGTCGTTGAATACTTCATCTTCCACACCATATTCCGCTTCTTGAAGACCAAGCGATTCTAGTAAATCTTGTCGCTCATCGTTGCCTAAATGGTCAGCGATGTCTAATTTACCCGAAACTGTATCCACTATCATGTCAGCGAGCATAGACTTAGAGGCCCTAGGGATGTCCTGCATTTCCTGGCCAAGGTAGCCCTGTTCGTTTAACGCATATGTACCATCGATATAAACCCCACCGTGAGTCAGGACTCGTTCGAGCTCTTTGTAAAACATGATACTAGTAGATCTGTCCAGCGCACCTACGAGGCCCCCGCTGGCAACAAGATCAAATGACTCATCATCAAAAGGTAGAGTTGCTACGTCTCCTCGAATGAGTTCAGTGGCCTCACCCTTGCGCTCAGCCGCAACCTTCAAGACATCGGCATTTCTATCTAGACCGACTACATGGTGGGCCACAGCCTCTAACGTAGCCAGTGACTTTCCGGTGCCAGTCCCAACATCTAAAGCACGGGTAAATACGTGGTCTGGATCTTCAAATCCATGCTGGAGTACCACTAATTTCGCTCGAGCAAGCTGCGGCGAACTAAATGTGCGTAAGATATCGAACCACTGCTCACCATTAGAAGCCTGCTCGGTCGTAAGCGCATACCGTTCATCTGGGGTGGTAGCCCGAACCTTATCAGCAAAACCAATGAGTTCATCGGCCGGTATAGTAGAGGCAGCCGCTCCATCCATTGGGTCAGACACTTCTGTGCGGACCAAGTCGTAGGCCTGTTGCCAGACGGCATCATTTGTTGGGTCCTGGCCAAAGGCGTCTAGTATATCAGTCCGCCGCTCTATGAGGCGTACCTGTTCTATACTATTGAGAAATTCCTCATGGCTGGACATATATGTATTATAATAGCATAAGTAATATAGATTGTCAATCATGGTTCTTGCTATTACCCCTGTTGTGGTGAACCAACTGTGGGTAACCTGGTTCCGGTTCTCTGATCCGCAATACCTCTTATCGATATTGCGCCTGCCGGGGTTTTTATTGCCTGCCTGCAGGCTTAGGCCGCCGTGCTATAGTTAGCTCATGGCCACAAATCAGAAAAAGTCAGCACCTAAACCCAAAATCTACACCAATACGCGTCTCGCCCCAGGTGCACAACCTGTACTCAGTAAGCATGCGGCCCTAATCTGGACTTTTAGTACTGCCTGTTTGGCGGTAGTAGTTATGTTACTCTGGCTTATTGTGGCATCAATGCGCGACCCAAGCTTTGGCAGCGAAGATAATCTTGGGGTGGCGCTTACCTTAGGGCTGCTTTTTTCGTTCGTTGCCGTACCCTTTACATTGCTATCCGGCATAGTACTAGTGATCCAACGCAAAAGATCCTCACCTGCGGAGAACAAATATCTCTTATGGATTACGGGCTGCACGGGACTCATTATTATTACATGTTTGCTCATCGCTAAATACGCCTAACCTCTGTAAAAGTATGCTAGAATAGCCTAGTAATTATCGGGGTGTAGCGCAGTTGGTAGCGCGTACGGCTGGGGGCCGTGAGGTCGCAGGTTCAAGTCCTGTCACCCCGACCATAAACTGGAGGTATATATGTGGCAAGAAATTGACAATTCGTTGTATCAGAAGTTTGAGTTTGAGGATTTTGATGAGGCGGTGGCTTTTATTAATAATGTAGCGCAGATTGCGCGTCAGCTGAATCATCATCCGAAGATTACTAATGTGTATAGTACAGTGGAGCTGTGGTTGACTTCGCACGACGCCGATAATACAGTGACTGACAAAGATAAAGTATTTGCTAAACAAGTTGATCAACTTGAGCGTGGTTGAATGATATACTAGTTCACAAGGATAGATACTGTTATCAAACAAATAAAAATTACCTATACCAATTATAAGAACGTGACCGCTGAGCGCACAATTGAGCCAATTAAGATTTGGTTTGGTTCAACTCAGTGGCATCCTCAGGAACAGTGGTTTTTAAAAGCCATGGATCTAGACAAGAATTTTGAGAGGGATTTTGCGTTATTAGACATCTCTAATTTTGATAAAAGTGGGATGGTAACACCTAAGATAGATGTAGTTATTGAGCCAGATAAACCTGCTGCCCTTACCGAAGCTAAATTATTCACTGATGGTGGTTCGCGCGGTAATCCTGGCCCGTCGGCCATCGGTTATGTCCTCCTTGATATGGAAGATAACGTTGTAAAAAAAGAAAGCGCCTATTTAGGAGTTACAACCAACAATCAGGCCGAATACCAAGCGCTGAAAGCTGGCCTAGAAGACGCACTTAACAGGGGTGTCAAAAAACTCGAAGCATATCTTGATAGTATGCTGGTTGTGAATCAAGTGAATGGTACGTGGAAGATGAAGAACCAAGAACTTGTGCCGCACCATCAGGCGATTCAACAGCTTGTCTTGCGCTTTGAAAAAGTTACGTTTAGCCACGTGCCACGGGCTATGAACGCCTTGGCGGATGCCATGGTAAACGAGTGTCTGGACAAACAATAAGCTCTCAATTGCTTTATTTGAACACTAAATCATAATCTTGAGAACTCAAATGGTATAATGAGTGAGTCAGATTATTGGCTGATCGCCTGCATTTTGTGCAGGAGGAAAGTCCGGGCAGCGTAGGGAAGGACAGTCACTAACGGTGACCAAGGGTAACCTTAGGGAAAGTGCCACAGAAACGAAACCGCCTTTTGCGATTTATCGCATGTGGTAAGGATGAAACGAGTGAGGTAAGAGCTCACAGCCTTTGCGGGTGACCGCTTTAGGGAGGTAAACCCTGTCTGCTGCAAGGAGAATACTATGCTTTGGTTCCCGCCGTATAGTATTCACAAAATCCGCTCGATTCTGCCAGCAATGGTATAACTAGATAGATGATCAGCGCCTTTTCGGAGGTACAAAACCCGGCTTATATGTAATCTGACGCTTTAAAAGCTCTCTTCACGAGAGCTTTTTGTTTTTATAGTAGGTCGTCGTGTCTAGCTTAGCATGCATGTGTTAGAGTACTATACCTCTGTTTCATTAAATCTTAATGAAGCGCAGCTATAGTACTGAAATAGACAGCACACTCAAGAATCGGTAGAGTAAAAGATACCTAAAAAAAGTCCCGGCACTATCGTGAGGGACTTTTTTTAGGTATCTTTTACGGTTATTTGTTGGCGATTTTAACGACTTCGGCGAAGGTGGTTGGCTCGTTGACAGCTAATTCGCTGAGGATTTTGCGGTCGAGAGTGACATTATTCTTCTTTAGGCCGGCGATAAGGCGGCTGTATGTAGTGCCATTGATGCGGGCAGCCGCATTGATGCGGGTTGTCCAAAGAGCACGGAAGCTTCGCTTGCGGTCTTTGCGGTCGCGGGTAGCATTAACCAATGCTTTGGTTAGCGCCTGTTTGCCGCGCTTAATGCTTGAGCGGTTAGAGCGAGTAAAACCCTTGGTCGCTTTGCGTATTTTATTATGTCGTTTGCGTGTAGTAACGCCTCGTTTGACTCTCATCTTATTGTAATCCTAACTTTCGTTTCAAATTCTTAGCACTTTTACCGGTAACTGTTTCAACCCCGGCGAATGTTCGCTTGGTTGAGGCGCTTTTCTTCTTAAGAAAGTGGTTAACGGCGGTGTGACGGCGCATTACTTTGCCGTTTTTAGTGATTCTAACGCGGTCTTTAGTTCCGCTATGCGTCTTTAGTTTTGGCATGATTGGTACTCCTTATGACAAAAATTAGTTGTTTACCTGCTAGTTGCGGTGGTTGGTCGACTGCAATTCGGTCTTCGAATGAATCGATTACCTTAGTTGCCAGTGTAAAGCCGATTTCTTTGTGAGCCAACTCGCGGCCCCGGTAGAAGATAACGATTTTAACTTTGTGGCCAGTATCAAGAAAGCCGGTGACTTTCTTGAGTTTGACCCCGAGGTCATGGTCGCTTATCTTGAGCCCGAAGCGCATCTGCTTTACTTCGAGACTCTTGGCGTGTCGTTTGCTCTTTTGGAGCTGCTTCGTCTTCTGGTAGTTGTATTTACCCCAATCGACAATTTTTGCTACCGGCGGATTTGCATCGGGAGAAATTTCCACCAGATCAAGTTCGCGGTCGCTGGCTAACTGCAGGGCTTCGGCACGAGTTAAGACTCCGATTTGGCTGCCATCCTCATCTATCACCCTGAGGTTGCTTGCCCGAATCGACTGATTCAGGCGAGTTGCTTTACTAATTGATTACTCCTTATATATTTAGCAGGTAATTTGACTTGGGATTATAACAGGTTAGGTAACAGAGGTCAACTCGGGCGTACTCTTTTTGCGGTACTGCAGCGCTTCACTGATGTGGATTGCCTCTACGGTGGGGCTATTTTCGAGGTCGGCGATGGTTCGGGCCACGCGCAACGAGCGAATGTAGCCACGGGCTGACAATTGCATACTATCGGCTGCGTTGTTGAGTAGCTTTGCAGCTGCTGGGCTTAGTTTGACCGTTTGTTTGAGGTCGTTGTTGCTAAGCTGGCTGTTTAGTTTGCCTGATCGCTGTAGTTGCCGGGCTCGAGCTTGGGTAACTTGATTTTTGAGGTTCTGAGCCGAGCCCGCTGAGTTAGCGTGCACTCCTGAGTTGATTGTGCGGTTTGCGTTGTGCGACGTGAGTAATTTGCGGTGAGGGACTTCCTCTACGTCAACATATAAATCAATGCGATCGATAATTGGACCAGACAGCTTTTTCTGATAACGAAATTTTTGACTGGGTGTGCATGAGCAAGCGACTTTACTCCCACTAAAACCGCATGGACATGGGTTAGCGGTCGCTACTAGTAGGAAATGAGCCGGAAATTGGACTGTATCGCGGGACCGGTTGATAGTAATTACTCTATCTTCAAGCGGCTGACGTAGTGCTTCGATAATAGAACGGTTAAACTCGGGAAGTTCATCGAGGAATAAAATGCCGTGATGACTAAGGCTGATTTCGCCTGGCCTGGGCTGCTGGCCACCGCCAAGCATGGCTGTGTTGCTAGCACTGTGGTGCGGCGCCCGAAATGGCCGCTTAGTGATAATCTGGTCGAATTGTTTGCTGGCCAGGCTGTGCAGATGCGTAACATCAAGCAATTCCTGAGGTGTTAAGATTGGCATAATGCTGGGGAGCGCTCGGGCTAGCATGCTTTTGCCGGTGCCCGGTGGCCCGTTGAGCAGAATATTATGGTGTCCGGCCGCCGCAATTAACAGAGCCCGCTTGGCGGCCTCTTGACCAACAACATCATTAATTGTTGGTGCTGGATGCTCTGGGGCCTTTTGGGTGACTTTAGCCTGGTCATTTGCTAGGATAACTGCTTCTGTCGGGGGTGGGGGCATTATTTCGAGGTTGAGCTGAGCATAGAGTTGACTAACGCTGGCGAACGGATAGAGGGTGACGTTTGGGATAAGGCTGGCTTGTGCCATGTTCTCGCTCGGTATCCAGAAGGTATTCATGCCATGGTGCTTGGCCGACAGAATTTTGCCAATAATACCCCTGATAGGACGGATTGCACCATCGAGGCCTACTTCGCCGAGCACAATAGTCTTATTGCTAGGAGGAAGTCTGATCATGCCCGAGCTGGCTAGTATAGAGAGTAACATCGGTAAATCGAAACCAGAACCATCTTTAGGAACATCGGCTGGTGCCAAGTTTAAAGTGATGCGCTTGCGGGGGATGGGGATTTTACTACTGGCGAGCGCTCCGCGGATACGTTCTTTAGCTTCGTCAATCGAGCGATTTGCAAAACCGACCACCACAATAGTGGGTAGAGAATTTGAGATATGACATTCAACCGTAACAATAAGTCCGTTACCGCCATGCTCAATAATGCTCTTAATTCCTGCCACAAATATAACTATAGTTATATGAGATTATTAAATAATTAAATCTGGGCACAAAGTTGGTAGTGATTAATTTAAAAAAGCAGCCCCTTTATTGGAGCTGCTTTTAAGGTTTTTGTTTACATTATTTTTGTAAACTACCGACATCTCTACTATGTAACAACGACTTGCGAGAAGTCGTTGTTATAGAGACGTTTTTGTTTTTGAGCACTTTATTTACTCAAGTGCTATACACATCTTATACACAGCGTATAACAGTGTCAATACGGTTTTGCTTTAATCCTGTGCATAACTTTTTTATCAATAACAAAAGAGCAATAAAAACCATGATAAATTATGTCCTCAGGGCGCTATAATAAGCACTAATGAATGAGCGACCGGACCGATTTAGAAAAGGCATTGCAGCGATTAACTTGCTAGCGGAAAAGTCACGTTACCATGCAGCTTTTGTTTTTGGATCGGTTGCAGAAGGTACCAGCAACGTGCAGAGCGATCTAGACGTCAAGGTAATTGTTGACGAGGATAATCTTTGTGAGAATATCAATCATCCAATCATCGATAATTATAAATTGGATATTACGTTTCGCTCGTTTCGGCAGATTAAGGAGTTTACCGAGAATGAGATAAAAAGTGGGGATCGCGAACCAAATTTAGTCCGAGCCATGATTATATTTGATAAAACAGGGGAGTTAACAAATCTACAGCAAGAGATTCAGGCGGTAGTACCGAAGAAATATACTAAGAAAGACCATCAGTTTGTCCAGTTTATGCTGTACCACGCCAATAATAAGGTAGAAAGAGCATTACAGAGCGATCCCGCGGCCTCACTTTACTCAATGCACGCTAATATAGGTGAAGTATTGAAAATCCACTTCAAACTGAACGGTAAGTGGTGGGTTAGTAGTAAAAACGTACTTACTAACCTTGAAACGTGGGATCCGGAACTGGCAGCGACTATTAAGTGTTTCATTAACGCCTCTGGAGTACAAGAAAAGTATGCACACTGGACTACAATTGTGGATCATGTGGCTGCAGGGCTTGGTGGGCGACAACCAATAGCTGAGAATAATTGTAATTGCAAAACATGCAGAGCTGATTTGAGGTTATTTTTAGCTGCACCAAAGGTATCAGAATAAGGCTAGCGTGAGTGCTAAGAAGACATAAAAGTGCTCAATAGAGAGTTCATTTTTTATAATTATGTGACCCTATTTTGTTGTGGATATTGGTATAAAACGTGGGGATTTTAAAGAAAAATAACAAATACATTTGGCGAGTATCCATAAGCATTTTTAAATTCTATACAATTAACGGTGTTATTAGTACAATGATTATTTACTATAATTTACAGATAAGTAATCATTTATTACCCCTGTATCGTAGTCATAAACACAACTATATATCTTGACAGAAATGACAATCTGTAGTAGGCTGTAAACATAAATCTAAAACAAAAAGTATTACACAAATGCCATAACGCTACAGATTTAAAAACAAAGTTCGTCGCTCGCGATTGCCTAAAGCATGAGTGAGCGGTCAGTCAAAGCCTGACGGAACCAATAAGCGCTAAATAGTAATTTTACACGAGCGGTTTTATTGTCCTGAAGGCGCTAGAATTATAAAATAAAAGCTCTTGAAAAAGAGCTTTTATTTTTGAAAACAAAAAGTGTGTAAGGCTGCACTTGTGGTTAAATAACATATAAGCATGAAGCAACTGTATCGCAACCATTATTTAAATGTACTCGTACTATGCGTTGTAGCACTGGGGCTATTTTTGATGCTGACCAACCCGTCTGATATAAGCGTCGGCTGGCTGGTTATACCAGTGATTCTACTCTTTTTTATATCGTTTTGTGCAGCCCAGCTTATTCTTACCGCTCTTAAACTGATACGAGGGAAGCCGCGCAAGCGCCGAATTGTGGCGTTGGTGAGCGCTAGCCTACTGACAATTATTATGATTTTGCAGTCGACCGGAGGAATTGCCGGGGTTGACATGCTCTTACTTGGTCTAATTATCGTGGTGTCCGCCATATATATAAGTAAGTTCTAAAAACAGGGACACAATCTGGTATAATTAAGAGGTAATTATGGATAGCCAGCAAACAGATATGACTAGTAAGCAAACCGGAGACGACGACGGATTGCCATCGGTGGATCAAGCACTGCAAGACAGCGGGCAGACTGGTTCAGGCCTGCCATTGCCAGTGTTGCCGCCAAGCGGTCTAGCTGGTTTGTCGGCTCTGCAGCCAGACGATCCGCAGCAAACAATCCCTGATTCACGATCGCTTATTGTGGTGCCTGATGAGGCAAGCGACAGTGATCTTATCGAGAAAGAGTGGGTGATAAAGGCGAAACAAATCGTCGAACACACAGCCGAAGACCCCTATTTGCAGCAGCAAGAGCTGAGCAAAATGAAAGCTGACTACATGAAGAAGCGCTACAACAAAGACCTGGGAACGGTCTAGCGGTATATAAGGTAACGCGGCAATTATTATGACAATATTTATTACATTGATAGTTGGGATACTCTGTCTGGCGCTTATCGTTGGACCGATTATTTATTTCCAGTCACGTAAGGTGTTGCGTGAGCAAAAGAACTTCGAGCGTGGCCTTAAAATGGTGCCGTTGCAGATTCACTTACCGCCACCTAGCGACGATACTGATGCCGGCAACCGTGATATGCGCGACGTGGCCGACGAAAACATCTCAAAAGCCCAGAGTATCTATAGTATTTTGGCCAGCACCTTCGAAAAGAACTTTAAGCGGCAATTTTATGGCCAGCGACATATATCATTCGAGATCGTAGCTCACGATGGCTTTGTTAAGTTTTATGCAGCTGTCCCGGTTGGGTTGGTAGAAGTGGTAAAGCAGGCGGTCGTCAGTGCCTACCCAGCAGCACAATTGCAAGAAGCTCCCGACCATAACATCTTTAACCAGGTTGGCCGGATTAGCGGAACATTAGGTGGCGAGTTAACGCTTAAGAATAAGTTTGCCTACCCGATTGCTACGTATCAAGATTTAAAACGAGATCCTATGATGTCGGTGCTAAACGCGCTGTCTACCCTCGAAAAAGAAGACGGATCGGCTATTCAGTTCTTGCTGCGGCCAGCAAAATCCGGCTGGGCCAAAGAGGCGCATGAAGTTGCCAAAAAGAAGCGCGATGGTAAGGAAAAGAAAAAGGGTGGCGCTGCTGCACTGTGGTGGGCCAATCAAGTTTTTGCGGCACTCACTAAACCTCCTGAAGATAAGGGCAGCAGCGGTCCTCCAGGCAGTAACTTATCGCCACACGAACAGGCTATTGTTGATGCAATAGATGATAAAACTCGAATGCCTGGCTTCGAAACTACCATCCGGATTATTACTTCATCGAATATCCTGCAGCGCGCAGAGGCCGTACAAGCTAACATTGTGGCCAGCTTTGCGCTGTTTGATGCTCCTGGCAAAAACGGCTTAAAATACACTCCTGCACAGATCGGA
>CAZIMF010000029.1:0-10152 GCA_964540445.1 uncultured Candidatus Saccharibacteria bacterium
CGTAACGGCGCTGCTCTTCAGCATAAATGGTGTCAAAAGCCAGACTAGATTTACCCGATCCACTGAGTCCTGTAATTACGACTAATTTCCCGCGCGGTATATCGACGCTGACATTCTTTAAGTTATGTTCGCGTGCTCCGCGAATTGAAATAAACTCCATATATGGCTATCCATTATAGGCTTTTTTCTCCTTAAACACTAGTGTTTGGTATCATCCCCCTAGCTGGCCAGTTTGGTGCGCTATACTATGCACCATGAAGCAGACTAAAAAAGATCGGCCATTTTACCAACGCGTTCTTATTGATATGGCTGGATTTGGCTTAATGATTGCCTCTGTTTTGCTTGGTTGGTTACCAGGACCGGGCGGCATACCATTATTTTTAGCCGGTCTTGGCTTGGTCTCGCTCAACCATGAATGGGCAGCAAACCTACTCAAGAATTTTGAAAAAAGACGTGAGGCGATTACTGACAAATACTTAATGTCCAGCCCTCGCACATCGCACATAATAGATTTTGTAAGTTTGGTCACAATGATAAGCGGTTTATATCTGGCAATTGCTCAGTCTGGCTTGCTCTATAAGGGCCTCGGTTTAGCTCTCACGAGCGTTAGTTTGATAGTACTTCTTAGTAACCAAAAACGCTTTGAGCGTATTGCTGCCAGGTTTAAAAAGCATAATAAGTAACACCTTAGCATAAGCATTTATAAAATATACTTGTTTTATTTACAAAATTATATACAATTACTCTCATAACCTTATAAACCTATAAAGTGGTCGGGAGAATTGGCAATGTTAGAGTTCATCGTTTTAGGACACATTCCTGGAACTGATATTTATTTATCGTTTGTCGCTGTGGCGATAATTACAATCGATATATTGTTTACGGTTGGAGTTTTTAAAGTGCTAGGGCGCATATTCCAAGCACACTTCAGAGCGATTCAAACAAAATACGCCTTAGTTGTAGTTCATACAATTTAAATCAATCAAGGCTGTGCCAACACAGCTATGTATCTAGTGTAGGGACAATGCTCTCGGCATATAAACGCAGCTCTTCAAGCAAGAAGTGCTTGTTTTCGTCGGTTGTTGTTTGTGAGAGTTCTTGCAAACGGGCGCCAAACTGGGCTAACTGGCTGCCGGCCCCACCGCCAACCAGTGCCTGTTCGCGGTGCGCTTCCCAGATAGCTCGTTCTTCGTCGGTTAAATACTTTGGGTAGTTGCGAGCCTTGTAGAGGGGTAATAAGTTTTTAAGTCGTTCATCTTTAAAGGCATCGGCGAACTTGCTGAGTTCTTGAGGCTGTGCTTTGTGTAACGAATCGGATACAGCGCGGTCGCTATCCGGAATGAATTTATCGTACAGCTGTTCGTCAGGATTAACCACGCCTGACTGTGGCTTGAACTGTTGCGCCCAGCGTTTATCTCGTTCAATATTCATAATTTCGACTGCTTTGACGACAGCATCGTAAAAACCTGTGCCCGACTTTAAGATTGCGCGATGTTTTTCGATTAGTTTTAAATCAATGGCAAGTCGAGTCATACTGTCTTTATCGAGAACACCAAGCGGCGCAACAGCCGGGCACCGATTAAACTGCACGGCTTTGACGGGCAACCTGATGGATTCTTTATCTGTAGTGTATCGCCATGCCTCGACCAGTTCATCGACAGACATTTTCAGGAATGGCGTTGGATTATGGCGTAAATCATAGACTAAGGCACCTTGACTGGTTGGATGAACTCCCAGGTTAATGACGACGGTAGTCTTTTCGAATTCGCTTGGGAAACGACCGCTTGCGTAAACAAATGGCTGGCCAGATAGTACCAGCTTTGAGACCTCTTTTTTGTTTCGCATAGTAAACAAATAATCAAATAGTTTTGGCTGCTTAGTTTTGATCATATCTGCGACAGCGATTGTAGCGTTAACATCGCTCAGGGCATTATGGGCTGCCTCGTGGGTTAACTTGTTAGAAGCAGTAAGTAGCTCTAGCCGATTTGTTGCCACACCAGCTTCATCGGTGGGCCAATTCATACCTTCGGGACGGAGGGCTCTGGTCATACGGACAACGTCGAGTAAATCCCACCGGCTACTACCGTTCTTCCATTGCCAGGCATACGGGTCGTAAAAATTACGATACAGCAGGAAACGCATAAATTCGTCGTCAAAACGAACGCTGTTATAGCCGACAAAACAGGTATTAGGTGCAACTATTTCTTTTGCAAACAGCTCGCAAAATTCGGCTTCGGTTATACCTTCTTGAAGCGTTTGCTGAGGCGTAATGCCCGTTATAAGGATAGAATCGGGGTCGGGTAAAACATCTTCGCTTAGTTTGATTAAAATATTATAAGGGTCGCCGATGGGCTGTAATTGCATATCAGTGCGTTGCCCGGCAAACTGCATAACGCGTGATTTGCGGGCATCAATACCGCTGGTTTCAATATCATAAAAGAAAAAACTGTCCGCCATAATACCTCTAGTGTAGCACTGGATTGTTACCTAATTGTTACTTAATTCTTATATTAATACTTGATGCGTCCGTATTCGCGCTTACCGCCAAAAATTATTTCGGTATCTGGTTCAATTCGTTTCCGTTCCAGTTGATGCATAATGCCAAGCTTACGCATAATATCACGCAGCCGATCGACTCCTTCTTCATTTTCAAAGTCAGTGCGCATAGCAAAACGCTCAATTTTTTCGCCGGTAACTACAAAGCCTTCATCGGTTTGGGTAATCTGCCAAGCGTCAACGGTGTCGGGCAAGCTTATAACTGGCAACTCTTCTTCGGCCAATGCCTCAATTTCAGCCGTTTGTTTAACCACTGAAGCAACTGCGTACATTAGCTCTTTAAGGTTTTTACCGCTACTAGCTGATATTGCAAAAATCTGGGCATCTTTGGCGGCTACTTTTTTTAGTGACTTCATCTGATCTGCGATAATTTCATCATCTAAACCATCGACCTTATTGATCGCAATAATTTCTGGCTTTTTTGATAAGTCTATGCGATATGCCGCCAGTTCTTTGCGGATAGCTTTATAGGTAGCAGCAATGTCTTCCTGGTAGGCATCAATAAGATGAACCAATACTTTCGTTCGTTCAACATGGCGTAAAAATTCATCGCCTAACCCTTTACCTTCGCTTGCGCCTTCGATGAGACCAGGGATATCGGCTATGAGTACACTCGTATCTTTGGATATATCGGCAACGCCAAGGTTTGGCCGGATAGTAGTAAAAGCGTAATCAGCAATTTCTGGTTTAGCATTGGTAACCCGTGATAACAATGTCGATTTACCCGCGTTTGGCATCCCGATCAGCCCCACTTCAGCGATTATTTTTAACTCAAAGGTTGCTTCATACTCTTCGCCGGGTTCACCTTTTTCAGCAATCCTGGGCGTCTGACGTCGACTACTAATAAAGTGAGCATTCCCAAAGCCGCCCTTGCCGCCTTTTGCCACGACAACTTCTTGGCCATCATGGGTAATGTCTGCCATTTCAACACCTTCTTGATTTACAATGACTGTGCCCACAGGCACCATCACCCGCAAGTCTTTGCCCGACCGACCGTGTTTCTTTTGCTTAAAGCCTGGTTTGCCCGAATCGGCAACCAGCTCTTTTTGATAACGGAAGGTTGCTAGTGTATTTTGATTCCGACTGCCGATAATTACGATGTCACCGCCCTTGCCGCCGTCGCCGCCGTCCGGGCCGCCACGATCAATAAACTTCTCATGGCGAAAACTGACAACACCGTTGCCGCCGTCGCCGCCTTTAAGAATAATTTGCGTTTTATCAATAAACATTTCTATATAGTATATAGAAGATGTGCCATTAACACCAGTAGCACCGTGTTCTCAAGTACTATATCTGCGTTTCATGAAATTTTAATGAACTCCAGATATAGCAGTAAAATACATGATACTCCGAGATAACTGCGAATTACTTCGCGGTTATCGAGTCCGCATAGAGAAAAGAGCAGCGTAGCGTTGAGAAAAACGAAGATTTGTCTCAATTAATAGATGAAGGCGTAGTTGCCAAATTCGCTTGGCTGGATTGTTCGGTAAGTTACTCTGCCCCATGATGGGTAGTTCATGTCAGAGACAAGAGCCGAGCCGTCATCGTTGACCTTTTCAACAAAGGCAACATGGCCCAGACCACCGATATTCTTGTGATACAACACGGCACCGGCTTGCGGTAGATTACCGGTTGGTAACCCAGCCTTGCGGGCTAAACTGAGCCATGAGCTAGCATTACCAAGGTTTTTAGGGACTGGATTACCGATTTGAATGCGACGATTGGCAGCGTGCCAGGTACACCAGCCATAGTCGTAGCCATTGCCACCGTACAATGCCGTGCTTCCAAAAGAGAAACCAGCTGATCCGCTGCCACCCGTACGGATACCGTATGAAGCAGTGCGGACTTCGGCCGGCTGAATAGCGTCGGGGATGACAATTACTTCACCCAGTTTAAAAGAACCACTAAGCTCGGCATCGTTAAAGGCGATTAACTGTTCTTTAGAAACATTGTATTTACTGGCTAAGCTATCGGGGGTATCGCCAGCTTTTACAGTATAAGTAATACCATTTACCGGGCTAACGGTTATTACTTTACCGGCTGGAACGGTTTCACCGCTAATGCCATTTGAAAAACGAATGGTATCGGGGGTAACACCGAATTTAGCAGCAATAGCGCTGACGGTTTCGCCGGCGACAACGGTGTATGATTTAATGTCTTTTTTAGATTTTAAGGTGGTAGAAACGATTTGTGGCTTAGAAAGTACTTGATCATCAGACGATGATACGGCTAGCTCGGCGCTAGCAGTGTCGGCTTTATTAATAACGGCGGTAGATTCTTCGAGTTGGACCAGGCGGGAAACATGCACGGCTACATCGGTAGAAGCAAGCGTATCAAGTGGTTTTGATTCAACTGATGTGTCGCTTGATATAAGGGCTTTGGCAGAGCTATGGGCTGAACCATTCGTTGAGCCTGAAGAAACCTGAGTAATACTAACGCCAATAGCTGCAAGAAGAGCTATATTAGCTGTCACTATAGAGAAGCGCATAAATCGCTTTTTAGATTTCTTATTGAGACGACGAAAAGAGCGTCGGAGTGACAGAGTAGGGGTTTTTGCAGCAGTGCGAGGTTTAGTATGTGCACCTGCGGTTAAACTATGGCTACGGATATGCGTTCTCCCGGCATCCAAAGTATTGCTACTAAGGTAAATGATGCCCAGCAAAAATACGTTCTACATTAATTGATATTTACAAGATTTTTACTTAAGCATCTTGTGTAATAGTTACTTACTTATGAGCGTATTTAGGACAGCACAAAAAACGATTAAAGATTTAGATTAAACTAATTCTGTTCGTTTTTCATTACTGTAGAGACTATGATAGCAAAAAATCTTACAGAAAGCAACCCTTTTTTAAGTCTCTACCCCTGTTAACAATTTCCTATTCACATAATTTGTTGCAGTGTTGAGCGGTAAGCGCTTCGTGCTCTTCAAGGGTTTTAGAGAAGTAGGTTTTACCGTCATCGCCAGCCACAAAATAGAGCCACTCTGTTTGAGCCGGAAAAGCGACGGCATTAAGTGAGCCTTCGGAGACATTACTGATTGGCCCGGCCGGCAACCCCTTGTGTAAACGGGTGTTATAGGGGGAGTCATAGGTAACTAATGGCTCTTTACCGGCTAAAACAGCCCCGTAAAATGCAGTTACATCGGATCCAAGGGGTAAATCCTCTTTGTAACGCTTCAGGAAGACCTGTGCGGCCTGCGCGCGGTCTGGAGCGTTACTTACCTCTTGTTCAACAATAGAGGCTAAAATGATGCCCTGGTGAAGCGTAAGGCCTTGTTTAGAGATTGCCTCACGAATTTGAGGAGTTAATCGAAGCTGCATTTCGTCTAGTGATTGCCTAATAATCTGTTGCGGAGTCGTTTCGGCGGTCTTTTGGAAGCTTTCGGGGTATAAATACCCTTCGAGGCTGGCTTTTGGCGGTTTATCGGTTAAGGCAGGGTGATCAGCGTATTGTTTGGGGTCGAGGGCGGCATCAACGGCTGCAGGGGTAAAACCAGACTCAATCAGGGCATCGCGCACTTTAGATAAGCGTTTACCAGGTAAAATTGTTACTAGATCGGTCGATATTTTACCTTCTTTAAGGGTTTGGGTAATTTCTGAGACAGATTGAGACTGGCGCAGAACATAGGTGCCCGCTTTTAGCTCATCGCCAATCTGGTTCCGGCGTACATACCACTCAAACACCCAATCGTTACGAATGAGTCCTTTTTTATAGAGAATATCTGCAATTGCAGCCGGGGTACTGTTGGGCTCTATGGTAACGATATAAGGGGTATTATCGCTGCTTACCGGTTTTAGGTTATTGTTATACGTTCTGTGAATAAAAATAACGCCAGCTACAAGGGCGGCCAATAGCAATACGATTATCATAGATACTATTCTGCCGGTTCTAAAAAATCGCCGGGGTCGTTCTTTTCTAAATGCCATCTAACTAGTAACTCCTCTGTTTGACTGAATGGTAGTAACAAAATACTCCTCTAGTATAAAACATGCGGCCAACGAATCAGAACTGACATTTTTAAAGGTGTTATCGGTACGTAAATCTTCGGCACGCACTGAACTCATCGATTCATCGGCAAACACGAGCGGAACATCTATCTGATTGTGTAAGTTATCAGCAAAATCCCGGATCTTTTTACTCTGAGGCGTTTCTTCTCCTCGAAGATTTCGTGGCATGCCTACCACCACAACCGAGATGTCTTCTGCGGCTATGACAGCTTTAATCTGTTCTAGCGCCTGCTCACCGGCTGGAATCATGTCTAATGGCTGAGGTAGTTTAGCGATGACACTTGCCACCGCTACACCAATTCGCTTTTCACCCACATCAAGCCCCAGAATATAACCGTTAGGGGGTAATTTGTTTGCCATCGGCCTGTTCTATGATGAAGTTTACTTTTGAAGGATTACCCGGTACTTTAGTAACCCAAAATGGACTAAATTTAACTGTTGCATCGGTGACGCCAGGACGTCCTTTTAGCAGTGCTTCGACGTTACCACCCTTTTTACCGGCTAATTCTTTTTTAAGGTCGGCTTGATTAATCTCGGGGCCAGCCAGAAGCGTGGTCTTAAGCTTTACTGCAGTGGTTGTTTTGCCCTTAGCCCCTATTTCGAAGGTGGCATCACCAAAACCATAATTAAGAATTGCCTGTTTTGAGGTGTCGACTTTATCTTTAGCCTGATCTTCGACTAATTTCTTGAGGTCATCTTCTTTGACACCAAGCATACTGTAGGTAATTTCGCCGGATACGGTTACTTCTGTTCCTTCGGCACCGACGGCTGGAGCTGCGGTGAATGTAGGTGTTCCGGCACTGAACGTGTCTACCAAGCCTATGTAGCCCTCGTTCTTGAGACCATTCTTGATCTCATCCACAACCGCATTTTGCTTGTCAGTGATTTTCTTTTTAGCTGCATCAACGTCGGCAGCCGAAATAACTTTAGTGATTTTACTTGTTCCGCCTGCCATCTGGCTTCCTTGGGCAATAACACCGGCAAAACCAGATACTGTATATGTGCGGGCAGTTAAGTTATATTTATCGCCATTATTTTGAGCTGCAACCGGGATTGTCTTTTCGTCGCTTTGACATTGACTAACACCGTTCTTTTTCACGATAGTGCTGTCGAGCTGGACTGCACTTTGCGTAATAAACGTTAGGCTGCCGTTACTCACCCCCGTGCCTGCTGGGATAGTCACTGCATTATCGCCACAGTTTCGCAGCGTCATTTGGCCGGTAGCTTTTGTACCGGCATCTGTTTCGCCCGTGGCAGGAGCTTTTTCGATTTCATTCTTCTTGAGTTCACGTTTTTGAGCGGGTAAGATTTGTTTGTCAAGATTAACTTGGTCGGCAGCTGTATCAGCGATAAACTGGGCGTCTGCTAATGTTTCGCTGCTTTCGGTACGAAGCGTAACCGTTGCTTTTGGCGCTACTGCTAATGCCCAATACCCGAAGGCTATAAGCAGCAAAAGAGCAGCTCCACCGGCAAAAAGCAACGTACGGAATTTATTAAAGTTTGGAATTTTTTTGCTTTTATCTTTTTTAGCAGCTTTGGCGACTTTACCAGAGACAGCTGCGGCTGCGACGCCTTCGGCAGCTTTAGGGCGATTATCTATTTCGATGGGTTGTGTGGCAGTTTGCTTGGGATCGATTAAGCTGCCAATGGGTGTTGAGGGATCGATTGGTTCTTCATCGCCACCGACTTCGATAGGGCCAGACTCTGGTTTAGCGCTGGCAGCGCTTGGTGCAGCTGGCAGGTACGGACGCGACTGCATATTGGCAGCAACATGCAGCCCGGCAGCACCGGCTAGTGACAAAAGTGTTGATTCGGAGGTAATTAAGACGACTTTTTTATCGGATTGATCGGCTGCGCGCTTGAGCAATTTCATATTTACGATTGACTGCAGCATGGTGGCACGCTTAGGGAGCACCAAAGCAACTAGTTCTTCTTTGGTGTTACGAACTTTATCGATAATGCCGGTTATTTCTTCGTCTACGTCAACGTAAACAGTTTTTTTGGCCGGACCGGACTGATTTGTCATACTCGTAATATCCTATCAAATCTTTCGCGGATTGAACCACCCTCGGGAGCATCGTTTTGCTGTTGCAAGGTGTCTGCACCAACTCTAAGTAAGCCCATTGCGGTGACAAACGTGTGGTCGCTAACGTCGCCGGTTTTATCTTTGATGCCAATAACTTGGTCTGGGGTAATAAAAGCAATGGTAGGCTTGCGGGTAAACGGCACGTCGCTATACCAATTAGTTTCTTTAAGCGAATTTGTCAGATTTTCGAGACTTGCCCCACCACCACAGAGCAGTATACGATGCGGGACGTGGTCGAGTTCGGTAAATTCACTGAGGGCCAGCTCGACGCCGGCAATCCAGACGTCACAGGTTTTATCGAGCGCCTTGACGACTGCATCGTGCTGCTTGGTCGCCATAGAGTTTTCGGGAACGGCTAATTTCATTTGTTCGGCATGCTCAAAGTCGGTGCCTAAATCACGTTCGATTGAACGCGTAAAAGCCCGACCGCCAATGCCAAACATTTTGGTACCCTGTACCCCGCCGTCATTAACAACTGCAATGTCGGTGGTACCACCACCGACATCCATTAAAATAGCACTCATTGTGGCATTGGCATTATCGCCGATAACCGAACGAGCCACTGCGAACGGCTCAGCGGCAACTGCTAATAAGTCGAGGTCGAGTTCTTTAGCCGTTCGTTCGAGCGCAGCAATGTGAATCATAGGGGCAAAGGCAGTATAGAGCTGGATAATGACGTCACGGCCTTTGAAACCGATTGGATTGGTCACCTGATATCCGTCGATGGTAATGCCGACCAGGGCACTATTTACCAACCGAACGTCCATTTGGGCGTTACCCATTTCGATAGCCAGATTCTCGCGAGCCTTAGCGCTTGCCCGTTCTTGAGCTAAGCTAATAATCTGCTCCATTTCGTCGACATCAACTTCTTGTTCGGGGTCGGTACGCCGGAAGGGAATGGTGGTAGTCGTACCTTTTACGAGTTCACCGGCAATTCCAAGTATGGCGGTACGGACACTAACGCCGGCTTGTTCTTCGGCTTTGGCGAGCGCATCGTTGCAGTTTTGAACGACACCGCCAATATCGGCAATAGCACCGGCTTGCATATCGGACAACCCTTGGTGAGCTCGGCCGACACCAATAATCTCGATGGACGAACCATCAATTTTTCCAATCAACGCTTTAACAAACTCTGTACCGACATCAAGCGCCACCACATACTGATCAGATGCCGGCTGACCGGGTTTAGCGCGAGCCGCTAATTGGCTGCCAACATTTTTGATTTTACTAAGCATAACTAGTGTTTAGTATATCACTTTTACGGCCGGCCGGAACAATTTATGACGAGGTAGCCGCATTAGGCTAGTATTGCCTTGATTCGACGGATGCCAGCGCTGGAAGCTTCTTCTTTAGTAATCTTGAACCGCTTGCCGCCCTCGCCAAGCACGCCAGTATGAGCAACATGCGGGCCACCACAGATTTCAATACTGTAGGCCGGTTGGTTAGGTTCGCTCATAATGTATACCTTCACGACATCGCCATATTTATCACCAAACGCAC
>CAZIMF010000030.1:0-9827 GCA_964540445.1 uncultured Candidatus Saccharibacteria bacterium
GCTTTATCTTCATGAGTTTCGTGTGAACTATCTGAATGTGCGGCAGCATCTTTATGTGCAAGGTCATTGGTAACTTTTGTTACTGAGTAGGGATGCTCAACATCTTTGCCTTCTTGTGGTTGTTGGTCCCATGATGTAATTTCGCCAGTTGATGAGGTTTCGTAGGCCTTCCAGTTTAATTCGGTCGCTCCTGCTGGAGTCTTAGTCTGAAACAAAAATTCATCGCGTTGACCAACCGGTATTTGCCCACCGGTCCAGGTAATTTCGCTGACAAGCGCAGACTCGCCCTCACCAGTTTTTGTAACGTTAATGGTCCAGCCTGGTTTTGCGTTTGGTGTAACACTTGTTAGACCTTCTGGTACAACAAGACGCAATCCCACAACTTGGGCTGTGTCACTTTCGTTTGGTACAGAAACAGTAAACACTTGCCGAGCGGCCACGCCAACTTCGGCCGGCTTGACGGTAACATGAGCAAACACACTAGAGGGCAGGGCAACCATTACAAACGCTATAGCCAAGCTAACAATTGAGATTTTTTTAAACATTATGTTTCCTTGTAGTATATTACTCATTAATTTACTTTACATAGTATAGTACTTTTATCTGGTTGTCCACGGCTAACAATTGATATCTACGCATTTCGCTTAATTACCAGATACCGCACAGCAAATAAACTACCGAATAACAATACAATACCTATTATAAGGATTGGGACTGTTTTTTTTGGTGATGGCCCGCTGACTGCTGCGTCAGTTAATCCCCTCTCGACACGAATGCTATAACTTAGCTCAAACGGCTCAAATACGTTACCTGTTTTCGGGCTCCCGACTGCTTTTACACTATATACATCCTGAGCCGGAAAGGTAAAACTTCCGCCACTTGCTGTAGTGAATACTTGATCATATATTTTGCTATTAGCTCTCTCGATTATTAAATGGCAATTGCAATTTTCAAGTTTGAAACGGTTTGCTTTATCTTTAAATTCAAAAAATATGCCGCTTGGTTCGCCGGCAATAGGACTATCGTCAGGATCGATATGTAGCACTGCCCCAAGTGAACCCTGGGTTTCTAAAACATGCGCCGATACAGCAATTGGTAAAAAAAATAAACCAAGAATTATGGCTATTAATAGACCCATGCACTGCTTTCTCATAGGGTGATTTCCAAATTAAATGGTAAGGTAACAGCTCCTGCGGCCTGATCGAATCGTAAATACAAGGTGTAAATCCCTGGCTCAGGAGGTTTTACGTCGCCAATTGGCAAACATTCAATAACCGGCCCGCTGACTTTGATAAGCCCCTGGTAGTATTCGTAACTCTCCTGGTTAACCAAGAAACACTCTGGACTTTTAGTTGTCGTAAAAGCTGGCGTATCCATAAAGTTAATTACTTCGCCACCAGCTATTAATGTATCAAATGATATTTGTTGTTTGTCGATGGTAATTGTTCTGCCTTCAATGGTTGCAGTATTTTTAAAGGCTGCATAGGGCTCTGCGGCAGTTGCGTGGCCACCGGTGCCGTGCCCGCCATGTGCTCGAACGTTAGCTGGTTCTACCCTATTATTTTTACCAATGCTAAAACCCGCAGCTAAGACAACAAAACTTAAAACAACCATACTCGCAACCCCGTAGTTTTGTAGCCGGGGGAACCGTTTTCTAAACCATCGATCGGAACGAATTGCCTCGAGACCCAACAAAAACAAAACCGCCCCAAGCGTAATTTGAGCAATTAAACTCGAGCCGTAGGCAAAATGAGTTCCAAGCATAACTATATGGATCATCAGTGCTACGCTTGCGACATAAATCAGCCGATGCAATTTTTTCCAGCGCGGGAAACCCATCTTTTCAATGACTATATCAAATGAAGTCACTGCCATCGCCATCAAAATAATTAGGGCTATGAGCCCTAAAATTAATGCTAGATTATAGCGCGAAGTTAAGAATCCTATGCCGTTAATACCGCCAAGTTGTCCGATAAACGCCAACGATGCGTGCAGTAATGAGAAGAAAAAAGCACTAACGCCGATTGCCCGGCGCACATGCAAGTATTCACTTTTGCCTTTCATGTTTGGGAACAGTTTAGTTAACGGTGTTGCTAGCAAGGCAGCATATAAAAATATGATGCCGATTAGGCCATAGGTTTGCTCGGTACGAATAATCCGCAAATCTCCGCTTGGCACCAAGCTCCAAACCGATACAGCCGTTGTAATTGCTATCAAAACTGAAGTTACCAATAACCAAAAACGATTATTAGTCCATAGGCTGTACGGTTGATTTGTTGCCATTTTCATAGATTTTTTGTTGCTCATTACAGATAAGTATACCAGTTACAATATAAACTTTACTAACTAAACTAAATAATAAATTTATGGTACTATTAAAATACTAATTATATGTAGGTTGATTACTTAATAACTTTGAGGAGGTTATGGATGAATAAAAATATAGTCGGTGGTGTTATTGCAGTCGTTGCAGTTCTGGGTATCGTTGGGGTCGTAATGGCAAATAAAGCAAAAGATACTACCCCCTCTTCAGGTACTTCAACGGTAAGCACTCAAGATGATATGAGCAGCATGGATATGGCAAACGCCAACAAGTCGCAGGCCACTGGTAATCAAACTGATCTTACCAGCAAAACCGAAGTCTCCATGGACATTAGCAATTTTGCCTTTGCGCAAAAGAGTATAAAAATCAAAAAAGGCACAAAAATCACCTGGACTAACCAAGATGAAGCACACCACAATGTAGTTGCTTCTGAAGATGGCGGTCCAAAGGGGCAACTCTTGGCCAAGGGTGAAAGCTACAGTTTTACATTTGATACCGTAGGAACATTTAACTATCACTGCGAACCTCATCCATACATGAAGGCTGTCGTTAATGTCATCGAGTAAAAAGACAAACGCGGGTAAGTCACATACGCCGGCGAAATCTGAGCAGCCTAAAAAGACTTTGAAACCGCCTATTACGTTAGCTACTGCCGGATTATTTTTGCTGTTGATAGGTCTTAGTGCAGGCATATCCTTTGCTGTTGCTCAAAAATTTGGTGGACACGACACCAAGAGCACGGCAAAAGCCGAGACACCCATTCACTACGTAGACTTAACGGCAACCAACACAGATCCGATTGATTTGCTCATAAAAAAAGATGAGTACGTGCAATTTAACAGTAAAGACGGCAATAAACATCAGATTGTACAGACAGGACTTACGCATACCGCCGAGCACAGCTCGGCATCAAATTCCCTGGCTGACTCTGGCGTATTTAAAAATGATGAGGGTTATTTATTGCAGTTTAAAGATATAGGAAAATTTGAATTTCAAGACAAACCTAATAGCACCTATACAATTACGGTTATTGTCTACGATCCGACTAAAAGCGTTGATGATGTAAAGCTTAAGCCATAATTCGCTTAAGTTCGGAAAATCCATAAATTAAGCATTGACCAGCCACTGATAATTGCAGCTACCAAGTATTGTGCAGTCGTAAACGAATCAATATAAAAACAAGCAAACCCAGCTACAACGTTTAACAACGCTGCCACTAAATACCAAGTTGAAGGAGCATCAACCAAACCATTTAATACATAACCGGTGGCCATAACAAATAGCCAAAACGCACCTAAATAAGCAATCAGCTGCGCCCAGGCATCGATATAAAAAACTGCTGCCGAAACTGACATACCAATAGTAATTGGTATGAGCCAGGCCAAAAATATAGCACGCATCGACTTAACTTTTAATGGCATGACCTTGAACATATAGCCGAGGCCAATCACCGAAATTCCAAACCATAAAACGTTAATTTCGTGCTTTTGGTAATAATGGGTAACCACAAAACCCGTTGATGCCAAAAAGGCCCATAATAGGTACACGCGGGCCCGTGTATCATTCAATAAAAACTTTATATCCAAGGTATTATTCGCCATACGATGCATAGTATCATAGATAAGAAGTTATAACGTTCTGATAGGAGCCACCGATGCGAGTAGCGCTTGACCACATTGAAGACATAGCCGAAAATATTAAAACGTTTTGGTTTAAACCCGAAAAGCCGTTTAGGCACACTGCTGGCCAGTTTATAGAATTACGAATTCCACACGATAATAAAGACAAGCGCGGCGATAAACGTTGGTTTACTCTCTCTTCATCCCCTACCGAAGATTTAGTGTCAATTACCACCAAACTTACACCCAAAGATGGTAGTACGTTCAAACAGGCTCTGCTTGCCTTACAGCCAGGCAATGAGCTTACCATGTCGGAGCCCATGGGTGATTTTGTGCTGCCCAAAGATCCATCAATTGAATTGGTTTTTGTAGCCGGCGGCATTGGCGTAACACCTATGCGTAGCATGATTAAATTCCTCCACGATAGTGGTGAAAAGCGTACAATTACCCTCATTTATGCCCTCCGTGTAGAAAGCGAAATGGCTTTCAAAGACTTATTCAAAGCAGCCGACATAACATTTATACCGGTTATCGGCGAACCGAGTCCTGCTTGGAAAGGCGAAACTGGCCGTATCGATGCATCCCGCATTGTTTCTCTGGCCTCCGGACATGAGAACAAATACATATACCTTTCTGGGCCAGAGCCTATGACCGAGAGTCTGTACAAAGAGCTTAAACAGCTCGGTGTTAACAAAAAACAGCTTGTCACCGACTACTTCCCCGGCTACGCCGCCATCTAGCAAATCTAAAAGAGCACCCGCTATTGGATGCTCTTTTACGCTGTTGATTAAGCGTTGTACTAAAATTTATCGGGGCTTTGCTTAACGATTGCACCTGCAAGCGTGTCAGCAATTTTGGTTGTGATTTGAGTTCGGGCACGAGCTTGCGCATCGTATGAACCTGCAAAATCTTTGGCACCGTACTTATCGACTGCTTCTTTAAGAAGGCCAACATGCTCCGTCACCAGTTGTGCAACGGCATCTTTTGGAAGATTAGGATTTGCTCCGCTTAGGAATGTAGAGATTGCCTCTACGTAACCGTTTAGGTTTTGAACAGCTTTATCCATACCCGCCTTATCGCCAGCCTTGGCTGCAACAGTGTAGTCTACGAAGAAACCAATATGGCTAGCCCAAATTTCTTTAAACTGGGCACCGGCTTGTTCACCGTAAACACTAGCAATTGCTGCAGAAAGTTCGTCAGTGTTCTTCCCAAGAGCACCGGCAGCAGCCTGGAATGAGGCATCACCGTCAAAACCAGCCCGCGTTGCTGCAGCAGCCAGATCAACATGTGAGGCTTCGAGGTTATTTAATGCAACTCGAAGACCAGCAGACTTAGTTGCTGGGTCTGGAGTCATTGACTGAGCAGTTTGTGTGCTTGTTGCGCTGTCATCTTTATTGTTACTAATTAGGTATCCGGCCACTCCACCGATAGCTGCACCAGCAACAAGTGTTGCGACAATCATTATCATCTTATTACTACTCGTACTAGTTGTTGGTTCCATATATTCCCCTTTGCTAGAATTAATGGTTAATATCATTTACTTTACAAAGTAAACTTAATCATATAGTATTATTGTTATATGGAAAAGTCAACGAAACACGATTCAAAAGAGTTAGATATCGCCGATATTACGACCTATCAGGCGGGTGTAATCCAATCTACTGCTTTTCGCGTTATGAATAAAGTTACTGCCACTATGCTCAAAGATTACAATCTTAGCACCATGCAGTGGTTTATCGTTGGTACGGTGTACGATGCTGGTGACGAAGGAATCAGTATCACCGATTTGTCCCGCAAGCTTGATACCGGCATCTCCTTCTTAACCAACAGCATTAATGTACTAGAATTAAAAAAGATGGTTGTGCGCCGAGACCATGGCACGGATAGCCGCGTTCGATTGGTTCACATTAATCCCTCCTTCAAGCCAAAATGTGTTCAAATCGAAAATAAACTGCGCGAAGAAATGCGCAAAACCCTTTACAGCCACATAACCCGCGAAGAACTAACCACCTACATCAAAGTGCTCAATCAGCTGGCTGCTCTTTAATTAAGAGGTTTGCTGGGTGCTGCTGTCTGATGAGGGCAGTTGTTTTTGGTGACCGTGTTGATCGTGGTGCTTGAGACTATTTTGTAACACTTCAATCACTCGTTCGGCGTGCTGGCGACTCATACCAACCCGGCTAATAGGAACTGACTGGCCCTGACCAGTTTGTTGCATAAACTGTAGTACAACGCCACTATCGGTAATCGTTGCCTGCATAGAATCGGTGTAGACCACACGGGTATCGACCGGCATAAACATTACCAGTTGCTTGGTAAGCATATCTTCGACAGAACTGGCTATACTGCCTTCGGCTTCTTCGCGTTGGTCTTCGGCAAGTTCACGCAAATCTTGAGCTTGATCTTCGGTAAGTAAAAAGTGACTGATTAACATGTCGAGAACTTCGAGAGGAGGAGCGACCTTACCGGCCTCAAATGCTCGTAGCATTTTTTCATCGATTTCAAGGGTACTGCAAACGTCGTGCACTGATTGCTGCCATTGTTCACGCAGGAATTTAAGGCGGGCGCCGAGTGCTACATACTTGTCTTTGTCATTCATACTCATAGTTTTATTATGTTACGCCTAATATGCCATAGGTTCAAGCATATGCATCGTCTGACTTCTCTAAAATACGCTATACTGGTAATACAATGGATCCCGAACCGAAAACAAACATATCATTAAAAGACTACTCGACAATGCGCTTAGGCGGCCCGGCTGCCTATTTGCAGGACATAACTTCTGCCCGACAAATTGGAAAAGCAATTGAGTGGGCCGATGCGCACAATGTTCCGGTAATTATGATTGGCGGTGGCAGCAATATAGTCTGGAACGATGCTGGTTTTAAGGGTTTAGTTTTAGTGAATAGAATCCCCGGTTACGAAGTACAGCATCAGGGAGATCAAACATTTGTAACGGTTGGTGCTGGCGAACCATGGGATAGTGTGGTGGCTCGGACTATCCTCGAAGAGCTATCGGGCCTAGAACAACTTTCACTGATACCGGGGACAACCGGTGCCACCCCAATCCAGAACGTTGGTGCATACGGCCGCGAAGTCTCGGACGTATTAGTTTGTGTCCAAGCCTACGATCGGGAACAAAAAAAAGTTATTGTTATCCCTAAAATTGATTGCGGTTTCGGATATCGAACCAGTCGATTTAAAACCACAGACAAGGGTCGTTTCTTTATTACATCTGTCACCTATTCACTGACTAAAAATCAACCGTTGCCACCATTTTATGAGTCGGTTCAAAAATACTTAAGAGAACATGGGATCGCTCATCCGACTTCAAGCGATATCCGCACTGCTGTTATTGATATTCGTAACAGTAAACTACCCGATCCAAAAGTTGTCGCTAACTGCGGCTCGTTTTTTGGGAATCCGATTGTTGATTCTGATCAATTATATGAACTTCAAATGAAGTTTCCTGATATGAAGTTCTGGCTAACCGATGATGGACGCGCCAAACTTTCGGCCGCCTGGATGCTCGAACAACTCGGCCTTAAGGGTTACCACGAACCAAACACCGGCATGGCAATCTGGGATAAACAAGCCCTAGTGTTTGTAAACGAAAAAGCACCGAATACTGCTTCGCTGCTTGCTTTCCGCGACGCCATTGTAACAGCAGTTCAAAACAAGTTTGGCGTTACGCTTGAGCAAGAACCAGAGCTGATTTAGCCTGCTTTACCTATCGCTCGGCAGCGGAAAGGCTTTAGTAAAATCTTTAATCTCGTTATTTAGTTGAGCTAAAACAGTTTCGTCATTGTGGGCGGCGATAGCCCGGTTCATCCATTCTGCGACTTGCTCCATATGCTCTTCTTTCATGCCACGTGAAGTTATGGCCGGGGTACCAAGCCTAATACCACTTGGATCGAACGGACTACGAGGGTCGAACGGTACAGTATTTTTATTGACTGTGATGCCAGCTTTGCCAAGAGCGGCTTCAGCCTCTTTGCCAGGCACGCCTTTGTTTGTCAGATCAACTAGCAATAAATGATTATCGGTACCGCCGGTTACCAGCTCAAAGCCCCGGCTTGTGAGCTCAGTGGCCAGCTTTTTAGCATTTTTTACTATCTGGTGAGCGTATGTCTTAAACTCAGGTTGGGCGGCTTCACGTAGAGCCACAGCTATTGCGGCAGTCTGGTGGTTGTGCGGTCCGCCTTGAAGGCCCGGAATAATCGCTCTGTCTATTAGAGTTGGCAGATTTTCGGCGGTACGCTCAACTTTTTTAAGTGGAGTCGAGGGACTACCATTACACATTATTAATGCGCCGCGTGGTCCGCGAAGAGTTTTATGGGTTGTAGTGGTGATTACATCGGCAATTCCAACCGGGGATGGATGTGCGCCACCAACTACCAAACCGGCGATGTGCGAAATATCGGCCAGCAACCATGCATTTACGCTGTCGGCAATTTCGCGCAACTTTTGCCAATCAAAAATTCTTGGATAAGCCGTGGCGCCGACAATCAGCAGTTTAGGTTTTTCCTTCTCTGCTATTTGCTGCATAGCATCGTAGTCCATATATCCATCTTTGCCCGTCTTGTACTGAACGGAGCGGTAAAAACGACTAGAGAAGTTTACCCCCAATCCGTGGGTCATGTGCCCACCAAAGAACAATTCCAGCCCCATCAGTGTATCCCCTGGGTCTAGGAGCGCGTAATAAGCAGCCATGTTTGCCGGCGAACCGGAGTAGGCTTGTACATTGACATGATCAACGCCAAATAAAGCCTTGGCTCTGTCACGTGCCAGATTCTCAACTTGGTCAACAAATTGACAGCCTCCGTAGTAGCGCATTCCAGGGTATCCTTCGGAATACTTGTCTGTCATAACAGTTCCAAGCGTATCGATTACGTCGCGCGAGGCATGGTTTTCGCTGGGGATCATTTCTAGCCCCTCTGATTGGCGATCGTGCTCTGCGGCAATTAAAGCCATAATTTCTGTATCGTTCATATTATTATTCCCTCCAGTTAGGTAAGTTTCTAGTTCGTAAGCCCGGTTAATAATACAAAGTACTAAAACTGGCGCTCAGGCGTTTGAGAATATATAATACAAGCTAGATCATTCCTCTATTGTAACTGACCTTTGGTCGAACTGAAATAACTATTTACTCAAATCTCATAAATGGTATAATTATTGCTATATGTTGTCGACAAATCAAAAAATAGGTAACTTAATTTACCAGATAAGGCAGGAACGCGGCTTAACACAAGCCGAATTCGCCCGCCGGTTAAATACCAGCCAAAGTGCAGTTAATCGAATCGAAAAAGGACATCAAAACCTAAGCCTCGACACACTGGGGCGGATTAGCGATGTACTTAATAAACAAATTGTTACAATTGGCGGCGGAGCTATAAACCTTAAAGTTAAAGGCGGAAACGAACTATCCGGAGAAATTGTACTAAAACGCAGCAAAAATGCTGCCGTTGCTTTACTTTGTGCCAGCTTGCTTAATTTTGGAGTTACCCGCTTTAAGGCCTTTCCACGGATTGAAGAAGTTTTTCGAATTATAGAAGTCCTGCAAAGTATGGGAGTAAAGGTTAGATGGATGGCCGGTAACGACATTGAAATTCGTCGACCCGAACACCTAGACTTAAGCAATATGAACGCAGAGTCAGCTCGAAAGACTCGCAGCGTCCTGATGCTGATGGGCGCGCTTATGCACGACTATACTAATTTTCAAATCCCCTATTCTGGTGGCTGTAAGCTGGGCGCTCGAACGGGTGAGCCGCATCTATACGCTTTAGAACAATTCGGCGTCAACGTCACCGCTAAAGCAGGTTACTACGATGTAGTAGTAAAAAAACAAAAACCTGATTATATTGTGCTCTACGAGACTGGTAATA
>CAZIMF010000031.1:0-9706 GCA_964540445.1 uncultured Candidatus Saccharibacteria bacterium
CACTCAGCGCGGCAAAGAAAATTCAGAAATTTGGTGTCGACATCTCAATTTATAATGCTGATGCTCCAAGCGGTTTTGTGTACGAAGAAACAGAAGCTGGGCATTTCGAAGAATTTTACAACATTGAAAGCACCTGCACATGGTTTATTCTCGAAGGCAACGGGACGTTTGTAGTTGATGACGAAAAATTTACTGTTAGCCCAAAAGACTTAGTAGTAGTACCACCGAACAAAAGGATCCATTATTTCGGAAAAATGAAAATGCTCTTGTGTACTACACCTGACTTCAACCCAGATAATGAGAGACACGTACGTGATGTAGATCCTTCTGAAAGTCCTTATAAAAATTAGCTAAAGCAGTCAAGCCTTTCGTGATTTGGTTCCTTTATAACAAGCCTCAAAATTGGCTAAGCCTATTAAGCAATCTTTGGTGCTCACGGCAAACAATCATCACTAACTAGCTTAGTAGCTTGTATCGTACCAGTCTGCAGGGAGATTATATCTCTGGCCAATATCTGTACCTGGTAACTGCTGACCTCTGAAAATTACTTCCCATTTTCCATTGGTTTTGTGAGCTATGAATGCAAATCCACTGCCCTCCTCACCAGTAGAAGCAGTGCCTTTAGCGTTGGCTCCAACTACTGACGTAACCTTAGCTTCGGTTACTGGTACACTACTCCCGTTGGCCGTAGGAACTCCTGCTGCCTTAACTGCTTCTATAACAAACGCTTCATCTGTTTTTTGTGGTTGCTGCTCGGTAGCTTGCTTAGTTTCGGCAGGTTTTGTTATCTCGCTCGTCGACGTGCTTGCTTTGTTTTTGTCGTCGTCTTTGCTGGCGTTCACGACATAAAAGCCTACGCCCACAATTAGTGTGAGAGCAATAACTACTAGCAGGCCTTCTATTACTCCAAAGCCTTTTTGGTTGAGTTTCATCGATAATCCTTTACGGTTAAGCTTGTTTGCTAGCAGTATATACGTACGGCATGGTTATTTCTAGCAACTGTCAAAGCAACGCGCAAGAGTATATTTCTAACATTACTGCAGATCGCGTCGATTCAGCGATAGTCCCAGTGTGGTCACCAAGTTTATAGCGAAGCTAGCAGCTTAGTGACAACGTGGCGTGCTTTCAGGGCATCAACCATTTCATTAAAGAGTTCTTTATCGAAATCAGGATGCTTCATGAGTTCTTGCACATCTAAAAGATCTTGATGATGATCGCGGCGTCCAATCAACTTTACTGCCACAATTTTTTCGGCAGGTATGAGGTTAACCCGACGGTCTTCAAAAAGTACCTCAACTTTTTGGGTGGGCGGATGATGATAACTTCTTCCATCTGCAATTACCGTGTAATGGCTCAAAAAATCGATAGATCCATCATCTACCGGAGTTGATTTGTGCATTAGCACATTCGGGCGTTCAATAATCTCTGAGGTTAAGCCGAATAAATCGTTGGCAGCTTCGTGTGCTTCGTCGGTAAACATAATATCAACATCGTGTGGTAACCGCGTATTTCCTTGTGTGTACAGCGCAACACTTCCGCCGACGGCGTAAGGAATGCCTGCATCATTGAGTCGGACTAGGATATCCGGGACCTTGGGGAATGCTGAGATCACCCTGCTAAATCTCTTGGCATTAGTTTTCATGCATTTAGTATAGTTCATCAGCTTATTTACACTCACATGCAAACAAGGCAATGTAACCTTCCGTCTTTCAATCTTATATTTCGAGGTCTTTTAGGGTTAAGCGAGGGCGATAATCATTTTGCATTTCTTGTGCTACCCAAATGCCCATAACTTGCCTATGTTTTTCGCTTATAACACCGGCCAATATCAGGTCGTCTATTAACATAAAGGCTCGATCAGGATGGTTCCGGGCTAGTTCTTGCAAAATTGGCAATTTTGGATCAAGCCAGAAATCTTTCAGCCTGCCCTCCTTTGTTCCTTGAATAATTCTAGGGTCAACAATATCTTCAACTGTTGTAAAATCTCCCTTTTTTGCTGCTTGGCGTAAGTTTGTGACTTCCTGGCTGCTGATGTGCGAGCTAAGAGCGAAATCAGAATTTACCCACCGCAATAAATTCTTAAAGTAAAAAGGTAGTCGTTTAAGAGTCCCTTCTCTTAGGTGAGTACTTAAAATCCCAAACTCAACTCTGTCTTGTAGCGTTTCGCCCACTATGTGCAGCGCATATTCAAATGCCGGGCGGATGGTTTCTCCACCATCTTCGCTAATTGCCTGGTCAACGTCTGACAGTATGGTTAGAATGCCAGAATTTCGCCTGACCATAATTGCACTACCCACAATAACTTTAAGCGCAAAATTATTCTCGAATTCTCCTACTTGCTCAGGTGTAGGGTCTGTCGATATATAGCCGGAATCATCGATCTCTCTAAGCGTTTCCGTATATTCTTCATGCCCAGGGACAATCAAGCCGTGCGCAGCAACAGCAAGTAATCTTTCTGCGTCGGATGGTCCGCGCCATTCACCAGTAGTCATAATATTAATATTATATCACAACAATGAATAAAATGCAATACTGTCTCTAGTGGTATATTATAACGTACTATCTAGAACGACGAGAGTGCCGCGCCTAGGGTCGGCAACATCTCTACGTATACCGATGCGACCAGCGGCTTCAGTAAAGACTGCTGCAAGATTGGGGAGGGTACTGTCACCGGCTAAAAATCGTTCATCAATTTCAGCAATAATTTGAAAAGCACGCGCAGCGTCACCGACTGGTCGGTTTTCTAAGTGTAATTCCATAGGGTCTACTGCCATAATTGCGTCCTTTTATCTGCTGTATATTATACACTCTTTGTCAAGCTTATTCAACCCTCGGTCTGATCGCTTTTATTCAGTCTCTATATCTCGCTGGGAGAATAAATATAGCCCTGCTGCGCCCAATATAAATCCTAATAGTGAGCTAATCGCTGTGCTTGTCCAGTTTGGGCTGTTAATTGGTGCCAATGTAATGTGATGCAGAAGCGAACTGTTATTGATGATGTTGAGCCACGTTTCGTCTTTTACAAAGCTGGTGAGGAGCTGACTGACAAATGACCAGATGAGTAGCGTATACAAACAGATGGTGGCCCATCGCGGAGCAAACCCGAATAGAAGCAACCCCAGACCAATAAAAAATATAACGGGGCCAAGAATGTTAAGGTTATCGATTACGAGTGACCAATAGTTAAGATCAATCAGCTGAATTGTGGCAACTTCCCAAACGGTAGTGCTGGCGAGGACAATGATGATGGCGGCCGCGCACAGTAGTAGCATGACCCGCTCGCTGAGGTAGCGCATGCGGCTGATGTTTCGCACCAACAGATTATCGGCAATTCCCTTGCCTTCTTCTTCGCGCAGAGTTCCAATGCCGCTGACTACCATTGCTAGCAGTAAGATCGACACGAACATAGTGCCAACGCTTAAAAATACATCAGTTAGACTCGGCCCTTGGTGAGTTATCTGAGTCAAGATGGTAGTAATGCCATTTGCCCCGCTGAGGGCGTCGGCGGCTGATTTTGCTACTGACCCCACCACTGCTGAAATGCCGATACAAGCTATTGCCCAACCGGTTATTGAGCCTTTGCTAAGTCGTAGACCGAGTCGTAAACTACTGCGTACTGACGGATAGTGGGGCTCAGCTGAATCCGATTCTTTGATGAGTGCACTACCAAAATCACGATGACTGGCAATAGCAATAGCTATCAGTGCAAACAGTAATGTGCCGCCGTAAAGTGGTATCAACCATACCGGGTGCGCAGTAAAGACTGGCTGCAGGTGATCCAGCCATCCAAAGGGCGTGAAATCTTTTAACCAGTACAGACTTTCGGTTGCGTTCCCAACGCTACGCATTACAAAGAGGAGAATGAGCGGAACAACACCATACATCAGAGCTTTATGTCGGGTGTAGGCTAACTGGCTGGTTACTGCCCCGAGCATGGCAAAAAAACTTACTACTCCCACTACGCCCAACGCAATCCAAACAGCATTGGCAGCCTGCAAGTCTACGCCGGCGACCTTTGAGCCAACCGTAAGAATGAGGCACTCGATTGCACATACGACTACCAGCCCTACCGCAATGCCCCCTATGGTCTGAGTGGTGGCCTTCCCTAGAGTAGTTTGTCCGGCCAGCAGTTGCTCGGTGCGCCCATCTTCTTCTTGCCCACGTAATGTTTTAGTTACAAACATCAGAGCCCACAAACTACCTATAAGGGTTAACACTGGCCCGGAGCGGTACATCATGTAACCTGCCGGAGTGTCGGCGTGGTCATTTTCCCCGTATAAGAATTTAAATACGGGGTTAGCCTCGAATGAAGCGATGATATGTGTCCGTTCGGCTTGGCTGGGAATTGCTTTGACTAAGCCTATGCCCTGCAGTAGCAATAACATAGAACCAGCTACACCAAAGATAACCGCGCTTTTTTTGATTTGTTTGAAGCTAAACTGAGCAATTGCAAAGCTTGGCATTGTTAGTTAGCTTTCTTGTCGCCATATAGTGATAGGAATAATTCTTCAAGCGAGGGCTCGCGGCTTAGTAGCTTTACTGGTTTTGCTTTTGCGATGACACTCAGTAGTTGGCTAACATCACCCTGTATCTGCACGCGCAAATGGTTACCGGTAACTTTAGAATTAGTTACATTCTTTACTTTACTAACATCAGGCGGTTTGCCCGAAAAGGTGGCATCAATAGTAACGGCTGATAGATGGCGGAGTTCTTCGAGGGTACCGAGCTCTACAAGCTTTCCCTCTTTGATAACTGCCACTCGGTCGCAGAGCGACTCTACCTCTTCAAGTATGTGGGAACTCAAAAAAATAGTTTGACCACGGGCTTTGGCTTGTTCGACATGCTCGCGGAAAATCCGCTCCATCAGTGGATCGAGCCCGGCGGTAGGTTCATCAAAAATCAAAATTTCTGCCCGCGAGGCCAGCGCCGCAATCAGATTAATTTTTTGCTTGTTCCCTTTTGAGTACGTGCGAACTTTTTTATTTGGGTCAAACTTGAAGTCAGTAATAAGCTTCTGTTGGTAAGCTTCGTCGGCGCCGATGTGCGTTTTGGCTAATAAGTGCAATGTTTCGGCTCCCGTTAAACTAGGCCACAGATTAGGATCGCCAGGTACGTACGCCATTTTTTTATGCGCCTCAATCTTATTTTTTTGGCTGTCAATTCCAAGTATCTGTACCGTACCGGCGGTTGGCTTAGTTAAGCCGAGGATAAGGCGGATGGTTGTAGTCTTGCCAGCTCCATTCGGCCCCAGAAAACCAAGTACTTCTCCTTTTGTAACGCTCAGATTGAGATTGCTCAAGGCCGTAAAATCCCCGTATGACTTGGTTAAGCCTTGTATTTTTATCGCGGTTTCCATATGTCCCCTTTCGTAGAAGTATATAGCATAATCTGTTGGTGAACCATAAGCGAATTTCGTCGATCGGCTGTTTAGGTGTCGCCTAAAAAGTAGCCGCGCATGATACTGATCTGACTAGGGGTAAGTCTTTTTTCGTTGGTTAGAATCTCGATTAATGTTGCGATGCGTAAGGCTGCCTCAGCTCGCAAGCCAACGCGCTGTAGATTCTCTAATCCGCCTTGTCCTCTATCGAGTAACATTACTGCCCCGCCAACGTTCAGGCCAATAGTTTCAATTCTGTCTTTAGCCTCCAGGGTAGATTTACCGGTTGAGATTAGATCGTCTACCATGACGACTGTCTCACCTTCGTGCCAAAATCCTTCAAGCGTATTGCCTAGGCCGTGCGTCTTTTGTTCGGTCTGGAGTTGTAGAGCGGATAACTTTAATGGATGCGACAACATGCCAGCAGTAGTATATGCGCCGCGAGGCACCCCTATAATGTGGTGGTAGTCATCAAATTGTGCCAGCTGTACACCGTAGGCATCTACCACTCTATCCCGAATAGCAAGTTGCTCTGTGACAGAAAGTGCAGAACGATGATTGATTGAAGCCAGGCCATGTAAATTGAAATAAACAGGAGAAGCTGCGCCAGAAGTGAGCGTCATATCACCAAAGACGATACAGCCTCGGTCGGCTATGCCAACAGCAAGCGCTTCTGGATTACTAATTTCTGCCATATGCGTTCCCGGTCCGGTCTTTAGTTTGATCTATTATTACACAGTCTATTTAGCAATTACAGCCGGTAACTCCTCCCACGAAGTGGTGTAGCGGGGGCTACGGATATTTACGCGGGATTGCCACTGGGGGGCGAGCTTCTCGGTGGCATAATACATCACCTGGCGCCCGTAGCGAGCCTGTAGCTGGTCGACAGCCTGCATACGTTCTCTGGAGCGGTCAAACGCTTTGACGTCTCTGTGACCCAGTAAATCGGTCTGTAGCTCACTATTTGATACAAATCCACTTAGTATTACCCCTGCCCGGTGATACTGCACCCCTGTTTGGTACATAGTGGTAAACAATTCGTTTGCCAATCTGATTAACGTTCCGGTGTCGGCTGTCGGCTGGCTGAGCACGTATTCTTGCCCCCACTTGCGAAAGCCGGGCTTGTGCCGATTAGTATTGAGAAAGATACTGAGCCGGGTAGCGGCCCGGTTACTAACTCGTAATCGCTGGCTGGCGCGGGCCACAAAACTGGCGAGAGCGGATTCGACGACATGCAGTTGGTCGGTGTCGTGACCAAAGGTGCGGCTGGCACTAATCATTTTTTGTTCAGTATGGACTCGTTCGAGGGGGTAACAGCACTGGCCCCCAAGTTCACGAACAAGTCGTTCACCGTTCACTGAATTAAGGAGAGCTCTCCCCTGCGCCGGATTTAATCGGGCCACATCAAGAGCCGTAGCCACCCCCAGTGTCCGCAGTCGCGGACCGAGTTTGCGGCCGATACCCCAAATATCTTCAACAGGAGTTTGCTGTAAGTGTTTTTCTCTTGTCTCGGTCGTTCGAAGGATTACTGCTCCCCCCAGCAATAAATCTTTTTTAGCCCGTTCCGCGGCTAACTTAGCCAAGGTTTTAGTCGGTGCAATACCAATACTTACGGGAACGCCCACCCATGAGCCAAGCGTGGTGCGAAGTTGTAGCGCCCACTTGGCGTAATCGGTGATGTCGAGCTGGCTGATATCTAAAAATAGCTCATCAATAGAATAGACCTCAAGTCGTGGCGTAATGCTGGTTAAGATTTCGGTGATACGCCGTGACAAGTCGCCGTATAGTTCAAAGTTAGCCGAAAATTGGGTAACCCGATGTTGCCTAAAGACATCCTTGTATTTGAAAGCCGGTGCTCCCATGGGGATATTGAGTGCTCTGGCTTCTGCGCTCCGGGCAACAATACAGCCGTCATTACAGCTGAGTACGACGAGCGGCTTATCGGCCAGATCGGGCCGAAACACCTGCTCGCAGGAAGCGAAGAAGTTATTGCAGTCAATCAGTGCAAACAATGGTTGCGGCATGGCGTATAAACTCCAAAAATTTCACCTAAGTAATTTATTTCTTGAACTGATGAATAACTGAACTAACTGTTCCCCAGATTGGTGTTTCTTCGGGTACATCTTTGAGCTTAGTCATAACAAAATCATCGGCTTGGTTCCATATAACAACGTCTTGGCGATGCGGCTTAATGGAACGATCGACGACCACAATGTCGCCGGCAAACATGCCATAGCGCGACCAGCTGTTGTTGTCGAGCCGCATAAGGAACGTAGTAGCCGGATGTCGGATGAGTAATGTAGTTAGATCGAGTGACCGGGCGTGTGAGCCGACGGCTGCGTTGGGAAAACCGGCATGAATCGAAACCCCTAAGGTGCCGAGCTGTTGTTCATTTAAAGCCATTATTTAGCTCCAACCAATGTCCAGACGTTATTTTCGCAGCGTAGGCGATAGGTGTGCTCACCGTCATTCATGTCGAAGAACCGTACGGCATGCTGCCCTTTCTGCACCAGGTACTGTAACCCATCCTGGAAGGTTAATTTTTGGCCGGCGTGTTCGACCTGACGCGGAAATGTCCGCAGCGTACCAAAGCTGGTAGCGAAGTAAAAAGCATTTACGTTAACAGTTTCGTTGATAAGTGACATATTCATTCTCTCTTTTCTGATGCAACAAGAGCACCAAGACATTTATTAATTAGTCGAGGTGAACGGGATTTGATTGAGAGAACTGCCTGGTAAAGTTTGCAAACCGTTCATTCGCGTACTCATAACAGGAAGTTAATGTTGAATATGTAAGCGCACAGGGACCGGAGTGTGATTGCTAGTGTTATGATTATAGACTCGCTTATGTATTGTATGCAAGCCTAAATTTCACAAATTTTAACAGTACTTCCAAACTGGGCGTAAGTTAAATAAGATGAAGGAAAGCTAAATCTTGGACCAGATAGCTATCCAGTCAACCTGGATATGTCCTTCCGTGGTCTCGCTAGGAGTGGCGCCATGATACTCAGTTTCTGACTGCAAAACATAACGCATAGGCGTATTAGGGACTTTATCAAACCATTCACTCTTGCCACTCGAGGCACTCGTTATGAGTTGTCCGTCTAGATAGAACGCGTTACGACCCGGACCCCACTCTGTCACGGCAGTGTGCCATGTAGAATATGTTTTACCGCTCGAAGCGTAATACTGATCGCCGCCGCTCAATCCTCCCTGCCAGTGCATGAATCCAAATATAGTACTGTTGAGATCCCCTTCCGGGAAATCGATTTCTCCATCTCGTGGCCAGGTATTGCTGTTTGGCCATAATAGCCAGGCCGTTTTATAGCCGGTAAAATTATTTGTTGTACGGGGTGTGTCAACCCGGAATCGTACTGCATATCGTCCGTAGAGTTGTCCGACGTAGTCACCTGTTCCTGGCCCATTAATGCGAGGCATTGCTGCCGATACAAGACGTTTTTTGGCGCCATCTAATAGTTCGGTGTGCATCCATATATCAAGCATCCCATTATTAATCGATAATGTTTTCTCTGGGTTATACCAGCCACCAAGTGTAGGATCTGAATTTTCGCCTCCCTCAGTGTCTCTCCAGGGATATGGATAAGCGGACCACTTGTTGCCAGGATAGGTATTACGACGTGCATCCGAACTGCTCCAAGCTGCTGACGGAAAACTACCAAGCGGAACGGGTGTCTGAAAATTATCAGTGAATTTTAGTTTCCAGCCTGCTAAGTCGGCTACTGGCATTGTTTCGCCTGAAGGATCTACGGCCGTTCCTGTACCAGGGTCGGGATTTGTTACCACGGTGTTGCTTACATTAAACGTCACCGAAACTTCCACTTTACTTGGAGCCACAGCAGCATCGTAAGCAATTGCCTTAATTGTATGTGAACCATTAGCTACTGTTTTACTATCCCATCCATAACATGGGGGACCGTTATTGTCTCCTGCCATACAGTACGGCGAGACATTTTCTGTCTTATTGAGGGCTCCGTCTAGATAAAATTCCACCTTAGATACACCACCAGACATAATCGGCTTTGCTTCTACCGGTACGGCTCCTGTTACCGTTGCCCCATTACCGATGCCGCTAACTGTTATAGAGTTCGGGCTGACTGGATCGGCCACTGTCCCATAAACCGTTATCTTATCCACATAAAGATCACGGTTGCATTTTAAATTACCACTATTACCGGCATATTTTGTAAAGTCATTAGTAAATCCAATAGATATTGTGTGCGATCCGGCAACCAATGAGACTGGAATTTGATAGTCGGCCCATGAACCAGAGTTAACAGGCTTAACTTGCGCTTGGCCACCATCAACTTTG
>CAZIMF010000032.1:0-9255 GCA_964540445.1 uncultured Candidatus Saccharibacteria bacterium
AAGCTAAAAAGAATGCACCGTGTATTATTTTCGTTGACGAAATTGACGCTGTCGGCCGTCGTCGTGGCTCTGGTATGGGTGGTGGGCACGACGAACGCGAACAGACGCTGAATCAGATTTTGGTTGAAATGGACGGTTTTGAACAAGGTCAGAACGTGATTGTGCTGGCCGCTACCAACCGTGCCGACGTACTTGATCCGGCGCTACTTCGCCCCGGCCGTTTCGACCGTCGCGTAAACATTGATTTACCAGATCGTCGCGACCGCGAAGCAATCCTAAAAGTACATCTAAAGAAAAAACCAGTCGCTAAGTCTGTGGATATTTCTGCTTTGGCAGCTAAAACTGCCGGTAGCTCTGGTGCCGACCTGGCTAACATTGCCAACGAAGCAGCCATTTTGGCAGCTCGTAAAAACAGCAAAGAAATTACCAACGATATTATTACCCAGGCCTTTGAAAAAGTTGCCATTGGTCCTGAGCGCAAAAGCAAAGTTATGAGCGAACACGAAAAAGAACTAACGGCATATCACGAAGCTGGCCACGCCATTGTTGGCCATGTCTTGCCCGACAGCGACTTAGTACATAAAGTAACCATTATTCCGCGTGGTGGCACCGGCGGCGTAACCTGGTTTATCCCTCCCGAAGATAAAAGTTATCACAGCATCCGCGAATACAAAGATGTATTAGCACGTATGATGGGCGGCCGTATTGCCGAAGAAGTCATGTATGGTAAAGACCAAGTTACTACCGGCGCTGGTTCTGACTTACAAAAAGCAGCCGAGCTAGCCCGCGACATGGTCATTAGTCAGGGTATGGGCGATGGGCTGCGCAACCAAGTCTTCCACGTTGAATCAGGCATGATGTTTGAACGCATGACCCACGAAAAACAATATTCCGAAGACACCGCTAAACTGATTGATGAAGAAATCGAAAAACTTATAACCGAAGCCGCTGTTCGAGCCCGCGAAGTTATTAAGGCTAACAAGCCTTCACTCGAAGCGCTCAAAGAAGTTCTACTCGAAAAAGAAACCATTGAGGCCGAAGAAGTTATTGCTCTCTTAAAAGACTCACATTTACCGCGCGCCGCAGCTTTATACTAGACATTTAATCTAAAGTTAATTTACACCTGTAAATTATGTGCCGGTGCGCCTATAATAGGGCACTAGTGAACCGTCGCAAACGCCTTATCTCCCATGCTAATAAACGACTGAGTCTCGGTAATGCCGCGGCCGTGCTTGTGTTTGCATCATTATTTGGTCTTGTCTTGGGCTTTTTACGTACTAAATTAGTTAATGCCAACTTTAGCGCCCTTGGCTCGCAGAGCACTGATGCATATTTTGCTGCATTTAAAATTCCGGACCTCTTTTTCTTTACCGTAGCTGCCGGTGCCCTGGGCGTTGCCTTCATGCCGTTCTTGGCCGACAAATTAGCCAAAAACGATCGACGGGCCATCTGGGATTTAAGTAACAGCCTACTTAATTTACTGGCAATTGTGATGTTTTTCGTCGGCGTTATAATTTTTGTATTTGCTGAGCCATTGATTGACCATATTGTGGCCCCTACCATGTCACCAGAGCAGCTTCATAATGCCACCACCATTATGCGTTTTGTAGCATTTAACCCGCTGCTATTTACTATCTCCGGTATTTTAACCAGTGTGCAACAAACATTTGGTCGCTTCTTCTTCTTTGCCATGGCTCCGTTGTTTTATAACATTTCAATTATTGCCAGTATTTATATTTTTCAGGATAGCCTGGGATTAATTGGGCTTGGTGTTGGTGCTATGATTGGTGCCGTCTTGCAGCTCCTTGTCTCGTTGTGTGGGTTCATCGGCCTTGGTTACAAGTATGAATTTTCGATTAAGCGCAGCAGCCGGGATTTTCGGCAGATGCTTCGACAGCTACCTCCGCGGTCGCTTGATCAGGGTGTTGATTCGCTTAACAGTATTGTTGAATCAAACTTGGCCCGGCGGCTTGGTGAAGGAAAATTAAGTTACTACGAAAACGCATTTATTTTGCATACGGCACCGACGTTATTGATTGGTACCACCATTTCTACTGCCGCCTTTCCGCGTTTGAATGACCGTTTATCCCAAAACCGCAGCGACTTGTTCCGGAAAGAGTTTTTACAAATCCTGAGAGTTATAATTTGGTTAACATTACCGGTGGTAGTGATTACTTATTTTGCCCGAGGTTATCTCGCGCGTTTAATTTTTACAAATGATGCTCCGCAAATCGCATTAATTCTAGGCTTCTTCACCGGTGCTATTTTATTCCGGACAATCTATGCCCTTGTTTCTCGTTGGTTTTACGCCCAGAAAGATACACGTACGCCGCTCTTTGTGTCGTTGTTCGCAATTGCCTTGAACCTTCTTTTGGCATACATTTTATCTAGGCCAGATGCCTATGACGTAGCCGGGCTGGCAATGGCCCAGTCACTTGTTGCCGCTGCTGAAGTTGTGATCTTATTTACTATTATGATTATCCGTGACCATAAACTTCTCGATAAGGACTTTTGGAGTGCTATTTATCGTATTTTGTCTGTAACTGGATTTACCATCATCGCGGCGTTTATTATGCTGTCGCTGTTGCCGCTTAATACCTCGGACCGTGGTTTTATAACGTTAGGCGCTAAACTTGGAGCCATATCAGCTGTGACGTTAGTTGTGCACTTCGGCATGTCAGCCCTCTTTGAGCTTGAAGAAGTAAGGCCGGTGGTTCGTAAAATTCGCAAACTTATTCTTGCACCAATTAAAGTTCAATAATCCTGTAAGCGGGAGCGAAAAACCCTCTCTGTTATAATCAATCAGATATGGATCAGTCTCACATTCGGAATTTTTGTATTATTGCGCATATTGATCATGGCAAAAGTACACTTGCAGATCGGTTGCTGGAAGTGACCGGAACCGTAAAAAAGCGCGATATGAAGGCCCAGATGCTCGATAAAATGGATTTAGAGCGGGAAAAAGGTATTACTATCAAACTGGCACCAGTGAGGATGTCACACAAAGGTTATCAGCTTAACCTGATTGATACACCTGGGCACGTAGATTTCTCGTATGAGGTATCACGGAGCCTTGAGGCTTGCGAAGGTGCTCTATTGGTAGTTGACGCTAGTCAGGGGATTCAAGCCCAAACGCTGGCCAATGTGTACCTTGCACTGGGTGCCGACCTAACAATTATCCCAATCCTAAACAAAATTGACCTGCCAGCTGCCGATGTGCCAAAAGTTACCAGTGAAGTGGTGAGTCTTTTGGGTTGCAAACCCGAAGATATCTTGCAGATTAGTGCTAAAACCGGTGACGGTGTAGAGGCGGTGCTTGATGCAGTCATCGAACGAATCAGTCCGCCAGCCAGCAATACGGCAACTACTACCCGGGCATTGATCTTTGATAGTTACTATGACGATTACCGCGGTGTGGTTTTGTATGTTCGAGCAGTTGACGGCGCTATTAAAAAGAACGACGCTATAAAAATGCTGGCTACCGGAGCCGAAGGCATTGCACTTGAAGTTGGCTCATTGGCTCCGGCTATGAGCCCCCAGGCTGAGGTTGCTACCGGCGAAATTGGTTATATTGTGACTAATTTGCGTAGTACCCGTGAAGCCAAAGTGGGTGACACGGTTACGCTGGCCCGTGACCCGGCAATTCAGGCGTTACCCGGCTATAAGGATGTGAAGCCATTTGTGTATGCCGGCTTCTTTCCAGAAAGCAATGAGCAATACCAGGACCTAAAGGACGCCATAGAAAAACTGACCTTGAGTGATTCGGCGTTACAGTATGAGCTTGAGAATTCGCCGGTATTGGGCTTTGGTGTACGAATTGGTTTTTTGGGCTTGCTGCACATGGATATTGTGCGTGAGCGATTGGAACGGGAATACAACCTTGACTTGATTATTACTAATCCCAGCACCGACTATAAAGTAAGTTTATTAAGCGGTAATGAAATTGATATAAAAAGTGCCTCAGCCTTACCAGACCCGGCAAAAATTTTAGAAATTGCCGAACCATGGATTGCTGGTGAAATTGTGGTGCCCAAAGATTACGTCGGTGCCGTCATCCAACTGGTCGCCGGCAAACGCGGTATCCATAAAAACATTAGTTATGTTGATGACCAACTGGCATTGGTGAGCTTTGATGCACCGCTCGCAAATCTTCTCACCGATTTCTACGACCAACTTAAAAGTGTCACTAGTGGCTACGGCAGCTTTAATTATGAGCTGTCTGGCTATCGGGTGGAGGATCTAGTGCGCGTGGATTTTTATGTGGCCGCCGAAATTGTGACGGCGCTATCAATTATGGTGCACAAAACCGAAGCCGAGAGCATTGGCCGCATTGTAGTTGATAAACTTAAAGATGTGATTCCGCGTCAGAACTTTCAGATTCCAATTCAGGCAGCAATTGGCGGCCGCTTTATTGCCCGTGCCGATGTTAAAGCGTACCGCAAGGATGTAACCGATAAGCTGTACGGCGGTGATGTGACGCGCCGCAAGAAGTTGCTTGAAAAACAAAAGAAAGGTAAAGCTCGTGCCAAACGCTTTGGTAAAGTCGACATTCCGGCCGAAGCATTTACCGTATTATTAAAACGAGACTAACATGAGTCGACTATTAACTCCGGATGAAGCGCAGTATTTTAAAAAAATCTTGGCTGAGTATAAGCCAGATGATGCGGTGCTTGAACAATTCAAATCAAGTAATTTTGCAGTTATAGCCGGACCAGCTGGGGCAGGTAAGGATACACTTCGTAATAGTTTAATTGCTGGGTATCCAGAGATCTACTTACCAATTCTATCTACTACAACCAGGCCGCCGCGCGACGGAGAAGTTGATGGCCAGACCTATCACTTTCGTACCATTGAAGAAGTAGAACAGGGTCTTAATCGTCGAGAATTTTTGCAAGCCGCTCTTGTACATAATCAGCAGGTATCGTGTTTGCACATTGATGAAGTTAACAAGCTTAACTTGCAGCAGTGCGGCTTAAGTATTTTGATTGCAAAAACCGAAGCAGACATGCGTGCTTATCACCCCAGGCTCAAAACAATTTTTGTAATTCCACCTGATAAAAAAACATTACTAGAACGAATTAATACGCAGCGCATGCTTGATGATGCAGAGATAAAACGCCGACTTGATGCTGCCAAAACTGAACTTATGCAAGCCCTTGAATCACCCCACTACTACTGCCTAGTTAGTGATACAGTAGAACATATTACAAAAGTTGCACATACATACCTTAAGGAAGATACCCGGAATGAAGATGAAGATAGTCGCGCTCGAGCGATTATACGTGAAATAGTAAAGTCACTGAACGGTTAATGTTAGGATAATGCTATGACTGATAAGAAAAAAGATATCGTTCCATTCACCGAAAAAGAACAGCGACTCCTAGAGGGGTTGGCAAAAAGACGTGATTCGGCCGAAGCGAAGTTCCCTCTCTCAACAGCGCTGCTTGTTACTTTTGGCGTAGTATCCGTTTTTTATGGCTTCGAAAAGATAATTGATAAAATTGATTTTCTATCTAGAAATCCAATCATTCTACTTTTAATTGGCCTGACGACCTTGATCGTTACTGGTGCAGTACATAAAAAACTCAGCTAGAACATAGGAGTTATTACAGAGATCGTTGTATAATAGCTCTTTTATGGATACCCACCTCACGCAACAACTAGCCGACTACCGTGTACCGCCACAAGCGGTGGAACTTATACGTACTGCTCATATCGTGTTTTTGGTGGGCGTAACTGCTGCTGGCAAAGATACGGTTATTGGTGAGTTGCTCAAGTCGGGCGATTATCACTATATTGTTTCCCACACTACTCGGCAGCCGCGCTATAACCATGGACTGCTCGAACAAGATGGACTCGAATACCATTTTATAACTCTTGAACAAGCCAGTACTATGCTTACTAATCAGGAATTTATTGAAGCTAAACTAGTACACGGCAATGTATATGGAACCAGTATCGCCGAAATTCAAACAGCCAAAGACAAAGCAGAAATCGCCATTAGTGAGATAGAAGTGCAAGGGATAGCCGAGTACCGCAGCGTATCTGATACGGTACTGCCAATATTCTTATTGCCGCCAGATTTTACAACCTGGCAGGAACGTCTGGTTAAGCGCTATGGCGGTGAGTTTGATCCAGAAGATTTGCGTAAGCGCATGGAAACGGCTCGCATTGAATTGCAAGAAGCACTCGATAAAGATTATTATGAATTCGTGGTAAATGATGACTTAGGCAAGACAATCCAGATTGTTGACGAAATTGCCCATGGCAGCGTATCTTCTGATAAAAACGCGCAAGCCAAAGCAGTTGCTCGTGAACTCCTGAATAGTATTGACAAAACACTGTAACGTAAGCGATTTTTATAATTGGCAAAATGTAGTACAGTTTCATAGCAATGAGAACTATAAATCCTGTTCGGCGCCGACTTAATCGTTCAATTGGAAAATCTATTGAGCGTATTCCTATGCGCGAAACAGGTAACCCTAATCCCTGGTCGTCGGGGCCATATGTAGTTAAGACTGATAAAGCCATGCTTTTGCGGAATCCCACTGAAAGCGAGCTGGGTACCTCCATTGTTACTATGTCTTTTAGCGGAGACTTTACTGTATCGCCACCTATTGTTGATCAAGTTACATACAGCCAAGAAATAGAATCCCAAATAGCCCATAGGTTTGAGGGTAGCCCCAAAGAGATTCATCTCTTAGATCTCTTTAAGGTTGGGGTAAATTTAGACCAAGTTTCGCACATGGTAATGGCACCAGCCGTTGCTAGCACTCTTGACACTTGAGTGCCAAGCGCAGTACAATCATAGCTAGTATGACCGATCGTCAATCAGAAGTTTTGCGTGCTATTGTTGAACATTATGCCGAAGTTGCCAGCCCGGTTGGCAGCAATTTGTTAGCTAAAGTTTTTAATGTTAGCAGTGCCACCATCCGTGCCGAAATGGCCGAGTTAGAGCGGGGCGGGTTTATCACCCAACCCCATACCAGTGCGGGCCGTATTCCTACCGACAAAGGCTATCGCTTTTATGTAAATAGTGTCAGCGAAGCTGCCGAAACGCCCATGGAACGCCGAGCCGAACGTGCACTGGCGTCCCGAGTTGAAAGTGGCGGATTACCCGAGCGAACTATCCGTAACACGGTGGATTTGCTTGTCGAACTCACTCACAACTTAGGCCTTGCGACTATCGGCAACCAGCTATACATGTCTGGTCTCAGTAATCTATTTGGTCAGCCCGAATTCTCTACCGGTAACCAGGCGCAAGAAGTTGCTCGTCTACTCGACAATCTAGAGCCATGGTTACATGAAGCAGCTCCAAATAAGCCACTCAGTGTCTATATTGGTACCGAAAACCCGATTGGCCGTAACAGTGGCTGCAGTTTGATTATTAGTCGCTTCCGCAGCCCGTACAGTGATCATAGCTACATTGGCACGCTTGGTCCGACTCGTCAGAGCTATAAGGGCACCATGAGTTTAGTCCAACGCGCCGGTGAAACACTTGAGGAGGCACTTCATGGCCGATAAGCAACAATCTAACAATGCACATTCTAACAACTCACATTCGGGGGCTGATTCATTAAAAAATAATGAGCAGAGCGCAATTCATAATAGAAAAGATGCGCCAAAACAGCATGTAGCGGGCCGTATCAGAAATGTGATTGATGAGCGCAAGAAACTTGAAGCCAAAATCAAAGAACTTACCGAGGCGTTGCAGCGTGAGCGGGCTGATGTTACCAATATTCGCCGCCGCCACGATCAACAAATGGGTAGCTTGCGTGATATAGCCAAGGCCAGTGTGGTGCGCGACTTATTGCCGGCTATCGACAATCTTGAACGCGGGCTTAAGCATGTACCAAAAGAGATCCAGGGCAATGACTACGTTAAAGGTATTCAAGGTGTTGTTAAACAATTTGAAAAAACGCTCAAAGATATTGGCGTGGAACGTGTTAAAACGGTTGGGGAAGAATTTGACCCTAAATACCATGAGGCAATTAGCATGGAAGACGGTGAGGGAAGTCGCGAAGTGGTCTGCGAAGAGCTCCAATCCGGCTATAAGCTCGGCGACGAAGTAATCCGTCACGCCATGGTAAAAGTAAAAACCGAAAAATAGCAGTTAGCACTCTTGACATGTGAGTGCCAATTTCTTATACTGGCAGTACAGAGTAACGACTGCTAATGATAGAAGAAGGTATCAGGCATGGCCAAGCAAATTAACGCTACGAGTAAGAAGACAAAATCAGGTGTAATTAATGGAACGGAAGCACCAAAACGTATAGCTACCCGTTCGCCGATTACAAATTTGTATATTGCTGGCATACTTTTTGTGATTTATATGGCCATAGCCGATCAAGGCCTAGAAAGATCGTTGCTATACAGTGTTGCGGCCTTTATGTTCTTTAACACTGTTGATTACTGTATTTTGTATTATCGAATGAAAAAGGAGAGAAATTAATATGGGAAAAATTATTGGGATTGACCTAGGAACTACTAACTCAGCAATGGCCGTTATGCAGGGCGGTAAACCAGAGATTATTGCTAATTCAGAAGGCAATCGGACTACACCAAGCGTAGTAGCTATCAATAAAAACGGCGAGCGTTTAGTTGGCCAGGTTGCAAACCGACAACGCGTTACCAACCCGAGCAACACCATTTTTGGTGTCAAGCGATTAATGGGCCGTAAATTTAGCGACGAAGAAGTGCAGCGCGATATTAAATTGATGCCCTACGATATTATTAAAGCAAACGGTGGCGTAAAGGTAACTATGGCCGAAAAGGGTTATAGCCCCGAAGAAGTCAGTGCCATGATTTTATCCAAACTTAAAGCAGACGCTGAAGCCTTTTTAGGCGAACCGGTTACCGAAGCAGTTATTACTGTTCCCGCCTATTTTAATGATTCGCAACGTCAGGCAACCAAAGACGCTGGTAAAATTGCCGGTCTTGAAGTAAAGCGTATTATTAACGAACCAACGGCTGCTGCACTGGCATATGGTTTAGATAAAGGCAAAGAAGAAAAAATTGCCGTATTCGACCTTGGTGGCGGTACGTTTGATGTATCAATCTTACAACTCGGCGACGGTGTCTTTGAAGTGCTTTCAACCAACGGTGATACTCATCTTGGTGGCGAAGACTTTGATATGCGGATTGTTAATCACTTTGTTGATGAGTTCAAAAAAGAATCAGGCATTGATGTTACCAGCGATAAAGCTGCTATGCAGCGTCTGAAAGAAGAAGCCGAAAAAGCTAAAAAAGAACTGT
>CAZIMF010000033.1:0-9170 GCA_964540445.1 uncultured Candidatus Saccharibacteria bacterium
GGGCTCAGCTTTAATGCAAGATACCACTATGTGCCTGACCCCACGCCGCAGGCCGGCAATAATTATCATGTCCTAAACGTCAAGGTTTTAAATGTTGCACAAACCCAGGCAAACGATAACTACATTCCATATCGTCAGGCGCAGTTTATTGTGAACCGTTCAGACCCCGGCAAGGACTCTTTCATCAGAGAGTGGGGGGTTGGCTTCTTTCAGCGAACGCCACTGATGGGAGCAGTCACCGCCAATTATTTCACACTGCTCAACGATAAGCCGCCAATTGCTTTTACGTGGAGTCCAGTTGGGGCTGATCCAGACCATACATATGTAAAATTTCAAATTATCGCCGGTGTTATGAACGCGCTTTTTATTGTGCCGGCGTTCTTTTTGTTGTCCAAATTCTTTAATCGAAAGACGGCCGTGGTTGCCTGCCTCTTCATGGTTACCAGCCAGTTCTTTTTATACAATGCTGTATTTAGTTGGCCCAAGTCGTTGGTAGCGTTTTTTATTCTGCTTTCCTGGCTGCTTTTGTTGGAGGAGAGGCTGCGTTTTACGGTATTGGCAGGAATAACAAGTGGCGTAGCCTACCTTGCACATGATTTATCAGTTCTATACATAGGTGCCAGTGTTCTGTTGCTGCTTGCTAACAAGCGCCTGCGAGAAACGCTGGTGTTCGGGCTTGCGACAATTGTATTTGCAATTCCCTGGCTATTTACTGCCAATATAATATACCGTGCGCCTAGCAGTTTTATATACTATCCCATTTCAACTGGAGGTATCCCCCAACTTGATCAAAAAAAGCTTATTATTCATCAATTCTTTCACACCTCGCCTCTTAGGCTACTGTATATAAGACTTGAGAATCTCTTTTACCTGTTAAGCCCCTACCAATTACTTACCTCTGAGGGTGGCCAAGCTTTGTCCACACGTATGTGGGCGCTTGGATTGTATTCAATACCGGGATCAATAGGTTTTGGGCTAATTATACCGGCCTTTGCGGCCGCACTTAAGAGACTTGGTGGCCGAGATTTTTGGATACTAGCGCTGTCTCCAGTTATACTTTCATGCCTTATTATCGGCTGGCCCAAAGGCTTGGGGGCGCTGCATTTTGCCGAGGGCGTAGCTGTGCTCCTGAGCGGGCTCGGCGTTTTTTACTTGTTGCAGCTGAAGAACCTACGCTGGCTGTTTCTCGGCTTCGCCGTAAGTACTCTTCAGTTGATATTTTTTATCGATTACAGCTATCGATACGCTGTTGGCAGTTGGTTCACGCATCCAGCTGATCTGCTAAGGCTTATAGCCATGGCCGGGATTGTTATACTCTGCGGCTGGTCGGTATATAAGACGGCAAATGGCAAAAAAATCTGGCTCGCAGGCTAACTTCTAAGCAATTTACGTCTCTGTTATAATAAATAAAGATGCATTATTTGGTGAAAGAAAAAGTATGAAAAGATTAGCCTCAAAAAAATTGCTAGTCATACTAATTGTAGCGGCGGCCATTGCAGCTGGGCTGGTTGTACTCCATAACAGAAACCATCATAGCAACCGTGTTCAGCCGCTTCTTACTAAGAACAACACGACGGCCAAGAGCCAGCCGGCCAAAACTAGCACCCAAGGCGAGGGCGGTGCTATTGATACGCATGGCAGTGATGCTGGTACCTCCCCTAAGACAAAGCCGGCTATGTCCACGTCGGGCATTATCAGTGTCAATCAGCCAGCGGCCAATGCCAAGCTTAGTTCCGGCGATATCCTGGGCGGAACTGCCAAGGTTGATACCATTCAGTTTCGTTTGATTGATAATGTAGTTGGCGTTATTGCTCAGGGTTCATTGAAAGTGGTTGATGACAAGTACTCCGGCTCCCTGCGATTTCAACCGCGCGGTACGGCTGGCAGGCTGGATGTTTTTAGCCTTGATCCCACGACTGGTGCTGAGATTAACGAAGTACAAATACCGGTCAGTCTATGATGATGAAAATAAATAGTATCAAAGCTGCATACTTGTTTTCGGCAGTTCTGATTTTGTCATCAGTGCTTTTTGCCGCGTTACCTTCTCACGTCAAAGCCGCTTACAATCCAAATCTACTGATAAGCGATACAGTTTTTACCAATAACGGGGCAATGTCCCAAAGCGATGTACAAAACTTTCTAGCCAGTAAGAACAGTGGTTTGACGAGTTATAAAGACACAGAGGACTGCGGCAGCCCTGGCGGTACCCACTACTCTTACTACACTAATTACTATTCCTGCGGACAGTACGTATCGGCGGCCAAAATCATCTGGGATGCAGCCCAGGCTTATCAAATCAGCCCTAGAACCATACTTGCTACCTTGCAAAAAGAGCAGTCGTTGGTTACTACTCCCAATCCGACGTCTTCACAGCTAGACTGTGCTATGGGTTACAACTCTTGCGGAGGTTTCGTCGGGTTCTTCACCCAAGTCGACAACGGCACGTGGGCGCTCAAGACTTACTATGAACTGATGAATGGCCGTAATTGGTGGGGTTACACTCCCTCCAGTTATCCCTGTAAATCTGCAAGCAGTTTGTATTCCGCCGGTTTGTATCCAAATAACACCGTGACCTTTTACAATCCGGGCGGCTCGGCCAGAACAGTTACAATTGGGTCTTCGGGAACAGCAGCTTTGTACTGTTACACGCCATATGTCGGTCCATACAGCGAAACGGGTTATTCTGGCAGTTACAACTTTGTCTATTGGTTTGAGCAGTGGTGGGGATCTACTACCGACCCCTGCGGTAATCCGGTCATCAATTACGGCCCCGGCTACCGTCCATCTGTCAACGGGGACTACACTGGTGATGCCCGAACGGAGGCTACTATATTCAGGCCAAGCGATGGTTGCTGGCACACCCGCGCCGTTGGCGATATTCTGTTTGGTCAATCAGGGGATATCCCAGTACCAGGAGATTACAATGGCGACGGCCGAACAGATATAGCTGTCTATCGGCCAAGTGACGGCGGCTGGCATATCCGGGGCGTAGGTGACTTTGCCTATGGCAGATCGACTGATATACCGGTCCCGGCCGATTACAACGGCGACGGCCGAACAGATATAGCTGTCTATCGGCCAAGTGACGGCACCTGGCATATCCGGGGTGTCGGCGACTTTCAGTATGGAAAGCCTGGTGATATCCCGGTCCCGGGAGATTACAACGGTGATACCATAACAGATATCGCGGTCTTTAGACCCAGCGAGGGTGGTTGGCATATCCGGGGCGTAGGTGACTTCCCATACGGCCAATACGGAGATATCCCGGTCCCGGGAGATTACAACGGTGACCGTCACACCGACGTTGCTATCTTTAGACCCAGCGAGGGTGGTTGGCATATCCGGGGCGTAGGTGACTTTGCCTATGGCAGATCGACTGATATACCTGTACCAGGTGACTATAACGGCGACGGAAGAACAGACGCGGCCATCTTTAGGCCGGTGGAGGGCGGTTGGCATATACGAGCTGTCGGCGACTTTGGTTATGGGAAGTCAACGGATATTCCCGCGGTCCAAACCCTCAATGCCTATTTGCTCTACCAATACGGGCTTATACTCGGTTATTGATAGACTGGGCCCGTTTTTGTGCATAGTCTAGAAATATGTTATAAAGATAAAGCTAAATAATCCTCGCTCCTAGGCCATCTAAAGAGTAGCTGGTATCATCTTATATATGCCGACAAAAGCACCTAGATCCTGTTTGCTTATCACCTATGGTCCGGTGCCCACAACACAATATCAAACGGTAGAGGGCGGCGGTATGCGGGTTTGGGGACTCGCGAAAGGGCTTAAGGCTAACGGCATCGACGTGGTCGTGGGCGTTAATCAATCATTCCCTCAAAAGCTAGAGGAGCACGAGGGGATCCGACTCATAAACTGGGAATTGAACGATCAATTCGCCAGTCTTATTAACACGTATGACGCGGTCGTTATGAGCTATTGCATGGGCGACCCTTCGATATTTGTCGTCAATAATCTCAGCGACAACGTCCAGCTGATTCTAGACGCCTACGTGCCTATTTATGTAGAGGTTTCGGCCCGTGACTCTAAAGATACTGATACTGAATATACGAATTACATGGCCGACATCGCTCACTTTAACAAAGTGCTGAAGCGCGGCGATTATTTCTTGTGCGCTAACGAAGCCCAGAAAACTTTTTATACCGGCGTATTGTCGAGTCTTGGCATTGTTAACCCTCGGTCGTACCGTGAGAAGCGTCTTTTAGTCGTTCCGTTTGGAATTCATGATACGCCCACCAAGGCGTCCGAAAATCCTTACCTCAAGTTGTCGATTACGGAAAAAGATTTCGTGGTGCTGTGGTTCGGCGGCCTGTATCCCTGGTTCCATGTCGAGGAACTGCTAGCGGCTATGTTGTCGCTCTCAAAAAACAAGTTGATAAAATTCGTGTTTGTGGGGGGCAAAAATCCCTTTAACGACAACCCCGACCTCAGAAAGCAATACGAAAAAACGGTTTCTTTCGCCGATGAGCATAGTTTGACGAATACGTCGGTTTTCTTTGCTGACTGGGTAGATTTTGATGAGCGAATTAACTGGTACAAACATGCTGATATTGTTATAAGCCTTAACCAACCAGGTGAGGAAAACAAATATTCTTGGCGAACCCGCGTTATGGATTACGTTTGGGGCGAGCTGGCCATACTAACCAACGGCGGTGACCCTTTGAGCGAAGATTTAATAGCCGCCGACGCGGCCATACGTTTACCCAAACTTTCCTCAGCCGCCATAGTGAAAGCGGTTGAAACTATATACAACCATCAAGGCTCACTGGTTGGCGTCAAAAAAAACGTCAGGGCTTTGAAGCCAGCCTATTACTGGGATAGCGTTACTAAGCCAGTCGAAGCAGCTATCGCCCAGGGCTTATTGCCCTACGCGGCAGAGACTTCTTATAAGAAAAAGCTCGGTATAACAAGCCAAGAAGATACTGATACCGCAACGCCGGCTTCAGCTAACAAACTTCGGCAAGCATGGAACGTAACGCCTCGGGTAGTAGCGAAGGTCCGCACCAAGGGCATGCTACGGTCCGCGAAAATAGCAACGAGGATCGTTGGGACGCAGGTAAAAAAACGAACGGTTAATAACCGCCGCAGACAGTACGTGTTTATATCACATCCGCTGGATAACACTGGTGCGCCCGTAGTGCTGCTTCAGATTATAAAAGAGTTCGCTCTCAAGTACGGCGGCAGCAATGTTAAGGTTGTTACTCCAGGCGCTGAAGATGCCCAGCTCAGAATATTACGTGAGCTTGGCGTTGCGGTAGAGACGGCTGTTTTCGGAATCGGGTTTCGATTTATCCGTTTGCAGCTTGGCCTTAGGAAAAATGACTTTGTACTCATGAACACGGTTGCTATTTATGACAACTACCGTGACTTCGTTATGTTTTGGCTCAAGAGCGGCCGGCTCAAGCATGCTTACTGGTTTATTCATGAAGACAGGGCGCAACTGCCTGTACTCCGCAAAGATTTCTTAGACAAGAAAAATATCGCGCAGGTTCATACTTTGCTTAAAAAACATGAGCTGGACGTTTTGGTGCCCTCGGAACGCACAAAAAAGGAATACAACGAATTGCTAGATACAACGTTGGTGCGGACGATTAACTTACATGTTGAAGTCGATAAGAAGTATTACTTTACGCGAAAGGCTTCCGACTACAAAAGAATTGATTTCTTGCTCCAGGGCACGCCCAGTGATGGTCGCAAAGGACACTTAATAGCAATTACGGCCTTCAACGAGTTTCTTAAAACGTATTACCTCAAAAACCCTGAAAACTATAGAGACTTCGCGCTGCACTTCGTATCAATCGGTAATGATTATGTCTCGCAGCAAGTACGCAGCATTGGCAATAGCCTGCTCGGATCCAGGCTGAGGTTATACTCCTCAATGCCCAAAACAAAAGTACTGGATATCTATGCCAAATGTAACGCGGTTATTTGCTGCTCGCTGAACGAAACGTTCGGACTATACGTCGCTGAAAGCATGTTTATGGGGGCTATAGTGCTGCGTAATAACAGTGCTGGCGTTGATGAGCAGTTACAAGAAGGCAAGAATGGATATTTCATTGATCATACTAACATACGGCAATTCACCAAAGTCATAGAAAAGGTCCTTAATAGGAAAACCTCGCCTGATACAAAGCTACTCGCTATGGGTCAAGCGTCCCAAAAGATTATTGAAATTTATGGTAAAAACAATTACTTGGAGCAGCTCGAAAACCTTAGCTAGGGCTGTGCCTTTGATTTGAGTCTGGCCAAATTCTTTCTAACCTTATGTATGGTCTTGTAGGTCCTGGATGACTCTACTATATCGACCTTGCTTTGCAGAGCCTTGTTCGTGTCGATATAGTGCTCGATTATTTTGACCTGTTCCTTGGCGTGTTGCTGCAGATTTTCGACTTTCTGGTTCAAATCATCCATGGCCGCGTTTCGAATACGTTCGGGTTTTTCGGGCGTGATAACTTTTGTTTTAGCGGAACGATTCGGGGCGTTGTTGCCTTTGGGCTGGATAATAAGCTTGTACTGAAAGGCTCGAGCTTCTGGTTTATCAACCATCTCCCAAAATTTCTTGTTGGGCATAAGACCGTTTCTAGCCAAAATAGTCTTGATAACACTATCCGGGTAATCGTTAGTCGTGAAGTCAATGGATTTTAGCTTATAGCCGGCGCTACTAATAAGATCGGTAAGAGATTTTTTCGTGAAGTATTTTAAATGAGTGTTATCTAAAATACCCATGGGTTCGTACTCGAAATTACCGCTAATTAGTTCAAGCCTGACACTTATATGAGCTACGTTTGGCGTTGATATGAAAACCAGGCCGTTTTTCTTTAGTAGCGCTTTGGACTTTTCTAAAACTTTTCCAGGATCTTTAAGGTGCTCGATAACATCGCCATAGAATAAGTAGTCGTACTGGCGTTCATAGATTTTGGCTGGCCAATCCCCGTCAAGATCAAACGAATATACGCCGTCTAATACTTTTTTTGCTTCCTTAATATCATCACTAATCTCAACACCGTAAACTGTGCAGCCTTTGTTGTCTTTTAGATATTTACCGAAGTAGCCGGTAGCGCAGCCGAAATCCAAAACGGTCGTGCCTGGTTTGATATCATCGATCATCCACTCGATTGCGCCGCGCAGACTGGGAGGCAGATTTTCTGAGTACTTAGACATGTTTCGTTAACTCCAGGCGTGCGGCAACACGACGATGCCCTCTAATTGAGTGTCTTTTCTTATTCTAAAACTAGCGGCCCGGGTTTTGTAACTATAGGCGAGCGTGGCCGTGTCATTCATGGCGGCAACGTTAATATAGTAACTATCTGGTAAGAGTACGGCATTAAAGCTAACTTCCGTTGTGCCTTTAGGATCTGATCTGGCCGATTTGCCATCTATTTTCGTATTCGCGCCGAAGCAATGAACGCCGGCATCATTAAAAATTTGAAAGCCAAAATGCATGGGGACCTTATGTGGATTCTCGTACTTGATAGCTAGGGCAACCTTTTCGCCCGTCTTGAACGTTTTGTCCCCGGACTTCTTATTGCCCGTTAAAACTACCTCCGTTATATGCGGCTTGTCGGCATCAATAGTAACTTTTTGGTCGGTACGTTGTTTCTCGGTGTTTTCGTAATTCAGCTCGAGGTACGCTTCGGCGGTTTCGGTTGGTTTGCCGGTTTTAATGATCCGGCTGTTGTGAATGAGCATCGCTCGGTCGCAAAATCTAAGTACGGAGCTCATGTCGTGGGTAACCAACACTATGGTCGTGCCCTGTTTCTTCAGTTCGGCAAAGACATCAAAACATTTTTGCTGGAATGAAGCGTCACCCACCGCCAAAACTTCATCTATCAGCAAAATATCCGATTGCGCCCTAATGGCGATTGAAAAAGCTAGCCGGACTTGCATGCCACTACTGTAGTTCTTCAATTTTTGATCCATGAAGCGCTCGAGCTCGGCAAATTCCACGATCTTTTCGTACATGGCATTCATTTGTTTGCGGTTAAAACCGAGCAGCGCGCCGTTCAAGAAGACATTTTCGCGGCCTGTTAGCTCCATATTGAAACCGACTCCCAATTCGATAAAGGGTGTTAGTTTACCGTTGATTTGAATCGCGCCTTGGCTTGGTGAATATATGCCGGCCAATATCTTTAATAGGGTGCTCTTACCGCTGCCGTTGCGGCCGACGATACCAAAAAACTCGCCCTTTTTTACTTCGAAGGAAACGTCTCTAAGGGCTTGCTGCTTTTCATATGAGTGCCTGTGCTTATAGAAGTTAACGAACGCGCTTTTTATAGAGGTCGTCTTCTCGTGCGGCAACTTAAACGTCTTGCTGACGCCGCTGCTTCTGATGGCAATATTGCTATCCATTCAGATGTTCTCCGCAAAGTACTTGGACTCGCGCCGGAAGTAAGTAACGCCAATAAGCAAAACGATAAGAACCAGGGCGAAAGGTATGTATTGATACCAACCGCCCACGAAGACCTGTTGACCAGTTGTGGTGGCGTGGGTGACAGTACTATAACGCGCGTCTTGGATGGCCTGTCCCATGGGGTTAATTAGAATCAACTTTTGCAGCTTCAGATTAGTGATCAAGGCCAGCGGGTATAAGATCGGGGTCATGTAAAATCCCGCTTGCAGGATAACTTCCCAAATATAATTGACGTCGCGGTATTTTACGAAAGCGGCCGACAGGAATAATGACAGCCCAAGCGCGAATACATAAACCTCAAGTAGTATTAACGGTAGCCACAGGGTTGTTTTTAGTAGGTCAACATGGTTAATAATCATGAAAATAACTATGACGATCATGTTAAGGAATAGATTTATCAGGGCTGAGATGCTGCTCGACAAGACAATAATCCAGCGCGGGATGCGGATTTTGCGGATCAGGTCGCCCCGGCCGACGATCGACCCCAGGCTTTGGACCGTCATCTCATTAAAGAAGTTCCAGATGACAATGCCCAGCAGCAGGTAGACTGGGAAGTGCGGGATGCCAGCACCCAGCTTAAGGAATTTGACGAAGACGATATACAGGATGATGAAAAGCAGCAGCGGCCTCAGTAGTGACCAGGCGTAGCCCAGGACAGAGCCTTGGTAGCGGAGTTTGAAATCAGTGCGGACGAGTTCGCTGAGCAGGGCGCGGTTCTGCTTCGAAAAGAGGCGTTTCA